>NZ_CP187232.1:9627056-10001908 GCF_049674955.1 Sphaerisporangium viridialbum | reverse complement strand
TGCCTGATAAGGAAGAGGTCCCAGGTTCAAGTCCTGGTAGCCCCACCATGGATTACCTGCGCGAAGGCCGCTCCCCATGATCGGGAAGCGGCCTTTTTGATCTTCGCGGCTAGCTCTCGCCGGCGGTGCGTGGCTGTGACTATGTGGCCGAGGGACGGCTGGCTATAGCTTCGGCGGGTGCCGGCCAAGACGGCGAATTGCGTCCGGCGCTGGCGGGCGGCCGAGCGCCGGTGATCGGGGGTGCCACCGCTCCGGTGGAGGGTTTGGGATGTAGGTCGGGTATCGAGACCGCCCTTGACAAGGTTTTGCCGATGTCGGGGTTGAACACCTCCGGCTCGCGGTACGGCTCGTTTGTGGCGTACGCGCCGAAGCGGCTCATATGGGCGCGCAGGTACGGGCGGCGATCTGGCCGAGTTCGGCGCCACGGGGTGAAGACGCCATGACGCCGGGCTCGTCGATGCTCAAAGCCCTAATCCTTCAGTAGGGGGGTTTATACGAGCTTTGCACTCTTTGAAGCGATTAATGCCTCTCTGTCGATAGATTGCGTGCGAAGCGGTCCAGGCCCAGGAATTTGCGAGGGCAGTGGATGAGAGACCTTTTACACCGTCATTCGATCCAGGCGCGCTTCACGATGCTCGCGGCGGTCGCGTCTCTGCTCCTCACCACCCTGATGGGCATCGGGTTCGACCTCGCCGTTCGCAACCAGGTTCAGAACCGCGTCTTCAGTCAGACGCAGGAGGCCGCGACCGAATGGATCGCCTTGATGAGAACGGGCGAGAGGCTGCCCCCGCCCCCCGACACGCCCGTGGACGTGCTCCAGCTCGTCAACTCCCGCGGGCAGGTGATCGCGGCGAGTGCCGGAGTCACGGGATCGCCCCCGCTGACCACTGTCCGGCCACCGGCCGACAGGCCGATCGTCCATCTGACCGACTGCCCGGGCGACGGCTGCCACCTGATCACCGCGGTCCGTATCCCGCCACAGGTCTACCCGCGGGTCGCAGCGGGCCAGCCTGACTTCGTGTACGCAGGCATGGAACCACCCCCCATCCTGGCGACCCACGTGCTGGACATCTCGACGTTGGTGCTGGGCATACTGGTCGTCCTGGTCACGACATGGCTGACCTGGATCCTCATCGGCCGGACGCTGCGTCCCGTGGAACTGATCCGGGCGAGGATGTCGGAGATCAGCGTGACGAACCTGAGCTTGCGCGTTCCTGAGTCCCGGAGTGACGACGAGATCGGACGGCTCGCCCGTACCGCCAACCAGACGCTTACCCGGCTCGAAGGGGCGATGGAGCAGCAGCGCCGGTTCGCGCACATCGTCTCGCACGAGCTCAAGACCCCCCTGGCCGGACTGCGGACGCAGATGGAGGAAGCGCTGCTGTATCCGAACGACGTCGATCCGCGTGAAGCGATCAGAACAGGGCTTCGCGCCGCCGACCGGCTCCAGGAGCTGATCGACGACATGCTGGCGTACGCCCAGATCAAGACGACTCCCGCGCCCTTTGAACCGCTCGACCTCGGCGCCCTGGTGAAAGAGGAGATGATCACGACGGCCAGGCCCGTGCCGGTGTCCACCCACGTGTGCGGCGAGGTGAAGGTGCTTGGCAACCGGTTGCAGCTGGCAGCCGTCCTGAACAACCTCGTTGTCAACGCGCAGCGGCACGCGAAGACGGCCGTCGAGGTCACCGTACAGTGCGCTGCCGGCGCAGCCGTCGTGACGGTGGTCGACGACGGAAAGGGCATCGCGCCCGAAGACCGCGAACGCGTTTTCCACCCCTTCGTCCGCCTCAGTGAGGGACGACGCAGAGACCCTCAGGGCAGCGGCCTCGGGCTGGCCATCTCCCGTTCGATCGTCGCCGCCCACAACGGAACACTGAAGATCGAGGACTCGCCGCAGGGCGCACGGTTCGTCCTCCGCCTGCCTCCGCTGGAGGCCGACAGGCTCGCATCGGCGGGGCCGTACGTGACCGCGGTGTGATTCCCATTCCCACCGGCCGCGCAGGTGCACCGTGCCGTAGACGCCTCCGGGCCCGTGAACCAGGAAGACCTCGCAGGAAGGGATCCGGCGAGGTCTTCACGGTGGTGCGGACCGTCGATCAGAACGACTCACGAAGACGAGTTCCCCTCAGTTGAAGGGGTTGTCGTAAGTCGCGGTTTTGGTGCGCTCGCGGTAGACGTTGTTGTTGAAATCCGAGCCCACCAAGGTGAGGGCCACATTCACGACCGTGCTGCCGTTGTCCCCCTCTGCGGCCAGTGCCGTCGCGGTGTAGAAGCTCGGACAAAGAGCCGTCGACGAGCCGCCGCTCCAGAACAGCGAGTCCTTGTGCACGCCGTTGACGAACACCTTGACGTGCGGCGCGACGAAGCTGGATACGCGGCACAGCTCCAGGTTGTACGCGTACTTCATGTTCCCGTCGTCGAACTGCATCGTCCCGTCCACCCTGGCCAGGAGTTGGGTACCCGTCGGACCGCCGTACACGGCCATCGACACGGGGATGGGGGCGCCGTAGGCCGCGTGTGCCGGCGTGAGCGGCAGGAGAGCCGCGACGGCCATCAGAAGAGCGACGGCCAGGGACCTCGTCGCGTGAAGCCGCCGAGTACTTGATCGCAATTCGCAACCTCCTTCGCCTTGACGGCGACAAATGCCGCGCGTCGGGTATTCGCCTACCGCGGAACTCGGAGCGGTCCGCACCGGGAGATTATTGTCGGCCGCCGGGGGCTGTCTAATGTGAGCACTTGCCACGGAAGATCGCGGGCCCCGCGCATCCCAAAAGGTAAGACGACATTTATCCACGGCGCCCTTGAGCAATTTTATTGCGGCGGTCTATTCGAACAGATCGCTGACCTAATGGATGGCGCTCTCCCGGCTCTCCTTGTCGTCGTGCGTGTAGATCGCCACCGTTCGTTGGGCGGGGTGTGTAGAAGTGGTGCAAATAGCGTGAAACTCCTGCTTGATCTGTAGCGGCTCACGCAGGACGGCCGGGACACTCCACCCGTGCCGATGTCTCATCTGAAGTCCGTCCGCTGGTCCAGGTGGCCCGTCCTCATGGCCACCTTCGGATGGATCTTCCTGGCCGCCGCCAGCTACCTGCAGATCCCGCTCTACCGGCAGATGTGGTTCTTCAGCTGGCTGGTCATCGCGTTCGGCTGGGTATGGGCCTGCCTCTGGAGCTTCACCGCGGTCATCTCGCACCTCTCGGTCCAGGCGTACGCGCGAGCGACGGTCGCATTGATCATCGCTGTGGCGCTTGGGGCGGTCATCTGGAGAGTCGATTGGCGAACCACGTTCATCGACAGCACGCTGCGACTTCACCAGGGGAGCTTCGCGGAGCTCGCCGCTGCCTATCGGGAGGGGAGGCCGCTCGACCCTCCCTGGTGGATGAAGTACCTATCGGTCGACGGAGAGGTCCAGGCGCAGAACGACGGACTCTATCTGCCGATCTACGTGGATGAATGGAGATCGGAGTACGGGGCGGGTGTCGCTTACTTTCCGAGCCGGCCCGGCGACGACTCCCTGATCCAGACTGCCGACGGGGGCGTGGGCCGAGCCACCCGCGATCTGGGGAACGGCTGGTGGTGGGTGGAGTAAGCCTCAGAGCTGGGGCTTTCCGTTCCCGGACAAGAGCATCATTGCGCTTGACCGCGCTCGCGAGTGAAGTGGGCGAGGTGGAGTGCCCAGATCGCGACGGTGAGGGCCAGCAGCCGTAACAGGTTGCCGCGGTGCCAGAGCCGGAGCAGCCGGCGGACCTCCGTCGCGCTCAGCGGTTCATTGCTCCGCAGCAGTCGGAGATTGACGGTTCGTACGAGGTAAGCCGTCAACGCCGTCGCCGCTGTCGTGCTCACCGCTGCCGTGATGATGACACGTCTGTCACTACCGGATCGCCAACGGTCGACCAGAGTGGCCGCGGTGGCCGCGAGTGTCACGGGTGCTACCGGGAGGTAGTAGCGCAGCGGGCTTCCGGCACCCAGAAGCTTCGGCGCCCGGTCCGATCGAGCGTCCGCCAGCAGTTGAGGCATGTCGACCATCGCCTCGTAGACATTGCCGAAGAACCAGTGGACTTGGCCCAGCCGGGCAACCGTGGCCCACACGGCTCGCGATCGCATGCCCTGCTTACCCGAATGCTTCCGCATGCCAGCAGCATCCCAGACCTCGACGACCGATACCGGCGGAGTAGGCGCTTCTCCGGACGGGGCGGTCACTCCGAGCCGCGGGGGAACTGCGAGCAGCGGAAGGAGCCGATGCTCCGGGCGCCTGACTGCGTGATGACCACCGTGATCGCGTCCGGGTCGATGTCCGTACGTGCGGCCAGGGCGCTCGCCGCCGTACACGTGAGCTGCCCGATCCACAGGATGGAGCGAGTGCCCTGCGGCATCGCCATTGGTTTGGGAGGCGGCAGCGAGATGCGTACCTTCGCCTGGCCCGCCGTGACCTTGGTCGGTGTGTAGACGGGCTGCAGCTCGCTGCCGATCCCCCTCGCGCGCTCGGCGGCGGTGGGCCCGTCGATCAGCAGGTCGAGCGTCTCCTTGAGCGGGGGCCACGGGATGGGACGGGTCACGACCCGCAGATGGGAGCCCGACACGAAATACAGCCGGGTGCTGGGACGGAAGCCGATCGCCGGCTCGCCCCCGTCCGTGACGTCCGTCGGAGTGATGCCGCATCCCGCCAGCAGGAGCACCGCCATCGCCGCCAGTGCCCGGCGCGTTCCGGTCATGTGCCCTCCTCCCCGCCACGGGGCAGGGACAGCGTGAACACCGCTCCGCCGCCCGGCCGGTTGGCCACCTCGATGACGCCGCCGTGCAGGCGGGCGTTCTCGTCGGCGATGGCCAGGCCGAGCCCGCTGCCCTCCGATCTCACCCGCGCCGTGTCCGCCTTGTAGAAACGGTCGAAGACGTGGGGGAGGATCCGCGGGTCCAGCCCTTCGCCTCTGTCCTCGACCTCGACGACGACGCTCTCTCCTGGATCCCTGAGTCGCACCGTGACCGGAGGAGCTCCGTGGTCGAGCGCGTTTCCCACGAGGTTGGCGACGATCACGTCGAAGCGGCGGGGGTCGAGCCTCACCCGGATACCCTGCGGCAGGTCCAGGTCGACCCGGTCGGTCCAGCCACGGGTGCGCAGGCAGGCGCGGACGGCGTCCGCCGCGTCGACGTCGTTGAGGATCAGCGTGGCCGCGCCCGCGTCGAACCGTGAGATCTCCATGAGGTCCTCGACGAGCCGCACCAGCCGTCCGACCTCGAGGTTCATCAGGCGGGCCGCCTTCGCGAGATCGCTTTCGAGGCGACCGGCCTCCTCCTCGAACATGTCCGCCATCACCAGGATGGAGGCCAGGGGAGTGCGGAGCTCGTGGGACACGTCGGCGACGAACCTGCGAGCCTTGACCTCCATGCCGCGCAGTTCCGAGACGTTCGTCTCCAGGGCGGCGGCCGTGGCGTTGAAGGTGTTCACCAGCCTGGCCAGCTCGTCGCTGCCGCTCGCCGCGAGGCGCGTGTCCAGCTCGCCCGTGCCGAGCCTGCGCGCGGCCCGGTCGAGATCGCGTACGGGACGCAGCACCCCGCGCGCGGCGACCAGGGCGAGCACCACGGCCAGTACCACAACGGGGATCACACCGTGTTGTGCCGCGGTGACCAGCGCCGCCTCGTCCCCTTCCTCCTTGGTGAGCGGCGTCACCAGGTAGACCTCCACGCCGGACGGAGCCGACTTCTTACCCAGCATCACCGGCGTGCCGACCACCAGGTACGGCGTGCCGGACCTGATCACCCGCTGGTAGAAGAGCCGGTTCCGCTCGGCGACGGTGCGGCGCATCTGTGGGGTGACGGCGCCGGTGTCGTCCCGGGAGGCGATCAGTCCCGAGTCGCGGTAGGCCGCGGCGCCGGTCGCCTCCAGGAACGACGGCGCCACCCGGTTGGCCAGCTGTTGCAGGGCCGCGCGGTCGGGCGGATGCTGCATGTTCTCGGTGAGGGTCGCCACGCGCAGCCGGAAGTCGTTGACGACCGACCATTCCGTGCGCGTGAGCATGAGGTCGCGCGCCTGACGGTAGATCAGCCCGGCGGCGGTGAGCGCGCTGAGCCCGGCGAGCAGCACGAAGACGATCACCAGGCGCGCTCGCAGCCCTCGCACCCAGATCGGGAGCCGGAGCCGCCGTACGGCAGGCGGGCCCGCCCGGTTCACAGAGGCCCGAACCGGTACCCGAACCCGCGTACGGTCTGCACGTAACGAGGCCTGGCGGGGACGTCTTCGATCTTCGTGCGCAACCGCTGCACGCACGCGTCGACCAGGCGTGAGTCGCCGAGGAAGTCCAGCTCCCACACCGATTCCAGCAACTGCTGGCGGCTGAACACCTGGCTGTACGCCGCGGACAGCTCCAGCAGGAGCCGTAGCTCCATCGGCGGCAGCGTGAGCGGGATCCCGGCCTTGGACACGGTGAGCGAGCCACGATCGATGACCAGGTCGCCGTGGGTCTCCTGGACGGTGACCGCCGAGGCCGCGGGGCCGACGCGGCGCAGGACCGCGCGGATCCTGGCTTCCAGCACGCGCGGGCGCACCGGCTTGACGACGTAGTCGTCGGCCCCCGCCTCAAGCCCGCTCACCACATCGAGATCATCGCCACGGGCTGTGAGCATGACGATGGGGGTTGGGCCGCCCGCCCGGATCCGGCGGCACACCTCGAACCCGTCGAGTCCTGGAAGCATCAGGTCGAGCACGACGATGTCGGCGGGAGCCTCCAGCAGCCGCCTGAGGCCGTCCTCGCCCGTCCTGGCCACGTCGACGTCGTGCCCGTGCCGGCCGAGTGAGAGGCGTAAACCCTCCCGTACGGACGGGTCGTCCTCGATCAGCATCACTCTGGCCACCGGTCAATTATCCGGTGGCCCCGGGCGGCTTACCCGCAAATAGGACATCCATTACACGCTCATGACATTCCGGTCATGGTCAGCGGACATTCCGCTGCCACCATCGAGCCCGTTCCCGACCGGTCACGTCTGTGTCCGGTGGCGCGTCGGCGGAGCCTCTCCGCCCTCGCCACCGCTGAGGAGGATGTATGCGATTTGCCCGTACCGCACTGGCCGCGGCGGCTTTCAGCGTCGCCACGCTGACCGCTGCCGGACCGGCCATGGCCGGCGACACGCCCCAGGCCACGCCCAAGCCGGCACCCACCCAGCAGGCCGCCCGCCCGAGTGCCGCGCCCAAGCCGACACCCACCCAGCAGGCCGCCCGCCCGAGTGCCGCGCCGGTGCCGGCCGGTACCCGTACCGAGAACCCTCGGCAGGTCAGGGACGTGCCGAGGGGCGCTCCTGAGACCGGCGGCGGCCCCGGCACGAGCCCTCTGCTGCCGCTCGGCGGTGCCCTTCTCGCCGCGGGGGCCGGGACGGGAGTGCTGGTGCTGCGCCGTCGTGCGAGCGACCAAGCCTGACATGCCGGGAGTAAGACGAGGTGGCCGCCATGCCCTGGGCGTGGCGGCCGCCGCCGCGGTCCTGGCGGGGACCGTACTGGTCGGCCGCGGCCTGCTGCCGCCGGAAGGCCCCCCGTCCCCGGACGGCCCGCCGCCGCGTCCAGCCTCCATCCCCTCTCACGCCATCGATCCCGTTCTCGTACGGTCCGAACCCGAGCGCCTGGACATACCGAAGATCGGCGTCCACGTGTCCCTCGGCAGGCTCGGCCTCAAGCCGGACGGAACGGTGCAGATCCCGCCGGTCGAGCACCCCGAGCAGGCGGGCTGGTACGAGAACGGGGCCACTCCCGGGGAGCGCGGGGCAGCGGTGATCCTCGGCCACGTCGACGGAGGAGGCCGGAAGGGCGTCTTCTACGACCTCGGACGCCTGCGCGCCGGCAACCCCATGTCCGTGACCCGCGTGGACGGCACGGTGGCCCGGTTCGTGGTGGAGTCGGTCGAACTGGTCGCCAAGAACAGGTTCCCCAGCCGGCGCGTGTACGGCCCGCTCGACCACGCGGGCCTCCGCCTGGTGACCTGCGGCGGCACCTTCGACCAGCGGACCGGCCACTACACGAGCAACGTGATCGTCTACGCCCGGCTGACCTGAACCGACCCCGCGTGATTGTCGGTGCTCTACGGCAGTATGGCCGGGTGGGACAGTTGCCGGCGCGGTCGATGTGGGGAGTCGCATGAGGGACTCAGAGGTGGCGGCCTATCTGGCCCGGATCGGCGCGGCGCGGCCGGAGCGTCCCGACGCCGAGGCGCTGCGGCGGTTGCAGCGCGCGCATCTGCTCGCGGTGCCGTTCGAGAACCTCAGCATTCACCTGGGCGAGCCGATCGTGCTCGACGAGCGGGCGCTCGTCGAGAAGGTCGTCGAGCGCCGCAGGGGCGGGTTCTGCTACGAACTCAACGGCGCGTTCGGCGCGCTGCTCAGTGCGCTCGGCTACGAGGTGACGCTGCTGTCCGCCCGGGTCTTCGACGGCGATCGGGCGGGGCCGCCGTTCGACCATCTCGCCCTGCGGGTCGACCTGGACGAGCCGTGGCTGGTCGACGTCGGTTTCGGGAAGTTCAGCCTGCACCCGCTGCGCCTGGACGCGAGGGACGACCAGCACGATCCCGGCGGAGTGTTCCGGATCACCGAGAACGGCCAGCACGGGGACGTCGATGTCATGCTGGACGGCAGGCCCGAGTACCGGCTGGACCCTCGGCCGTACGAGCTGGGCGACTTCGTCCCGACCTGCTGGTGGCAGCAGACCTCGCCGCTGTCCCACTTCACCCGGTCGCTGACGTGTTCGCTGACCACCGAGTCCGGCCGGGTCACCCTGAGCGGCACCAAGCTGATCAACACCGTCGGCGGCGAGCGCCGCGAGTTCGTACTGGACGGCGACGCCGACGTCCTCGACGCTTATCGCACCTACTTCGGCATCACCCTCGACCGGGTGCCCACCGTGGCCTGAGCGCTCAGGCATCGTCCGGCTGCGCGGGCGGTGGCCGCACCGGGCGGGCGGCCATGGTCCTGAGCAGGTCGGCGAGCTGGCGGGCGTTGGTCTGGGCGTAGTCGCGGTAGCAGTTGTTCATCAGCACATGCGTGCTGGTGGTCTCCCCGGCGAGCTCGCGCAGTTTCGGCGTCCACTCGTTCAGCTCCTCCGGGGAGTAGAGGTAGCCGAACCGCTGGTAGATGTCCTGGCTCGTCCACTTCTCGCTGCGGCCGTGGAACCGCACGATCGCAAGGTCGGACGTGGCCGCGACGACCGGAGGGATCGAGCACGGGTACCCCTGGGGCATGTCGAGGCAGACGTACGGGATGGCGTACGAGCGCAGGAAATCGAGGGTCTCGGCCTGGTTCTCCTCGGTCATCCACGTACGGTTCCGGAACTCGACCGAGATCCTCAGCGGCTCGCAGCGTCGCTTGCACTCAAGGATGTAGTGCTTGTTGCGCTTGCTGATCGGGAACCAGCGCGGGAACTGGAACAGCACCGCCCCGAACCTGTCCGCCTCCCAGAGGGGCATCAGCGCGGACACGAAGCGCTCCCACACCTGTTCGACCACGGCCGGATCCAGGTCCCGCACGTAGAGGTTCTTCTTGCCGGGCGCCATCTCGACCCGCAGGTCCTTCGGCAGCGCGGCGGGACGGGTCGGATGGCAGGTCAGCAGTGAGAACGCCTTCACGTCGAAGGTGAAGCTTTGAGGTGTCCGCTCCGCCCACAGCCGCGCCGTCTCCTCGGTGGGCGTCGCGTAGTAGGTCGAATCGACCTCCACGAGCGGGAAGACGCGCGCGTAGTACCGCAGCCGCTCCTCGGGCGTCGTGACGTCCGGCGGGTACCAGCCGGACCGCAGGAGGGTCTTGTCCGTCCACGACGCCGTGCCGACCAGGATCTCCCCCATCGGTGGCCGCCGTTATCGGGTTCCGTGTCCCGTCCGGCGGCCGAGGACGTGGTAGGTCTCGCCGCGCGTGATGTACCTGACCTGGCCGGACAGCCCCAGGCGGTTGACGTGGTGGCGGAAGTCGTCCAGCCCAGAGGAGAACGCCTCGTAGTCGTCGTAGTGGACGGGCAGGGTGTAGTTCGGGTTGATCAGCTCCACCCAGTGGGCGCCCTGCATGCCGTCCATGGTCACCAGGAGCGCCCCGAGCAGCTTCGTGCCGCCCAGGTGGACGATCGCGAGGTCGATCTCCGGGAACCGCTTGGGGATCGCCGCCAGGCATTCGTCGAGCAGCGTGTCCCCGCTGATGTGGAGACGAAGGTTCACATCGCCGTCGTGGCCGAACTCCAGCATGCTTCCCATGACGGGAGGCAGCAGCTTCTCGGCGATCCCCGGCGCGTGGCGGCCCGGCAGAGAGGTGATCTTCAGCGTGCTGTCCCCCCGGCGCAGGCGCCGGTCCTGCCAGGTCTCCAGGCTGACCGCGTTGTTGAACCCCTGCCGCCTGAGCCGCTCGGCGGCGTGCGGGGTGGTGATGATCGGCAGGCTCGGGTCCAGCCCCTCGCGCGCCACCCGATCCCAGTGGTCGCCGTGCATGTGGGACAGCACGACGGCGTCGATGTCCGGAAGCTGGCTGATCTCCATCGCCGGATTGGTGCGGCGGCGGGTGCTGATGCCCCAGCCGAGGTAGGCACGCTGGCCGCGATGGAGGAAGTTAGGATCCGTCAGCAGGGTGAAGCCATGAGAGCGAATCAGCGTGGTGGCGTTTCCGATGAAGAAGACACTCGCTTCTGCTGCGTCGGGCATCTCAATCCCCCCGTCTCCTGTTATTTCAGGTTAAGCACACGGGAGGTCACCGCCTCGGCTCGGGGGCGGCCCAGGGCCCGACCTGCGTAAAGGGTTCATTCCGCCGGCCCGTACGGCAGGCCCACGTAGTTCTCCGCCAGCGTCGTCGCCGCGGCCTCCGAGGACGTCACATAGTCAAGGTAGGAGAGCTGCAGCCGGTGACCGTACGCGTCGACCGACTCCAAGGTGTGCAGAAGGGTCGTCATCCACCAGGAGAAGTGCTGCGCCCGCCACACCCGCTTCAGGCACGCCTCCGAGTAGCCGTCCAGCAGCTCGCCCGACCCGGTCTCGTACCAATGGGCGAGCGCCCTGGTCAGCAGGCGCACGTCCGCCACCGCCAGGTTGAGGCCCTTGGCCCCCGTCGGGGGCACGATGTGGGCGGCGTCCCCGGCCAGGTACAGCCGGCCGTACTGCATGGGCTCGGCCACGAAGCTCCGCATGGGCGTGACTCCCCTGTCGATGATCTCCCCCGTGGCGAGGACGAAGCCGGGGACCGTCTCCAGCCGCGCCTTCAGCTCCGCCCAGATGCGGTCGTCCGGCCAGTCCGCGATGTCCTCGTCGGCCGCGACCTGCAGGTAGAACCTGCTGATCTCGGGGGAGCGCATGCTGTGCAGGGCGAACCCGCGCTCCGTCCGCGCGTAGATCAGCTCCTCGGCCGACGGCCTGACCCGGGCCAGGATGCCGAGCCACGCGAACGGGTACTCACGCTCGTACTCCGTGAGCACCCCCGCGGGGATCGACGGCCGCGACACGCCGTGGAAGCCGTCGCAGCCCGCGATGAAGTCGCAGTCGAGCCGCTCGCCGCCGAAGGTGATGTACGGCCGCTCGGTGCCGATCGCGTGCAGGGCCACGTCGTCCACCTCGAAGCGGAGATCTCCGCCGTCGGCGAGACGGGCGGCGATCAGGTCCTTGACGACCTCCTGCTGGCCGTAGACCGTTATGGCCCGTCCAGGGACGAGCTTCTCGAAGGCGATGCGGTGCCCGGTGCCGCCGTATCTCAGCTCGATCCCCTGGTGGGGAAGGCCCTCCCGCAGCAGCCTGTCCCCCACGGCCGCCCCGACGAGGGTGTCGACCGTTTCCTGCTCCAGCACGCCGGCCCGTACGCGGCGCTCGGCGTGGTCGCGGCTGCGCAGCTCCAGCACCACCGAGTCGATGCCCCGCAGGTGCAGGAGATGGGACAACAGGAGGCCTGCCGGACCTGCCCCGACGATTCCGACCTGAGTTCGCATAGGAGGAGCATCCTGCGGCAAGGACCCTCTGTACGAGCTTCGCGTTCCACTGAGCGGAAGTCGAGGCACAATATCCACAGCATGTGGACAAGGAGGAGGTGTGGTGGCCGGCGGCTCTCGCGATCCCGGGCGATCAGTGACATCCCGGGTGCTGGCCATCCTCGGCGCCTTCGACACCGATCACCCACGGCTGACCCTGACCGACATCTCCCGCCGCAGCGGCGTCTCGCTCACCACGGCCCACCGGCTGGTGCGCGAGCTCGCGGCCTCGCGGGCGCTGAGCCGCGACGACGATGGCCGCTTCCACATCGGCCTGCGAATCTGGGAGCTCGGCCAGCTCGCCCCCCGCCGCCTGCTGGAGGTCGCGCACCCTTGGCTGCAGGAGCTGTTCGGCGGCACGGGGGAGAACGTCCACCTGGCCGTCCGCGACGGGCTTGAGGTGCTTTACGTGGACAAGGTGTACGGGCGGCGGGCCGTGCCGATCGTCTCCCGCACGGGCGGCCGGCTGCCGATGCACCCCACCGGGGTGGGCAAGGTGCTCCTGGCGTACGAGACCGAGTGGTTCATCACCTCCTACCTCGCGAGGAAGCTGGAGAGGCCGACCCGGCACACCGTCACCGAGCCGGGAAGGCTCGCGCGCGAGCTCGCGTCCGTACGCGCCCAGGGCTACGCGTTCACCTACGAGGAGATGACGCTCGGGTCGTGCTCGGCCGCCGCGCCGATCATCGTGGACGGCCTGCCGATCGCCGCCCTCGGTGTCGTCCTGTCCTCCCGGCGGGCGCGGGAGCTGCCCCGGCTCGTCGAGCCACTGCTCGCCTGCGCCCAGCAGATCGCCCGCGCGTACGGCCGCGCCTCTTGATCTTCGGGAAGATCAGTCGACCGAGAACAGCTCGCGCAGGTGGCGGAGCTGGATCTGGCGCTGGCGGCTCCCGCCGCCCTCATGGCCGTTCCAGGGCCACACCGTGATCTCCTTGGGCCCGGCCCAGTGGTTGTGGGCGGCGAAGACGGTCGACGGCGGGCAGATCCAGTCCATCAGCGCGACCGAGTACAGCGCGGGCACCCGGCCCCGGGCGGCGAAGTTCAGCCCGTCGAAGTACGACAGCGTGCGGAACACCCGCTCCTCGCTGTCGCGCTGGGTGGACAGGAAACGCACGATCTCCTGGTAGGGGTCGCGGTCGGTGATCTCTACTGCCCTGCGGAAGTGCGTCAGGAACGGCACGTCGATCAGCGCGGCCTTGACGTTCGGGTGCAGGGCCGCTGCGGCCTGGGCGATGCCGCCGCCCTGGCTGGCTCCGGAGACCGCGATCCTGTCGGCGTCCACCGCCGGGTGAGCCGCCGCCGCGTCCACCGCGCGGACGGCGTCGGTGAAGACCCGCCGGTAGTAGTACTGCTCGGGGTCGGTGATCCCCCGGGTCATCATGCCCGGCGCCTGGGCGAAGTCGCCGCCGTTCGGGTCGCCGGTGCCACCGGGGCTCCCCGGGTTGGCCCCGCCCTGGCCTCGGGTGTCGACGACGAGCGTCGCGAATCCGGCGGACGGCCAGACCAGGTGGTCGATCGGGAGCCCCCGGCCCATGCCGTAGCCGATGTACTGCACCACGCACGGCAGCCCGGCGGCACCCGCGGGGGCCAGCATCCAGGCACGGATGGGATGCCCTCCCCACCCGGCGAAGGTCGTGTCCTGGACCTGGACCCCGGTCAGCGCGGCGTCGTGGGCGGCGAACTCCGGCGCGACGGCATGGCCGGCCGCCTCGTCGAGGGTCTGCTTCCAGAACGCGTCGAAATCCGCTGGTTCGTCGCGCTCTGGGCGGTAGTCGCGGAGGCTTGCCAGCGGAAGGTCGAACAGGGTCATTGACTTCTCCACGCGTGTCGAGGTCGCCGGTTTGCTGGACGCGCCGTTCGTTGCGTGCGGGTGCGCCGCGAATCGCATGCTATCGACGGGTTTCCGCCCGGTCGATGGGCGTTCATACCTGACAGGAGACGTCAGCCTTGGGGAGCAGGATGGCACGCGTACACCACCAAGGGAGGCTGCTGTGCCACGCGCGAACGGCGATTTCGACATCGACAGCTGGGAACCGGAGACGTTCGACGAGCGCGAGGGCGCGACGCTCGCCCGCGTACACGTGACCAAGACGTTCCACGGCGACCTGGAAGGCACCAGCACGACCGACATCATCACCGCGATGGCGCAGGTCGAGGACTCTGCGGCGTACGTGGGGTTCGAGCGCTTCACCGGTAGCGTCCAGGGGCGGAAGGGAAGCTTCGTGCTCCACCACACCGCTTCTGGCTCCGGCGGCGAACGGTCGCTGAGCTGGACCATCCTGCCCGACTCAGGCACCGGTGAGCTGGTGGGGATCCACGGCGGGGGACAGATCGTCCCCGAGGACGGCAAGCACTTCTTCCACCTGGACTACGAGCTGGGCTGAGCGCTGGACTACGAGCTGGGCTGAGCGCTGGACTGCAAGCTGGACTAAGCGCCGGACTGCGAGCTGGACTGGGCGTGTCCGCGTACGGCCGGCTCTGGTCGGGTCGCCAGTCCCACCAGAGCCGGCCGTCCAGCCCGCCCCGACCGCCGGCGCGCGACTCTCCGCCAGCGCGCGCGCCGACCGTCAGGCTCGATCCGTGTGCGGGTTCACGTCAGAAACGCCGCGGGGTACGTCGCCTGCGTCAGCTCGCGTCGGCGCAGATCACGTACACGCTGATCCCGACCGTGGCGTAGTTGTTCTGCCGGCCGAGGCCGACCCAGCCGCCGGCGTCGTCGGTCGGGAAGGAACCGACCAGGATGGCGTCGTTGCCCTGCGCCTCGGCGCCGCCGCCGATCGCCCGCTTGCCGCTCGGGCACCGGATCGTGCGCCGGGCGAAGTTGGCGACGTTGGCGTTGGGCAGCTTGAGGACCTGGTAACCGCGGAAGTCCGCGGCGGCACCGGGACCTGCCGGCGTGGAGTCCGCGTACGACGCCGGCACCGCCACCGCCGCCACACCCGCGCCGCTGACCACCGCGGTCAGCGCGAGAGCCGTAAGCCACTTGGCTTGCATCTGTTCTCCTTGGATAGTCCCCCGTCCACCCGAGGCGAGCCCCCGGGCGGGTTCCCGGCAGTCGTTCTACCGGAGCGGGAATTGCTCACTTCGTCACACACAGTAATCATCCACAACTCTGAGTGTCCATTCTGTGGTGCGCGGCCGTGTCGTAGCGCTTAGGAGAGACCCGCCCAAGCCTTTCGGTCATGTCCCCACCTGGGCATGGGCGGTCAGGAGCGCAGGTACAGTCCGGCGAGGCTGGGCATGGCCGGTCAGGAGCGCAGGTACAGCCCGGCGAGCTCGCGTGCCGTCGCCTCCAGGCGTCCGCGCAGCTCGTACGGCTTGAGCACCTCGACCAGCGCGCCCAGTTTCATGAACTCGGTCTGGGCGTGGTCGAGGGACTCGATCGGGACCACGGCCGTCACCCAGCCGTCCTCGTCCGGGGCGGTGGAGGTCTCGTGCACGGCGTCCATCACGGCGGTGCTCATCAGCTCGCCCATGCGCCGCAGGCCGGGCGGCGACAGCCGTACGGTCGCCTCGCCCTGGTAGAGCCGGGTGCGGAACTCCGCCAGGAAGGACCGCCAGTAGGCGGCGAGGTCGAAGTCCGCGGGCCGTTCGAAGGTCCTGTCCAGCACGGTCAGATTGAGCACCTGGTGCACGCGGTACGTGCGCACGTGCTCGCCGCCGCGCGCGACGAGGTACCACTTCCCGCCCTTGAGCACGACGGCGTACGGCTCCAGGATCCGCGTGACCTCCGTCGGCTCCTTCCACCGGCGGTAGCACACCTGGATCACGCGCTCGTTCCACACCGCGTCGGCGATCGGGGCGAGATGTGGTGACTGGTCGCCGTCGTAGTACCAGCCGTGGGCGTCGAGGTGGAACCGCTCCTGGATGCGGGCCGCGCGCTCGCGCAACTCGGCCGGGAGCGCCGCCTGGAGCTTGAGCTGGGCCGCGGTCACCACCGCCCCGAGACCGAGCTCGGCCGCGGGCCCCGGCATCCCAGCCAGGAACAGCGCCTCGGCCTCGTCGCTGGTCAGCCCGGTCAGGCGGGTGCGGTAGCCGTTCAGCAGCTGGTAACCGCCCGCCGGACCCGCGTCGCCGTACAGGGGAACGCCCGCCGCGTGCAGGGACTCGACGTCGCGGTAGATGGTCCGCACGGAGACCTCAAGGGTCTCCGCGAGCTGGCGCGCGGTCAGCCGGCCCCGGGTTTGCAGGAGAAGAAGGATGGACAGCAGCCGACTCGCGCGCATATCGCTGACAATACGTGTCAGTGTCCGCATTTTACGGTCCAATGGTGGCTTTCACCGAAAAGTATCTGCGGATACCCGGCCTGATCGAGACGGCCGGAAGGCAGATCAAGCGCTATCACGTCAGCACCCTCGACGCCGAGATCGAGGAGACCATCCAGCGAGCGGCCTACGCGTTCCTGCCCCGGCTGCTGCCCGAGCTCGACGAGACCCCGCCGGTCGCGTTCACCGTCCTGCACCGGGCGAAGGAGGCCGCGTACCTCAACGCCTACACCTGGGTGTGGGACAACGTGCTGGAGTGCCACACGGCCGCTGCCGGCGTGCCGTTCCTGGGCTGTGACGACACCGACCCGGCCAATTTCAAGGAGCTCGCCAAGCCGTGGATCGGGTGTGTCTGGGAGCTTCCACCCCTCGAACACGAACGAGCGGCCTGGGTTCGCCACATGCTCGCACCCGACACTCCTCGCCTTTCCTCCTATCTCACCGACGTGCCGGCCGAGGGCATGGTGGGCGGCGGATGACGGGGGCCGTGTCCGCTCTCGGACGAAACCGCCGTGGTGAGGCGTCCGGTCTCCATACGGAGTAATGCCTGATCAGACCGTTGGTCGGCTCTTACCTGAAGGGCTGAAGCTCGTAACGGATGTCGCAAAGAGGCTTCCGTATCGGAAGATTGTGGACAACCGCTTCTCACGTGACCGGGGGAGGAAGCCGATCCCTTGCTAGGCTGCAAGCATCTGTTACGAACCCGGCGTTGTCTCATCGCCGGCTGATGAGACCGTTGAGAAGTGGGGTTACACCGTGAAGAAGCTGCTCGTTCTCGCGCTCGTTGCCCTCGGGGGGCTACTGGTCTGGCGCAAGGTGCAGGCTGACCGCGCCGAGCTCGATCTGTGGACTGAGGCGACCGGCAGCGAGAACTGACCACCTGGGCTGCCGATGCGGGTGCGTGAATGGTTCCGGATCAAGGCGGAGGTGATGGCATGACCAGCGCCTCACCCATCAAACTTGCCTGCCTCGATCTGGCCGGCACCACACTCGGTGACATCGCCATGGTGGAGCGGGCGTTCGCCGAGGCGATCGCGACGCAGGGCATAGTCCCCGGGACCGGGGCATATGCGCGGGCCATGGTGCACGTGCATCGGTCCCGGGGTTGTCCCAAGATCGACGTCTTCCGGGGCATCTTCCCCGGCAACGAGGCCCAGGCGCAGGCGGCCAACCTCACGTTCGAGCGCTCCTACGAGGGCGCGATCGAGCGGTCCGGCCTCGTCCCCGTGCCCGGCACCGTAGAGGCCCTCGAGAAGTTACGGGCCGCCGGGGTGAAGATCTGCGTGATCACCGGCTTCAGCCGCGCGACCCTCGGCCGGGTGCTCAGCGCCGTCGGCTGGATGGACAAGATCGACCTCGCCCTCTGCCCCGAGGACGCCGGGCGTGGGCGCCCCTGGCCCGACATGGTGCTCACCGCGGTGCTCCGGCTCCGCATCGACGACGTCCGTGAGGTCGCGGTGGCGGGCGATTCCGAGAGCGACATGCTGTGCGGGAGCCGCGCGGGCGCCTCCATCGTGGCCGGCGTGCTGACCGGCGTCCACAGCCACGAACGCCTCATCCGCGGCGGCGCGACACAGATCATCGACTCCATCGCAGACTTCCCCAGCCTCATCCTCGACAGCGAGCCGAGCCGGGCAGCAGTAGCCACTTCCTCCCGGTAGGCTGTCCTCCAGCAAGGGGCCTTAGCTCAGTTGGCAGAGCGCCTGCTTTGCAAGCAGGATGTCAGGAGTTCGAATCTCCTAGGCTCCACCCCAGCTCAAGGGCCACATCCCATGATCGGGAAGTGGCCTTTTTTGACGCGTACAGCAGCGAAATACAGCAACGGCGTCCCGGAAGGCGTGCCGATCGCCGAGATTCGCCCGGGTTCGCGCAAGCACCGCCGCCTCCTGCGCGGCGACAAGTACGACCTCATCGTCCGACCAGCCGGCGGCGCCGAGTAGGTCGGCAGCACGGCCCGCGGCAGGGCAAGACGTTAGCGCTTTCGGCGCGTACTGTGCGCGGGCATGAGGAACTTCCGCTCTCAGCGGCTGGAGAAGCTGCTGGGTACCCACATCACCCCCGAGGCTCTGACCTGGGAGCACCTCGAAAGGCTCAGGGCCGCCAAGGTCCGCGAGGCCGCCGACCTCGACTACAAAACCTTGTACGGGGACCAGCCGAGTGATCGGCACAAGCCCGGCGGCGACGTCGCAGCCATGGCGAACACCCAGGGCGGGCTCATTATCATCGGCGCCAAGGAGGACGCCGACGCCCAGCTCGACGATCTGCCCGGCGTCACGCTGTCCGACAAGGAGCACACGCGCCTACTTGGTCTCATCGGGGACCACGTCCACCCCTACGCCGAGTTCGAGATAATCCCCGTCCCTGACCCCAGTCGCGATGGCATCGGCTGCTACGTGATCGCCGTCCACCGTAGCCCCCGGTATCCGCACGGAGTGCTCATCAACAAGGGGTTCCGCTACCCGCGCCGCAACGGCCATCAGACGACCTACCTGTCGGAGCCGGAGATCGCCTCCGGGTACCGGGCGCGGTTCGCCCTCGCCCAAGACCAACTCGGCCGCGCTGAGCAGATTGAGAAGACAGCGCGGAACCGGTGCGCCACCCGCAATGGGGCCTGGCTGGTGGTATCCCTCGTGCCGGACCTGCCCGGTGACATGATCGTCAATTGGGACACCCTCACTGCCTTCAAACGCGACTTCGAGCGCACGGATCCGGTGCTGTTGTCTCGCGGCCACCAGAGTTGGCAGCGCATCGTCCCCGGGCCCCGCTGCCTGATGCTCGACATGGACGTTCTTCCACGGCAGGACGACAATGTGGAAGCACCGCATGCCCGGCTGTACACCGACGGCGCCGGCGTCTTCGCGATTAATGCGCCCGACGCCAACAAGCAGGCCCGCCTCGACGGGAGAGGAGACGGCCTGCCCTGCCGCGTCAGCGAGACGGCCCTGATCATCGCGGTCCTGTCCGGGCTGCGGTTCCTCGCCCGGTACGCCCGCGACTACGCCAACGCTGGCGGCGACGCGCTGCTCCGCGTCGGGGTCGGGGACGCCGCGCCCTTGCCGATCGAACTCGGCACGAGCGCCTCAGGGGAATCGGTGCGCCTCGGCGAGTTCACCAGACTTGGGGCGTCTGCAGAGCGCGCTGCCCCGCTCGACGGACTCGCAGACGATACCCCGCACCTGGTGGCCACCGCCGCGTACCTGGTCGGCGACATCATGCGGGCCTTCGGCCACCCCGACGTCCTTCACATCACCACCGAGGGCCACGTCGCCCCGTATCGGTGGGGCCACTACAGCGACGAGATCCAGAAGTGGGCGCAGGACGCGGGGATCGAGACGGTCTGAGCCGGGGCTCCGGGCTCGTAGCACTGGTCAGCTTGGGGCAGATGGGAATTGACGCTGTTGACCCCCCATGCGGGGTCAACAGCTCCATCCCTCACTGACCCGCGCATGGTCTTGACCGTTACCCACTCTCGCCGCTTTGGGCAACGTGGCTGGTGTCACTGCGGGTAGCCGGCCCTGGCCGGAGGTTCTGAATCTGCCGTCCTCTTTCGCACTGTAGGGGAACGAATCGGGACACTTTGTCGATCTTCTTGTTTTTCTCCCTCAAGTGAGGGAGGATTTCGCGAAGACGAGATAGAGGAGGTACCTATGCAACGAGTCATCCACAAGGAAGACGCTGCGGTTAACCGGCTTACGCAGCTAGGGCTGACCGTGGGCGACATCCACGCGGCCCTGGGCGCCGGGCAAGGCGAGGCGCGGTCATGGTCGGAAGCGGCGCCTCGAGTGATGCCTGGCATGGCCCGATGGGGGCGGATCAACGAGCACCTGCGTATACGGACGGGCCGTAGGAACTGGACGTACGAGAACCCGGGTGGACTACCGCTTACGATCAATCCGTCCGGCGAGTTAGCGATCGTCGCCACGACCGGCGATCCCCAAACTGGCAGCCTGACCGGTGCCGCTCCCACCACGAAGTACGCCAAGGGGGCGACGTACCAGAAGGTCGTCGAGGACAACGAGCAGCTGCCGTTGTTCTTCGTCGACGCCGAGGTCGGTCCAAAGCTGCATGATGCCGCGGAGGCGCCGCGCGCTACCTGGATTCTTCTCTACCACGTCACCGTGCGAGGCATCGCGGTTGAGCTGTCCTTACCTGGCAAGATCACTGAGCAGGGGTACGTGAGTTGGTGGACAGAGCGGATCTTGATCCCGTTCTACACCTTCGAGGATGTGTCGATCGGTGATGACAAGCAGGACGAGGACGGGCAGAGCTTCGACGTTGCTGTTGAGCGCCGCTGACGCCCGATAGGGTGAAAGGCGGCACTATGACTGACAAGCACCCATTTACCCCATCGCGGTTGAGAGTGGCTCGAAAGCGTCGAGGCATGACCTTGGTGCGCCTGGAGCAGGTCACCGGAATCACCACACGCACCCTGTCCGAGTACGAGAACGGACGAGGCCGAGAGCGACAGCTGACCACCACGGTCCTAGAGACGTTGGCTAGGGCGTTGGAGGTACCGGTGGCGTTCCTCACGGCGGCAGAGATCGAGGAGATCCCACTGGAGGCGGTGAGTTTCCGGGCGCCCAGCAAACTGACCGCAGGGCAGCGGGACACCGCGTTGGCTGCTGCCCGTATCGCCATCATGATCAACGAGTGGATAGAGGAACGGTTCCTTCTGCCGGCTCCCGATGTCCCTAGCTTGACTGGAAAGGACCCGGACTGGGCTGCCGAGCGGGTGCGAGGACTGTGGAATCTTGGAGTGGCTCCCATCGGCAACCTTATTCATCTGCTTGAAGCTCAGGGAGTACGGGTGTTCTCTCTGGCCGAAGAGTGCCTGGAAGTGGACGCGTTCTCCTTCTACTGGAAGACAACCCCGTATGTGATCCTCAACACAAGGAAATCGGGGGAGCGTGGTAGGTTCGACGCCGCGCACGAACTCGGTCACCTGGTTCTCCATCCGGAGCATGAGATTCCGCATGGCAAAGAGGCTGAGCAGCAGGCCCAACGTTTCGCATCGGCCTTCCTGATGCCGGAGAAGGCAGTGCTCGCCAAGCGCCTTAACAATGCGACGGTGGACCGAGTCTTGGCGGCGAAGTCTACTTGGAAGGTCTCGGCCATGGCATTGACCTACCGGCTGCATGAGCTCAACCTCGTAACCGAGTGGGGCTATCGAAGTCTGTCCACGAACCTGTCCCGCATGGGATACCGCCGGGAAGAAGTCGGGGGCATCGCCCGGGAATCCTCCCAGCTGCTCTCCAAGGTATTCACAGCTCTGCGCGCAGAGGGCGTCACGCCACTTCAGATTGCGGATGAGTTGCATATCACGTGGAACGAGCTTAGTGATCAGGTGTTCGGACTGACGCCAGCGATGCCCGTGAAGTCACTTCCAGGAGGCTCGCAGCCGACTCCTCCTGCCTCTCCTTCGCTGCATCTGGTGAGGTAGCAGCCCTTGAACGCTACGGGCCCCTGCCGACATGGGCAGGGGCCTCACGCGCGAAGGCTTAGGTCTGCGTACGTGTATTGGTACCGACCGTTATAACTGGCTGAGCATGTAGCGGAGAACGCCCCATGCGCCGTAAATGGCGAAAAGCCACAGCACCACTTCGGGAAGAAGCTCCTCCCGC
Organism: Sphaerisporangium viridialbum; assembly: GCF_049674955.1. Classification (GTDB taxonomy): domain Bacteria; phylum Actinomycetota; class Actinomycetes; order Streptosporangiales; family Streptosporangiaceae; genus Sphaerisporangium; species Sphaerisporangium viridialbum. The sequence goes on along the minus strand of NZ_CP187232.1, from coordinate 9,980,060 downwards.
ACCTGTCTCAGGTTCTTGACCAAGCGCACCAGAAACGGATCTTTACCCACGGCAACCACCTCTCGTGATCACCTCTTCCGGTAGGAGGACTCCTCCGTCGGGTCGCTCTGCCGACGGGAAGGTGGCGCCCTTCCGAGACGATCAGTCAGGTGATCCCGAAGGATCTGTTCCACTGGGGGTGGTGCTGTTGGTCTCCTTAGGTGCTGCAGAGCCCAACGGGTCTCCTGGAGTCGGAGCCCAACCTCAAGCCATTTTTTATTTTAATGCACAACCCGAGAAGACGTGCAGGGGGCTGAGGAATGCGCCAGCGTACGAGGCCACATACTCGAGGTTCGTTCCGGGTGGTGATGAAGGGGGAACCGCGGGGCTCAAAGGCCACTCCCCGTGATCGGGGAAGTGGCCTTTCGATCGTATGCAGCAACGGCTACGAATCGAGTTGATCGCCGAGCCGCTTGAGCGCCTTGCGGGTCTCCTCGGAGGAGACCTCGCTGTAGATATTCATCGTGACGGCGATCTGGCTGTGCCGAAGGATCTGCATGGCGACGCGGGGGTGAACGTCGAGGGCGACGAGGAGGGACGCGCAGGTCTTACGTGTGGTGTGGACTTTGACCCTCCGGACACCCGTCTTGCCGCACGCGTTCGTGAAGCTACGGCGGAAGTTCGACGGCTCGACCGGCCGGCCGCTCGCAGTCGTGAACACGAGGCCCGTTTCATGCCACCCATCCCCCGCCGACTCTCGTGCCATCTGCTGTTCGGCCCGACGAGCCCGGAGCGCAGTAGTCACGATGTCCGGGAAGGGAAGCACCGCGTCCGACGCTTCGGTTTTGGTCTCCCGGTGGAGCAGCTTGCCGCTGACCCGCTGTAGCTGCCAGCCGATCGTCATCTCGGCACGGTCGAGGTCGACATCTTCCCAGCGGAGCCCAAGAGCCTCGCCCAGGCGGAGACCGAGCACGAGCACCAGGACGTAGGCGGGATACATCGGGTCCTGCCGGGTGCGAGCCGACTCCAGAAAGGTACGCGCCTCGTCGACGTTCCACGGCTTCGCCTTGCTCCGACGAGGGACGGACATCTTCACGTTTGCCGCGACGTTCCGGGTAAGGATCTCCTCGCGTACGGCGTTGCTCAGCGCGGCCCGCAAGGTCATGTAGGCATCGTGGACGGTCCACTCTGACGGCTTCTGCCTACAGCACTTCCCTACGGCGCAGCAGTGCTGACGCCGAGCCGGGTTGCTGTGCGTCTCAGGTCGGGCGGCATCCTTTCCCTGCGCGCAGCACTGGCACAGCGTCCGGATCTTGTTAACCCAAGTCTGTACGTCCTGCACGGTGAGCTTGTCGAGCCGCTTCGCCCCCAGGTTGGGCAGAATGTAGAGCCGGGTGAACATCTCGTAGTTCGCGACCGTCTTCGGTGCGAGGTTGGGCTCGACAACATCCCGGAGCCAACGTGCCAAGTAGTCGGCCAGCTTCGGCGACTTTGTCACCACAGGGCCCTTCCGAGACGCTTCGTGGAGCTTGAGCCACCTCTCGTGAGTCTCCTCGCGAGTCTTGCCATACGCCCACTTGCGCTTACGCTGCCCGTCCGGAGTGGTGACCCAGACGTAGCCGGCGTAGCCGTTCTTGTAGGGGAAGATGGAGCCTTCCCCGTTGGCGCGCTGTCCCATCAGGCAGCCTCCTCGCACAGTCGGGTCACGTAGTCGTTGAGTGCGGATTCGGGGATACGGCGGCACCGCTCGCTGATGAGGACTGAGCCGAGTTCGCCGGAGCGCATGAGCTTGTAGAGGGTCCACCGGCTGACCTTGAGCTTGGCCATCGCGTCGGGAACCGTGAGCATGTCGTCGGTGTTCATAGGTCGCTCCCCGTTGCCGACGTAGACGCAGTCGAAGTGGTGGCGGTTATCGCGGCAGCAAGGACCGCGTCGCCGGCTGAGAGGCCCTTTCCGGCGTAGGACCAGTGGGAGATGACGAGGACGGTGTCCTCGTTGAAGAGGGGGAGTCGGCCGGTTGAGACGGCCTCGTCGCGTTGGTGGTCGACGCGTTCGGCGCGCATCTTGCCGAAGGTGGTGGAGTAGTGGCGGGACTTGGTGGGGAAGTGGCCGCGGAAGCCGAGCATGTGCGCCCACTCGGCGAGCCGGAGGTCGGCCAGGCCGTCGAGGGCGCCCAGGCGGAAGCATTCCGCGATGAGTCGCCGCGCGTGGTCGCGGATGGGGAGTGCGGTTAGATCTTCGGTGGCGTTGATGCGTCGGTCGAGGGTGCCAACGCATTCGGCGGCTTTGGTGGCGTATTTGGCGATGTAGCCGGCGACCGCTCGGTCTGTGAGTTCGCGCTCCATGGCGATGGCGCGAACGTCGAGTTGGGCACCCCAGCGCAGGACAGCGGACGGCTTGTCGTCGACCGCGGGGGCGGTGACGGTGATGGCCTGGTGTGCGTGCTGTACGGCCGCGGACAGCACGTCGGAAGTCGCCCAGGCCGGAGGCGCGGCGTCCGGCCCCTCCGGTCCGTCGAGGCGGATCACGGCGTGGAAGTGGACGACGCCGCGGCGCTGATACTCGGCAACCTTCGCGAAGGCGATCGACAGCTCCTCGCGCAGGGCTTTGAGGCTGTGCCCGGTCAGCTTGGCGACGTGACGGCGTAGCGCGAGGGTGAAGCGCCGCCACAGTTCCGGGGCCAGGGCGTTGAAGAACACCGACCCCGAGTAGTCGTAGCAATCCGGACACAGCGGCTCGCCGAGACGTTCCTCGTCGGCGCCGTGCCGGGCGGTGCAGGACATGACCCGCCCGTGCGGACAGGTCTCGGCGTTCCGTCGAGGGTGGCAGGGCAGGAGCTTGCCGTCCCGTTCCCGCCGGGTGTGGACGGTCCCGAACGAGGGAGCGGTGAGGGTGACGAACAGGCACGGGTGCGCGCTGACGGAGGAGGGGACACCCTTGCCGCCGGCCAGGCCTGCCCGGATCAGGTGGTAAGTGTCGGCCCGGTAGGTCTCGGCGCACGAGGGGCAGCGGGAGGCGCGTCGGGTCTTGCACGGAACCCGAAGGACGCCGTCCGGTTCGGTGCTGGTCGAGTAGCGGTGCAGTAGGGCGCCGGTGGCCTGGTCGACATGCAGGACGTGGCCGCGCAGGTGGATCGGCTGGTGGCATCCGCCGGTCGCTTTGATCTGGGCGGCCCAACGGCCGTATTGGGGGTCGTGGAGCCGGGCGATCATCCCGGCTACCGCGTGTGAGTTGGTGGTGTTGGGCATGATGGGGCGTGTCCCTTCCGGGTCTTCCGAGGTTCGGTGTGGGGATGGCCCCCGACGTGGCGTGTGACTTGGCGGTTGTGCGGTCACGCCGGGGGTGCCGGGGCTATGCCCCGTGGTTGTCTGCTCCGGTTCCGTCGCAGTCGGCGCAGGTGCCGGCCAGGCTGTCGACGCCGGTCCCGCCGCAGGTGGCGCAGCGGTAGCGGATCACAGTGAATTCGTCCACGCCCTTACCTCCAGGCCCGCGTGTCGCGAGGGTTGATCTGGGCGTAGAGCCGGTAGTCCGACCGTCGCCCGCGGTTGGGGTGCGGGTTGGAGATCGAGGTGACCCGGAAGATCTTGCGGAGCTGGTAGAGCGCGTAAGAGATCTCGGAGCGGGTGCCGTCGAGGCGGATGCGCATGGGGGTTCTCCGTTCAGGCGCCGGGGGCGGCGTTGGTGGGGTCGGTGTCGAGGGTGATGGAGTCCTCGTAGCTCCTGCGGGCGGCCCATCGGGCTCGGGAGGAGGCGAGCAGGCCCACCGCCTTGTACTCGGCGATGCCGAACGTGATCCCCGTCGAGTAGTGGTCCACCGCGAGCTCGTCGGCGTCCACGTCGGAGCCGAGCAGCCGGGCGACGTGGTCGACTTGGGCGCGGATCTCCTCGTCGGTACCGAGGGGGTAGAAGTAGATGGAGATCGGCCCCCAAGGGGCGGGGACATCGGGGTTGGTGTCCAGGAAATCGGCCAGGTCGCGCAGGCCGTTGATGACGGCCAGGCGGTCGGGGGTGCGAACCATCACGAGAGGTCCCTTCGGGTCATGCGGGGTCGGGGATGTTGCGCAGTTGCCGCAATAGCTCGGTGGCGAGTTGGTTGGAGACACCGAGTCGGGCGCGCAGGGTGTCGCGAGTGATCGGTCTGCCGTGCCGGGCGTGATGTTCGGCCGCGACGCGCCGGGCGTAGTCGAGCAGCCCGCCAGAGGCCGGAGAGGTGTCGTCCTGCCCTGCGGTGTCGCCGTACTGGACGGGGACGGACGCAGCAGTCACGGGGACGGGCGGGACGGCGGTGGGGACGAGCGCCGTCGAAGGGATCGGATCGGGGACGGGGCGCGGGGACGAGCCGGGGACGGGGGTCGGTGCGGGTACGGTGGCCGGGGACGAGGACGGTCCTGGGACGGCGCGGCGTTCGAGCATGGAGACCGCGACCAGGAACGCCACGGCCGGGGTTGCCGCGGTGACCCACCCCCAGACCGAGGTGTCGGCCTGTGCCAGGTTCGCGGCCAGGGACAACACGATCCCGCCGACCAGGACGAGGGTGGGCCAGGACACCAGGCCGGACCGTACGCGGCCGGTCTTCTTGTCGCGTTGCCGTTCGCGGGCGGCCATGACGCAGGTCAGGTCTACGCAGACCGCCACGGCCCAGGCCATCCAGCCGGTTTGCCCGTACTGGGTGGCGGTGTCGCGGATGTGGGTGAAGGAGCCCGCGCCGGCGATCAGGGCGACCACGGCCACCGGCCCGGAGTCCAGCAACCACCCGGCCAGATCGGCCGCACGTCCGCGAGGTGTGCTCATCGGAACCTCTCCTTTCAGGCCGCGATCTCGGGATGTGCGTTGCTGTCCAGCTCGTGACCCAGGCCGCTGGCCTTGACCTGCTCCCAGGACGGAGCCCGATCGGCGAAGGTCTGGGCCGCCTGTTCGGCCGCTAGGGTGGAGACGTAGCCGGACCGGGCACGGGTCCAGCGGCCATCGGCGCCGGTCACCACCGCCACCCCGGGCATCTCCGGCGGGATCGACCGGGCGGCGACCAGCGCGTCAGGGTCGAGGTCGCCCAGGGTCATCACGGCGGTTTCGGGATCGTTGACCCGGTGGCAGACCCTCCCGCCGATCTGGGCGCGCAGCGCGGTCACACCGGGGCCGAGGTCAGAGCCGATCCGCTGACCGGACAGCACCAGGTGGATACCGAAGGCCCGCCCGAGCTGGGCGATCCGCAGCAGCGCGGTAGCGGTCTTGGTGACCTCGTCCTTCTCGGCCTTGTCGGCGGTCAGGAACAGCTCGGCCAGCTCGTCGACCAGGAGCAGGATGGGAATCGGCCGCAGCGCGTCGGGAAGCTGCCAGATGTCGCGGGTGCCGTGCCGGCGACAGGCCAGCATCCGGGCGCCCATCACCCCGATCAGCTCAGCCAGGAGCCTCACCGCGTCGGCTCTGGTCGTCACCAGGGCCGACAGCCGCGGCGCGTACGGTGACAACTCGACCCCGCCTTTGAGGTCAAACCCGATGATCGCGACCGGTTGGCGGGCGAGCGCCACGAGCAGCGCGTTGATCAGGTTGGATTTGCCCGATTGGGTCGCACCCACATTCATCCAGTGCGGGATGAGCCGGAAGTCCAGATGCCAGGGGGCGCCGGTCTCCAGTACGCCGACCACCGGCCGCAGCAGGTCGGCAGCCGTCCAGCCCGACTCCGGCTCATCGGCAGGCATGGCCGGCATCACGTGGGCTAAAGGGTCGCGCGTGGTCGCCTGTAAGGTGACGCGGCCAGGCCGCGAGCCGACCACCCGGACCGCTTCGACCCGCCAGGCGTGCGATGCCCAAGTCCATTCATCGAGCGCTCAACTGAGGCCCGCCAGCCGCCGCATGCCATCCGAGCCTAAGCCCTCACGACAATGCGACATCGGTCCGGACCCGGTTCTTCGGTTCGTAGTCGGCAGGGGTAGGACGATCGGCACACTTCGGTTCTGACCGCAAGGGGCCAGGGCCGATCGCTGCCGCGCCGCTTCCGGTGCTCGGCCCGAAGGGCCTGCGCTCCGGGTCGGCTTGCCACCGGTTGACCGCGTTACTCTCAATGGTGGGACCTTGAGCGATCTCGTCGGCCGAGCGGCCCAACTCACCTGTCAACGATCCCACTGTGTTAGGCGAAAGCCCCAACCGCTGATGGTGAGGAGAGCAGGCCCCCGCTCCCGGCACCGAGAAGTCGGGGGCCTGCTGGCGACGTTACCGGCGCCGCCGGAGAAGCCGGTCGATCACCTCCACTGCGGCCTTACGGCGGGTGCTTTTCCTCGACCAGACAGCCGGGAAGATCACGCCCAGGATGATGAGCAGGACGGCGGCGCCGATGCAGAGACCGACGAAGCCGGACCGGTCAGCGAGTTGGCCGATGATCGGCAGCGGAAGCGAAGACGGCTGTTCCATAACGGTCACCGTCAGGGACGTTGACTCCCGCGTGAGGGGGTGCCTAACGTCATGCGGTACGTTTGCGTTCAGGTGAGCCTCCTTAGGGCTGCCTAACTTTGAGAGATGCGACGGCCTTCCGTGCCACCGGGAGGCCGTCGCCCCTTTTGCGGGGCGATGACCTCAGACCGTCGAAATGAATGCTTCCGCTACTACGTTCGGTAACGCAAGTTGTCCTGTGGACAGTCCTGTGGACAATCTGTGTAAAACTTGCTCCTGGGGACTTGCCCCTTCTGTGGATGACGTGTGGAAAAGCTGTGGGCGCAGCGAGGCGGCTTCTCACATGTTGGAATACGGTTCGGTAAGAAGATGAAGGTCGGAGCATCAAATGGCGGACTCCTCGCAAGGCACAGGCTGTGGACGGCAAGAATGTTGAAAAACTTCTGTCGATCATGGTTCTGAGTGACGCTAAAGCGGCCAATTCATCGCTTAAGCCTCGCGAATGCACAAAAGCCCCTGCCGCTCCTAGGTGCTTCGCGTGGACGACAGTTCCAACGGCTGCGACAGTAAAGCCCGCCGGTAGAGTCCTGCTCGGTGCCCGCAGCATCGACTTCTACGACGACCCGGATGCTCCGACCACCAATCGTCCCGTCAGCGAACGTGGTGGTCACCAACAGGGCCGGCGACATCCTCACCGATCCGACGATCCGACAAGACAACTGGGCCGCCCCGTCAGGGCCATCGACCTGGGCGGGTCGATCACGCAGGCCGCTGTACGCGAGACGCGCGAAGAGACTGGGGTCGAGTGCGAGATCGTTGGCCGCTGGGCTTCCATGCCCATCAGAGGCGGGGTATAGGCGTTGCCTCGTAGGATCGCATCGTGCAACGGCTCGCGCTCTTTGACCTGGACAACACCCTTGTAAACCTTGACGAGGCGTTCGGGGTGTGGGCCGAGGAGTTCGCCGACGAGCATGGCTTGGGGGCGGAAGCGGTTGGCTGGCTGATCGCGCTCAACCGAGACGGCTTCCCCCACCGAGAGGTGTTCTTCGCCAAGGTCCGTGAGCGCTTCACCCTTCCTGATCCGGTAGAAGAGCTGTGGAGCCGCTACCGGAGGCGCATGCCGCACCTCGTGCGCTGTCGGCCCGAAGTCCTGGATAGCCTGGCCCGGCTACGGGCCTCCGGGTGGCTCGTGGCGATCGTGACTAACGGCACGGCAGACAACCAGCTCGGGAAGATCCAGCAAACCGGGTTGGCGGAGGCCGTAGACGCCTACGCGCTGTCGGGAGTGGAAGGCATCCGCAAGCCTGACGTCGCCCTGTTCGAGATCGCGGCCAAGCGCTGCGGCATGACTCTCGCTGGGGGCGGTTGGGTCATCGGCGATAACCCCACCGCCGACATCGCTGGCGGACGCGCCGCGGGTCTCCGGACGATCTGGGTCGACCGGGGCACCTGGCCCGGTGTCGCTCACCAAGCCGACCACGTGGTCACGGACGTACTCCGAGCCATTGAGATCTTGCAGAAGAGCAAGGAGGGCGACGGCTTGTCGTGACAGCAGCGGTGACAGCAACGTCGGTCACCAGGGGCATCCGGCGGGCAGTCGTACACCACTCTCTGACCTCGGTCTCCTGCAGGGGAGCAGGGTGGTTGTTCGGCCTGAAAAGCGGGTGTTCACACTGCCGTGCGGCTTCGGTTCTACGGCGCAGGGGATCGACTTGCCAGTGTATGAGGGCTCGTGTCTAACCCGCAATGAAGGGTCCGAAGGATGACTCCCCTACCTTTGAAGATAATCTATAGCTTCGCGCGCATTCACGACATCAGCCCACAGTGCGCTGAAAGGAATTTTGCCGCCATCCTTGCGATGGATGTTTACGGTCTCCGTAAATCCGTCGTATTTGGTGCCTCCTAAGCCGAGCACGGGTTCCCATCCACGCGCTCGCCACACCGCGACCGTAGCTTTCTCTACAGCTAACGCCAATTTCCCGGTATCGAACTCGATGGTGTCGTATAGTATCCATCCCGCGCGCTCGTGCTTGCGTATCCTGCCGGTCCCGATGTTGCAGATACCCACCTTCGCTGCCGCAAGGTCGGTGTTCTGCATTAGATAGACAATCGCGGGCTCGCCTTCTTTGAAACCGCTTCGAGCGCAATTCTGGCAGCCGCCTTGTCTGGCGTTAAGGATGGTATCGGCGCGCGGTGTTACGAAGTCACCGCATTCCATGCATACGCAAAGCCATGGTTGATGGGTGTGCGTGAACGTTGATACTGGCCAATACCCTTGACTGATCATCCGCTCTTTGATCTTTTGAGGGTTGACTGCTCTGCGTGCACAGTACTTACAGCCACTACCTCGCCATTTAACCGACGCATGATACGGTGCCACCGTTTCGTCGCATACAGTGCATTTACATTGCCATGGTTCATTGGTTCCTGGGAACGGCTCCAAGGGTTGTAGCTCTCGCGCCAACATGTCACGTGTGGCTTGGTCTGGGTCGAGGTCGGGACGGCCGCATCGCTCGCAGCCTCCGTTGCCGTGATGGACCACCGAGTTATACGATGTTTTGACGAAATCCCCGCAGGCCATGCAAACGCAGAGCCATTTGCTACTGGTATTCGGGAACGCTGAGATAGGCCAGACTCCGCGGTTGACCATTTCTTGCTTCGCTGCATCCGAATCGAGCATTCTTTCCCTTATCGCGCATGGCGCGCATCCCCCCTGTCCCTTTGACGCGACGTTGGCGTAGGTCGGCGAGACGTATTCGCCGCAGGCCATACAGCGGCATGGCCACGGGGTAAGCGTGTTGACGTACGGGGCGACTGGCCAGACCCCACGGCGAATCATCGACTGCTTCGCCTCTTCGGCGTCAAGCTTCTGCTGCGCTGCGGCAGCCTTGCTCTTGCCGCAGTATTTACAGCCGCCCACCTTCTTGTTCACCGTGTTGTTGTAGCGGGGAGTGACGTACTCACCGCAGGTCATGCAGCGGCATGGCCAGGCGGCCTGGGTTCCCGGAAATTCCGCTACCGGCCAGACTCCTCGAGCGATCATCGCCTGCTTCGCGTTTTCTGGATTCTTCTTGGGCACGACTCTGCTCCGAAGCCTGGTTCTCTGCAGGAAAACGGGAATTACGCCGGGCTATGCTGGAAAAAGCGAAGACTCAGGTCCCGGATCATCGCGATGCTTCGAGATCTCCTCGTGGACCAAACGTTCAAGATCTGGGAGTGAGATAGCTTCAGCATCGATCGTCTCGCTATACCCGCCCAGCCTGGGCAGGTTGCTGCGGCTTAGGAAGGCACCCGGGATCCCCATCTCGCGCAGCCGGCTGTGTATGGCTTGCTCGACTGTGTAAGCGGCGGCACCCGTCGGCATGGGTGCCTCATGATGTACTTGCCAGCCGAGCCTTCGGAAGGCTGCGAGTCGATCGGTGTCGACGCCTGTTACGCCGACCTTGTGGGCACCGAAGGCCAGATGGATGATGATGTAGATGACTGCAGGGGCATTCCAGTTGAACCCCCATTCGGCGCATGAGCGGCAACCGCCCTGGCCTGCGCGAATAGAGGCTAGCCGGGGGGAGCCGATGGTCCCACATGCGGGCAACGTACACCGACAGAGCCACGGTGAGTGCATGCCCTGGTAGGGCTCAAGAGGTTCAAGGTGGGCGGCACGCATCTCGGCCACGGCCTGTTCCTCGGGAATTCGGCAGCTCTCAGCTGCCTGAATGCGTCCACATGCGTTACATCCGCCATTGCCCGATCTGATTGAGACCAGACGCGGCGAGCTGATCGTGCCGCATCTGAGGCAACACGCTTTCCATGGGCTGTCCGAAGTTGAGTAGGGTTCGAGTGGTTCCATGCCTGCTGACCGCAGCTCGTCGATGACCTGCCTCTCGGGGGTCCGCCGCCTATCACCGGATCGAACGTTCCCGCACGGCACGCATCCGCCTTGCCCTCTGCGGATACTATGAAGCCTCGGCTGTCCGATCGTTCCGCACGCAGTGCACCGGCTCTTCCATCCCTTCATCACGCCGGGAAACGGTTCGAGTGGTTCCATGCCAGCGGCACGAAGTGAGGCGATGGCCTGGTCCTCGGGAAGTCTAAACGCCTTCCCATTACGGGCGTATCCGCACGGTTTGCAGCCCCCAGCTCCTTTCCGGATGTTACTCAACCGCGGAGTGCTAACTGTCCCGCACTCGGTGCATCGAGATAGCCATGGCACGGTCGAGCCAGGATAAGGCTCTAGGGGTTCCATTCCAGCAGTGCGCATCGTCGTGACGGCTTGGTCTTCGGGAATTCGGCGGCTGGCGGCTGATTTGGCGTTACCGCATGTCTTGCACCCGCCAATGCCATTGCGGATGGAGGAGAGCCACGGGTAGCCGATTGTCTGGCAGTTCATACACCGTGACCGCCACCCGGTCCTCATACCGGGGTAGGGGTCAAGCGGCTCAAGATTCGCTGCGCGCATGCACGCGATGGCCTCCTCTGCCGTGATCCGGAGCGCCAGGCCGCCGCGAACGTGTCCGCAGGGAATACAAACGCCCTGCCCTTGACGGATACTCCCCAATGAGGGCGTGCCGATCGTCCCGCAGGCGGTGCATCGGCATGCCCACGGCTTGTTGACTCCCGGATAGGCTTCGAGTGGTTCAGTACCGGCGGCACGCATCTCTGCGATGGCCTGATCCTCTGGGACGCGACTCGCCTCTCCATTACGCCGGTACCCGCAGGGTCTACACGCGCCTTGTCGGCCATCACGGAGTTGACCGAGTCGTGGACTGCCGATCGCGCCGCAACTAGTACAGCGGGATCGCCACGGCACCATGGAACCTGGGTAAGGGTCAAGAGGCTCCATCCCGGCGGAGCGCATGGACGCAATGGCTTCATTCTCAGAAAGTCTGCGCACCTAAACATCCTCGAAGTTGCGTATTAGCGAACTGATCCAGCTAGGGCGCCAGACATCATTGCTGAAAACTGTATGTCTGTGGTGAGATGCTCTCCGTTGTGTCTTAAACCCTGGAGAGTTTTCATAGTCAACAGCAGTATCAACTGTCACGCAAGCAAGTTCAGCAACTGGAGTCCCAACCGATCAAGAGTGATGCTGGGGCTGCAGATAGGTGGCGATCGAGGTTGCCGAGACGCCGAGCGCCAGCGCGCCGGTGATCTCACGTGCGGTCGGTCCACGCACCCTCGGCAGAGATCTTTACTGGTAACGCGCCCATACAGCTTGAGCTGCTCGTGTTGTCCGCAACCGTTCCGAGTAGGTTCGCTGGTGGAGACGAGGAGATCGTCCTGTTTTCGTTGGGCTTTAGCGACCAGACTGAGTCGAAGGCAATCGCGATCTTGCTATCAGAACTGCTAACAACGTCCGTGGAGCCGGTGGGCGAGCATGCGGTTCAGCAGGCGCCCGCCCAGGGGAGCGAAGTCAGCCGCGGCCGATCTTCGAGGAGGTGTCAAGTGTCGTGGCATAAAATTCTTTCGTCTCCGCACCGCCTGGGGCTAGCAGCAACGAGAGTCCCTGCGGCATCGCAGCACGTCACAGCGTTAAGAAATTGAATATATGCTGCCTGAATCTATACGGCTGTAATTGAGTAACTATAAAGAGGAATCTGAACACGCCAGGGGTGGATGCTAGTCACGTGGATCCCAACTTGGACCCAGAGAGAACGGAGTGTTTGGTGCTAGATCAACGTGCGTCGCTCGGCGAACCGTCAGGAAGCAATTTCAGGTTCACGGTTGATGGTCGAAAAAAGGACAGGCTTCCAGCCGTTCGCTATGGAGCGCGCCCTGTTATTGGACGCGGTGGTGCCCTGTGGTCGAAAGTCGAACATTGGGTGCTTGGCAGCGATATCTATCTTGGCGAGATATTCGTTCACGATCCTGCAGAGCTACGGTTGGGCGTGTGGGAACGGCCTAGCGTGATCCGCTTTGGTATCGCTACCATCCAACCGCTGAAAGGAGGGGTAATGATCGATAATTGGAGGATGTTGGGCGATGAATTCGACCGGGCTGTTGTTCTCAATTACCTCCTGCTGGGTGCTCGCCATGCTGCTGTGCGCGTTGGCGCCGGCCTTCGCAATGAGGTGGAATCTGCCAAGCTCGATGAGCTTGCTGGCAGGCTCGACCGTGCAAAATTAGAAGATGCCTGCAAGCGATACCAAGAAGCGATCCTCCAGCAATGGAACGTAAAAGATCATGAGCGTGTCCTGTATTTTGGGAACGGACCCAAGAGGGACGTGAAACTGGCCGTGGCCGCTTCCCGAATCCGCCGCGAGTCGGGTTGGAGTGATGCCCGCATCCGGCAGTATCTGGAGTTGTACGGGTTCATCAATCCTTCTGGGACGGTGGGACGTTGGTCTCATGACCAATTCGGTAAACTCTGGCAATAGTCATCGTCTGTCAATCGGACTAGGTGACTGACACTGGCCTGCTAGGGGGTGTCCTGTGGAGCTTTGATGGTGATTTGGTGTAGATCGGTACGGTGGATGATCGTCTGAAGCGTCATGACCTGTCCGAGGAGGAATGGCAGCGGCTGTTGCCGCTGCTGCCCGTCAATCCGCGTCAGGGCGGCCGGTGGGCCGATCACCGACTGGTGATCAACGGGGTCTTCTTCCGGACCCGGACCGGCTCCCCGTGGCGGGTCTACGCCCCGCCGCCCTGTCTGCCGTCGTGCGGCGTCTTCGTGGTGAGCCTCCAGCCTCCCACCCCTGAGCGAGCGGCGGAAACGTGTGCCCGCGGCGTGGGAGCGCGGTTCGTCGGTACTGACAGCATCGAGGTCGAGCACATCGTGCTCAACGGCCGGCCGAGGCTCCGAGTCTTTTGGGCTGGTGATTGGAACCGGTACGTGATCGCCTACTGCAAGACAGTCGCTGAGCTTCGCGAGCATGTCGACCTGGCGGATCTGGTCGAGGTCGTCTACCTGGCAAATCGCCGTAAGTCGTCGTAGCCGAGCGGAGGATCAGGGGACTTGTGCATCCTGGCCTGCGCGAGCGGCTGGTCGGGGCCCTTTCACCGCATCCGGCTCTCCACAGACCCCGTTCGGGGATTGGTTCGTTATGCCGTGAGTGGCCAGGGTGAGGGGATCGCGGTTCCCCGGTAGCGGTATCGCGTAGGCGACAGCCAAACGGCGGAGTCCTCTTTTCACCTCCACTCGGTCACGCAGCGCCTCGTGGCGCACTACAGCAGCGAAATACAGCAACAGGGCCGCACAACACCTCACACTGACGTCCGCCATCGCACACCCGAGCAGGGCGAGGAGCTCTCTACGTCGTGACTGGCTCCCGTTTGCAAGCAGGATGTCAGGAGTTCGAATCTCCTAGGCTCCACAGACAAGAAAACCCAGGTCAGGGATGCTTCTCCCTGCCTGGGTTCTCGCTTTAATCGGCCCTTTTTCGCTTCCGTATCCGTTGCGTGCCCGATGCCCTCTTGAGCTGGTCTCTGGCGACATGGGCCGAAGGCGTATCTCGTCCGACTCGAGCCCGTCACCCTCACGGGGGTCTACAAGAACATGCCCCGCGGCATCGTCGCCCTGGTCTTCCGCTGCAAGGTCATCGGCGGCCACCTCACCGAAACCGACGAAACCCGTTCCTTCCGCTGGGTCACCGCCGACGAGGTCCGCATACTGGCATCCGAAGCATTCGCCGTCCGCGTCCTGGACGCCATGCAACACGACCACACGCCGACCATCCGCCACCACGACGGCACCCACCTGCTCTAAACCGGCAAGCGCGCGACCTCGGTCAAGCCGCATCGCGATGTCTAGTCCCACGAGACGATTGACAGTTCTGCCACACCACATGCTTGACGGGGCACCCTAGGAAACATGATCGGTCTTGCGGGGCGGGCCGCTCTGTTACGGCGGACAGGTTGAGTGTGGTGCGACGGACCAGGGGTGTCGTCGGGGGCAACGCCGGCTCCGGAACAATCACGAGACCGCTTGGCTGAACCATCACAGGAAGAACGCCAGAGCCCGCTCGGCCACAACCGGGCCTGATTTCCGTTCCGATGGGCTCAAATGGTTGAGGCCGTCCATGGTTTCGAGTGTGGCGTGGGGAAGGGTATCGCGGTGCGCGGCGAACCCCTCCTGGTGCTCGCGCGACGAGCGGCCGCCCACCAGGAGCAGCACCGGGGCGGTGACGTCCGCGAACTCGGGGAGCCGGCCCTGTTGGGCTGCGAGCTGCTCGTGCTCGGCCAGACAGGCCCCCAGAAGGGGCCGCATTCGCTGCCAGGTCGGCCCGCGGAATCCCACACGAAACGCCATGCGCAGATACCAGTGCGGCAGTTTGGTCATGAAGGCTGGCGCACCGCCCGAACCCTGGATGAAGTGGATGAACGCGCCGTAGTGGTCGCCGGCGGCCAGCCGCTCCCGGAACGGGGCCATCCAGCCGGTGGGCACAGGGGCATAGGGCATTCCGGGCTCAAAGACCGCGATGCGATCGAACGGGTGGAACGAGCGTGCGGTCTCAAGGATGACGAGCCCGCCGTAGCTGTGTCCGAACGCCAGCCGTGCCCCGGTCTCTGCCTGGACGGCGTGGAGGTCTTCCACTTCCTTCTGCAGCGAGTACTGGGGTCCCTGAGGGCCGCTGGCGCCGCGTCCTCGCCGGTCGACGATGTGCACCGTGAAGGAGCGGGCCAGCGTGGAGGCAAGCGGCAGGTAGTCCTCCAAGGTTTTCAGCGTGCCGCCGAGCACGATGAGACCCGGTCCGGCGCCCATCGTCTGATAGCTGATCGCCGTACCATCGGCCGAGAAAACCGTGTGCTGGCGTAACGGCGGGGTCTGGATGTTCTGGCTCACTTGGCAGCCTCCTGCTCCAGCCGCTCGAACGTCGCCAGCAGCCGCGCGGTGTGCTCGGCGTACTCGGCGTACGGCACGCCGCTGTGTGCGACGAGTGCGGCCAGCCGGTATTCGAACCCCTGCTGGACCGAGGCCACCAGCTGCTTTCCCTCATCGGTGAGGCTCAGTCGCCGGCGGTGCCCCCCGGCCGGGTCAGGCTGGACGTCAAGAAGCCCGTCGGCGGCGAGGACGGCGGTCATGCGGCTTACCGACGGCTCGGTCACACCGAGGTATTCGGCAAGGGTCCGTTGCGTCGAGGCCCCCAGCTCTCCCACCAGGGTCAGCGCCACGAAACGGCTGTAGGAGACGTTGTGCTCCGCCCGCAGGATCCGGTCGGCCGCCCGGTCTAGCCGGGCGGTAAGCACGTGCAGGTTGAGACTTAGATTGCGTTCCATGCGCAGTAACTTAACATGCTAACTTAGCCACTGCCTCGGCCAGTTCACCCTCGGGTGATACCCATGGGTCTGCAAGCTGCCGCGACCCATGCTGAACGGACCGTGCCGAAGATGCAGCACCGCCATCCGGCCTGGACCGCGGACAGTGTCATAGCGCTCGGACACAGGCGTTGGTGACTACCTCCACAACACCGTTGATGTCCCACCTTGGGCGGCAGTCTCGCTCACACTCGCGCCGGCGAGGACCGCCCGATAACGCTGCTCGATAACCGACAAATTGGCCAGGGCCAATCCCGGCCTCCCGACGCGCGCCCCCCGCAAACGACGCACGAAAGATCGGCCGACACCGGCACCC
Source organism: Sphaerisporangium viridialbum (assembly GCF_049674955.1). Lineage (GTDB taxonomy): Bacteria > Actinomycetota > Actinomycetes > Streptosporangiales > Streptosporangiaceae > Sphaerisporangium > Sphaerisporangium viridialbum. The sequence continues at coordinate 9,964,129 of NZ_CP187232.1, read as the reverse complement.
GTCAAAATGTCCTGGGACTGATGTGTCAAGCATGTCCCGGGACAGGACACAAGCCGCATCGCGATCATTGCCGAACTGTGCCTGTAGGTGATTAAGGCGGCGGCGCTGAGCGCCGTCGCACGGTCCGCCGCCCGCCGTCCGGGCGTGCGGCGTGGGGGCCGGTCCCGAACGGCGGCGGGACTCAGGGCCGCCCGCCGTACACAGCGCCCGCCGCACCAAGCCTCACCCACCGACCAGGGACGCGCCGCCGCCGACCGCGCCCTCATCGAGGGGCACCTTACGCCCAGCCATGCAGAAGCCGCCGCAGGCTACCGGACTCGAACCGGCTCATCCCAGTGAAGGGAGTCAGCAAGCTGATATGAACTTTCCCATTCGCCTTTGCCTGCGACGGCACATGCAGCCTATGACGGTGCAGAACCGACGTCGACGGATTAATCTCCGACCGTCTCCCGCCGCTGTGGCCGAGTTATGGGCCGGGCCATCACACCGGTACAGGTCGACGATCGCGCTGTGGCCGACCACCACACGGGGTTACGGGCGATCGGAGGGCCGGGGCTTCGTGCCTCAGTCCCGGCCCATCGAGCACGGCCGCGCATGACGGCCCTTGCTGTACAGAGGGGCTCACGTCAGGGGCCAAGCGAAATGGGCCTATATGACAGAATCCCCGACATGCTTAATACGGTGAGCAACAATGATCTTGCGGGTGCTCTCTATTTCACTCTCGCCCTGGTCAACGCTGGTTTGGCACAGGGCAAGTGGCGTTCGGGCTTCGGATGGTGGTTGCTTTCTCTCTTTATCGGGCCCCTCGCAACTCTGCTTATCGTGGTTCTCCCACGCCCGAGGCCCTACCGCACAAATGACGAGTGACAGCCCTGGGTCAGGACTTCAGGACATCGGGGGTTGCAGTTTGGGTTGCAGTTCAGGGTGATCCAGAGCCGTTCAGATCAGACCGTGTATACCCGCTGATCTGCATTGAACTGTCTGAAACCATGATCGTCCGAGCTTTAATCCGCAGGTTTCGAGTTGCCGGCTCCGTGGTACGCAGGCGTGAGGACGGTCTCCGGTGCTATCCAGCCTCCCGACGTGGTGCCCCATCGCCTACGGCCTGGCGGACCAAGCCGCACCTCTGCGAGGAGGGGCGGCGCAATGCCGGAGACTGTCCCTGACGAGGGGACCGCTGTGCCCGTCGCGTGCCCGACGGAGCGGGGAACAAGGGGAACAGCGGGGAGGCGCGGGGAACGCGATCAGTGCGCTAATCCGAAATCGGACAGTAGTTGGGCAGGCGGCAGCGGACCTTGGACGGAGTGGCCCGTCTGGGTCGTGAGATTGGTTGATCAAGCCGCGGGCTGGAGTGTTACGCGGTAGCCGAGGGCTTCGAGTTGGCGGACGTGGTTGCGTTTCTTGCGTTCGGGGCCGATGCGGTTGTCGTAGAAGTCGGGACCCAGGTCGATGAAGTGGGCGTTGGGATCGCAGAGAAGATGCCAGACGATGGTGAGGATGGAACGGCCGACCGCGACGACGGCTCGTTGCTTGCCGCGGCGTCGAGCGATGCGTCGGTAGCGTTCCCCGAGGAAGGTCGGGGTCTTGCTGGCGCCAACGGCCGCCTCGCCCAGAATCCTGGCCAGGTAGCGGTTGCCGTGACCGGTGGAGCTTGAGCCCTTCTTCTTACCGGCTGATTCCTTGACCTTGGGGGCCAGGCGCGCCCTGGAGGCCAGATGGCCGGCGGTGGGGAAGCGGCTCATGTCCAGTCCGATCTCGGCAATGATCACGTGGGCGGCGATGCGGCCGATGCCAGGGGTCTCATCCAGGCGGTCCACCGCTGTGGCGAAGGGGGCGGCGAGGCCGTCGATTCTGGCGTCGACCTCGGCGATGTCGGCGCTGATGGCGTCTACGCGGGTCACCATCTTTGCGAGGAGGAAGGCGTGATGGTCGGTGAAGTGGCCGGTGAACGCCTCCTCCAACATGCTGATCTTGGTTCGCATTCTGGTACGGGCCAGCTGGGCGAGCACTTTGGGATTGCGTTCCCCGGCCAGCAACGCGGCCAGCATGTCGCGGCCGGATGTGCCGAAGATGTCGGAGGCCACCACGGACAGCTTGATCTGGGCGTCTTCCAGTAGCTTTTCCACGCGCTGCTTTTCGGCTGTCCGCGCGCCGATCAGATCGCAGCGGTAGCGGGTGAGATCTCGTAGATGCCGGATCTGTGGCGGAGGGACGAAGCTGGGGCGGATCATCTGCCGTTCGGCGACCTTGCACAGCCAGACCGCGTCCAGCCGGTCGGTCTTGGGGCGGCCCGGCAGGTGTTTGACGTCACGCGCGTTGACCAGCCAGGTTTCGAACCCGGCTCCTTCGAGAATGTAGAAGATCGGCTTCCAGTAATCACTGGTCGCTTCCATCACCACCCTGGTGACGCCCAGGCAGCGCAGATGATCGGCCATCGACAAAACCGAACGGGTCATCGTCGAGTGGGTGCTCACCTCCTGCAGCCGCTTACCGGGCCGGTCTTCGCTCGGGACGCGGGTGCAGCAGACTAGTTCGGCCTTACCGATGTCCAGCGCCGCGATCCGTTCGATGATCTCCTCGGTGTCCCTGGTCTCCTCCAGCATGCGAACCTCCCTGCCGCCTGTTGCGGGCACCCTGCACGTGCTGCCCGCAAGAGCCGCAAGGGAGAATGCGAAGCTAATCCGCGTGCTCGAAGCACAGTGAAGGGCCCATGGCGCGGCTCCCGGCGTCCGACTAACTGACGGCCTCAACGGACCAAAGACACTCGACGTCGGCGGGCAACCACCCCGATTTTCAGCCCGGACGGGCATCCCCGCAGGGATATCAGGGACTAACTGAGTGACTAAGCCTTTCACCCACCTCCGAAGAGACCGTCCATCGCCGTCGCGCCTTCCTGCATGACGGGCCGGATCTGGAGACGGTAGACCGTCTCGGTGACCACGGTGTTGGCGTGGCCGACCAGGCGAGAGATGTGCTCGATGGGAACGCCCGAGTCCGAGAGCAGTGACACGAAGCTGTGGCGCATCTCCCTGGGTGTCCATTCCGTGTCGACCAGCCCGGCGTCTTCGAGGATCTTCCGGAAGTCCCGCCGGACGTTGCCAGCACTTAGCGCGGTCTCGCCGCGGCCAGCGCCCTGTCAGCCAGTCGCATCACCCGGGTCGTCGACACGCTTCAGGCTCGCAGGCAGGTGATCAAGCGGCGTTACGAAGGCGACGGCCGCGGCAATGTGGCCTCGCTGACTCCGGAAGGGCTGAAACGCCTCCAGGCTGCGTACTCCGTTCATCTGACGAGTGCCCGTGAGCGTGTCCTCGACCAGCTCGACGGCCGATCCCTGCATGCTCTGGTCAGTTCGAAGCCGTGGTGAAGAAGCTCGACTGAGTCAGGCGACGGAGGGTCGCGTCTCGGTCCAGTCGACCATCAGTCTGCGTTCGGCGAACAGCCACCCGATGTCCTGCTTGACAAGTTCGTCGAGATAGCGGATAGAGGCGATCATCAGCGTACGCTGTCCGTCCTCACTCACCGACAGGTGATGCGCCAGGCAATAGCTCTCAGCCGTTGCCCGGTCTCCGTCCAGCGAAACCGTGCTCTGCCCGTTGAAGTGAGTGGTGGTCTCGTAAGTGTTCAGATTGTCGAAGACCGGAGCCAGCGAGTCGCGGCCGTGCAGCTCCTGAGTCGGCTCGGCAGCCGTGGCATCCATGAACACGAGGAACCGGGTGTCGGCAGTGAAGAGCGCCATCTGACCCTTCGCGTCGCGGCGGTCCGCACAGTGGGCATAGGCGTCGATCAGTTCACGGATGGCCAGCCGGTCGGCGGCCTCCTGGGGTGAGATAGCGGAATGGGAAGCCATGTCGTTCTCCCTCGGGTAACTATTTGACGGATGTATACATCAGTCGCGTCGGCGCGATGGCAAGACATCGGGAAGGGTGTGGCCGCGCCGCCACACCCACCCGTGGATCACGTGAACGCCCCGGGCGCGAGCCGTTGATCGCGGAACTCGCGGCGCCCCAGGCGTCTCGCGGGGGCAGCGTCAGCGTCTCCGTAGACGTGAGGATCGAGGAGCCGGAGTCACTGGAGCGTTCGGCAGCAAGATCCGCCGGATCGTGGGTTTACGGCACCAGTGAAGCGGCGGTCGATCACCCTGTCTTCGTCGCGGCATCCCCGCTCCCGCCGCCCAGCCGGTTGATTTCCGGGCTGTACAGGATCCGCTGCTCGACCGCTCCGGGCCGGGTGATGGCGAGCATGGTGCGACCGATGTGTTCGGTGGTTGTGGTGTGACGGGGAGCGAGGCGGTGCAGCAGGGGTAGAGCCAGGAGGTGAGGGCGTAGAGCACCCGGTACGCCAGAAGCAGGCATCGAGACCGGCCAGCTGCCCGGAGATGGCGGACAGGTCGGTGAAGTCCTGGTGGATGACTTCCCGCAGCTTGGGATGGCTGATGCCAAGCGGGCTGCGGACCACCACCAGCACACGCGTGACGGCCGGGTCGAGGAGACAGGCGCGCAGTACGCCCTGTCCGATCATGCCGGACGCGCCGAAGATGACGACTTTCACGGGCAGACTCCAGGTAGAGGGTGAAAGGTTCAGGTCCGCAACACCGCGGTGGCGGTCGCGACGACGGTGGCGCGCCGGCGCTCACGGTCAATGCTGGCGCCCACGGCGGGCGTGAGCGGAGTGTTGCTCAGGGAAAGCACGAGCATGAGGTCACGCAGTTCCCCAGCGGGCAGCGCATCGGAGACGAGGCCGTCTTGAGCTGCCCGACCTCCAGGTAGCCGGGGCGCGTCGTCCAGTCCGCACCAGGGAACAGGACATCCGGGTTGTGGGCCCCGAACCCATCGGGGAGAAAAGTGATCGACGTATCCCCGATGGCAATACGGGACCGAGTGCCCGGCTGGGGCATGGGGGCCTTTCGAGACGTGTGGGATTCTGTGTTGCGAGGGTGTTGCCGCCCTGCGAGGAGTGGAGTGGGGCGCTGGTCGGGCCTCAGCCGTTGAGCGTGCCCATGAACTCGGGTGCGTAGCGGTCGCCGGTGACCACGCCGTGCGGGGCGACCGCCTCGATCGCGGCGAGGTCCTCGGCGGAGAGGGTCACCTCGGTCGCAGCGATGTTCTCCTCCAGGTAGCGGCGCCGCTTGGTGCCCGGGATGGCGACCGCGCCCTGGTGCTGGACCCAGGCGAGGGCCAGCTGGGAGGGCGTGACGTCCTTGGCGGAGGCGATGCGGCGCACCTCGCGGACGACGTCGAGGTTGCGGTCGAAGTTCTCGCTCTGGAAGCGGGGGTCCGTCCGGCGCCAGTCGTCCTCGGCGAAGTCGTCGGGGCTGGTGATGGCGCCAGAGAGGAAGCCGCGCCCCAGCGGAGAGTAGGCGACCAGTCCGATCTGCAGTTCCCGCAGGGTGTCGAGCACGCCGTTGTGTTCGATGTCGCGTTCGAAGAGCGAGTACTCGGTCTGGACAGCGGTGAGCGGGTGCACGGCGTGGGCACGCCGGATCGTCTGGGCGGACGCCTCGCACACGCCGATGTGGCGTACCTTGCCCTCGGCAACCAGCTCGGCCAGCGCGCCGACGGTCTCCTCGATCGGCACCTTGGGGTCGATGCGGTGCAGGTAGTACAGGTCGACGTGGTCGGTGCCCAAGTGCCGCAGCGAACGTTCGAGTGCCCGGCGCACGTACTCGGGCCGGCCGTTCAGGTCGAGTAGCCGGCCGTCGTCGGTGATCTCCACGCCGGTCTTGGTAGCAAGGACGGCGGCATCCCGGCGCCCTGCCAGCGCCTGGCCAAGGAGCTGCTCGTTGACGAAGGGGCCGTAGCTCTCGGCGGTGTCCAGCAGGGTGATGCCCAGCTCCAGGGCGCGGTCGATGGTGGCCAGCGACTCGGTCTCGTCGGTGGCGCCGTAGAAGACGCTCATGCCCATGCAGCCGAGACCCTGCACGCTGACGGTCAGCCCCTGGCGGCCCAGTGCGCGGTGTTCCATAGAGGTTCCCCCGATAGGTATCTAACTAGATAGATATATACGGTAGAGCGACTGCCTGCGGGTGTCAATAACTAGATAGTTACTTGCTACGGTGGCGGACATGCCACGGAACTCCAGCGCCACCAAGGCCAGGCTGCTCGACGCCGCCTTCACTGAATTCGCCACCTACGGCATCGCAGGCGCCCGAGTGGACCGGATCGCCGAGGCGGCAGGTGCGAACAAGCGGCTGATCTACGTCTACTTCGGCAACAAGGAGCAGCTGTTCGACGAGGTGCTGCACCGGGCGATGACAGAGGGCGCCGAGTCGGTCCCGTTCGACGTCGAGGACCTGCCCGGATACGCCGGCGCGATCTTCGACCACCTCGTCGCCCGGCCGGACCTGATGCGCCTGCGACTGTGGAGACTACTGGAACGCCCCTCCGCCACCGGACTCGAACCGGACACCTTCCGGCGCAAAGTCGCGGAAGTGGCCGACGCGCAGCAGCGTGGCGATCTCTCCCCGGAGATACAGCCGGACGATCTCCTGACCATGGTCCTCGCCCTGGCCCAGGCGTGGTTCTGGGCCGCCGAGGACGTCGATCCCGGACAGGTCAGCCAGTCCTGGCCGCCAGAGCGACTGGCCCTGCACCGCTCAGCAGTTGTCGAGGCCGCCCGCCGGATCAGTCAGAAAACTGCTGACGCTCAGGGCTCGTAACACGATCCGGCCGTTCACTGAGAACGCCGCCTAGATCTGCACGGCGCCGTAGTCGCCCAGGCCTGCTCACTGGTCTGCCGGCGCCAGCCCGTGTTCGGCCACGGGACGGCGTCAGTGCCCCTGACGCCGGTAGAGGTGGCCCCTGAGGCGGCCTTGGCCAGCCTGCAGGCGGTTGGCCCGTACACCGTGGTCTGGCTCAACGAGGCTCAGCACTACCTGCTCACCGCGGATCCGGATCTCGGAAGGGAGGTTGCCGCGGGGCGGCTCGGACTGCTGCGTTCCCCGGGGCGGGGGCCGGTGCCAGTGCTGGGCACGCTGTGGCGGAACTACTGGGGCATCCTCACCGCCGCCCCTGATCCAGGCAAGCCCGATCCGCATGCCCGGGCCCGGGAACTGCTTAAGAATGCCAGTATCCCCCTCCCCGAGACCTCGCTTCCATCGCTAGGCCGTTCCGTCATTCACCGGCGCCGCGAGGACTTGACCGCCGAGCTCCACCGGAAGGCCACCCTCCACGCCCGGTAGTGGGCGCGCGTGTGGACGTCTGCGGCCAGTCGCGGGCGAGCCGGGGCAGACCGGCGCCATCGATCGCCGCCCTCCAAGCCGGGATCTGCGTCCTCGCAGGCAGGCCCGGTCCGTCACCGGGCCTGCTGTGCTGCGGCTCAGCTGTTCGCGCGGATGGTCTTGTTGATCCAGTCGCTGTAGGCGGGCACGTTGGTGTAGAGGCCGGGGCCCTGTTCGCATGAGGGGCTCTTGGCGCCGGGGCCGGAGGTGACGCCGATGAGTTCCCAGCGGCCGCCGCGGCCGCGCTGGATCTGGGGGCCGCCGGAGTCGCCGTTGCAGGCCATGGCCTTGGGCTTCTGGCTGACCGTGCAAAGGCGGGTGTCGTCGGCGTAGCCGGGGCCGCACTCGGAGACCGCTCCGCGGCGGGTGTCGAGCTGGCGCAGCTTCTTGGCCATCTTCCAGTCGGCCGGGTTGGTGCTGAACTTGGTGATGCCGAAGCCGAGGATCCGAGTGGGCGTGCCGGGCTTGCCCGCCTGGTCGGCGATCTTGATGGGCTTGACGCTGACCGGGCGGTCCAGGCGGACCAGCGCGATGTCGTTCTTGTTGGGTGAGTTCTGGGCGTAGTCCGGGTGCAGGAATGCCTGCGCGATCTTGCGGACGGTTCCGCCGGACTTGCGGTGGTCGCTGCCGATGCGGACCGTGCCCTTTGGAATCGAGCCGATCTCCATGTCGAGGCAGTGCGCGGCGGTCACGACCCACTGCGGGTTGATCAGGGCCGCGCCGCAGTTGCCGTCCGTCAGGCCCATGAGCGGGGCCGTGGTCGGGATGGTCGCCATGAAGGGGTAAGACTCGGTGGGCTTGGAGCCGTTGATGATCGCTCCGGCGCTCCCGGCGGTGACCGCGAGGCAGGCCGCGCCGGCCAGTGCGACGACGGCGAAGCGGGAGACGATACGGCGGAAGGAGGTGGTGCCAGACACGGGTGAAGCCCTTCATCGGTTGTTTGTGACGTTATGAAGCTATATGTCCGGCTTCGCCGAGGTGATCATGCCAGCAGGCCAACACGCGGTAGGGATAACTACACCCGACCAGGGCGGATATGCCCAGCGGTGCGCCGCGGCCCTGGCTACTCGATCCGTCTTGTGGCCCCGCTTACGCTCCACTGCGCCGTGTTGGAACAGAGCGCGGCCCTGGCCGACGCTGACGGCCCGGCCAAGCGCAAAGCGCACCGGATGTACGCCGCCGACGGCGCATCCGATGACATCCCACCCGACAGAGGCCTGCCATGAGCGACCGCGTACGAGCCATCCTTGTCCCACCAGATGGCGAGCTGCTGACCATCAAGCGCGTCCGGCCAGGCGTGGAGGACTACTGGGTGCTGCCCGGCGGTGGCGTCGAGCCCGGCGATGCCACCTTGGAGGCCGCACTCGCCCGAGAGATCGCCGAGGAACTCGGCGGCCAGGCCGAGGTTCACTCCCTAGTGCACATCGACGTCATCGACGGCGAGCAACAGTACTTCTTCCTCGCCCGCATCCAGGACTGGGATCCGGCCCGGCGCACCGGGCCCGAGTTCGCCGATCCGGCGCGCGGCAGCTACCTCATCGAGCAGATCCCGCTGAATCGCGCCGCGTCGATCACGCTGTATCCCCGATCGGTGGCCGAGTTGATCGCGCAGCACGGCCGAGCACCTTTCGATCTGCCCGACCTGCGAACGCGTACTCTGCCCGATCTCTCGCCGCCCCAGCTCCTCGAGGAGACGCTGTCCACCCTGGAGCCGCACCGCTGGCGCGTTGAGCCTCTGCTGCAGGCTGCCACGGCGGCCGAGGACACCGAGCGGTAGCCGTACAACAGGAACGCGCCCCCGCTCGGAGGGGGCTAGGTTGCACTTTGGGTTGCAGTTCAGGGTGGTCCAGAGCAGTTCAGGATGGACGGCGCATGTCCCCTGACCTGCATTGAACTGTCTGGAACCATGATCGTCCGAGCTTTTAATCCGCAGCTTTCCGAGTCGACTGGCTCCTCAGTTCCGCAGGAGTGAGGACGGTCTCCGGTGCTATTCAGCCTCCCGACGTGGTGCCCGATCGCCTGCGGTTTGGCGGACCAAGCCATACCTCTGCGGGGAGGGGCGGCGCAATGCCGGAGACTGTCCTTGATGAGGGGACCGCCGTGCCCGTCGCGTGCCCGATGGGGCGGGGAACAAGGGGGAACAGCGGGGAGTCGAGGGGACTGCCATCATCGCTGTGAGCTGCGTCTCCGCAGGTAGGGCAAGATCAGCGTACGTCTTTGCAAGCAGGATGTCAGGAGTTCGAATCTCCTAGGCTCCACCAGCCAAAACGCCGCTTCCCACGTCAGGGAGAGCGGCGTTCGTGCCATTAACGTGCCATTAGCCCGCCGGGGCCAATGCGCCGGCCAAGCCGTCATCGTCGTCGTTTCGCTCCGCTTCCACACGCGCGCTCGGGGCATCCGCGATCTTCTGGTCAGCGCCGCGCGTGGCGTGCTGGTAGATCAGCGCGGCCCGGTCGCTGTCATGCCCCATCCGCCATCACCGTGTCGCAGACCTCGACCGCTGTGCCGTCCGTCGTGTACGCAGTCCTCACCAGGTGGAACACCGGAATACCGGGCGCGAGCTTCAGCGCCCGCATCTCATCCCGCAGCGGCATACGCGACTTGATCTCTTCCACGAAGTGATCCAGCCGGTGCCCCAACTCCTCCAGCCGCGCATAGATCCCTCCCGGCCCGCTGTCGGGCTCCGCTGCCGACGAGCGTTGCTCACTCATGCGTCCCATCGATGCTCCCCGGATTGGCCCCGTCTCTTCCCGCGTGCCGGCCACGCTTTCCCCGCCTGCCCAGCGCTGCTGCTAGGAACTGCCCCGGATCCGCTACTACGGCGACTACGACCAAGACCACGGCGACGAAACCACGCACGAGACGCACCCTTCCAGACTACGAGCCTCCGGCGGAGGTCTCGGCTCCGGGAGGATCGCCCGTGCGGAGTTGGAGTCCGGCAGATGGCTGAGGCGGAGGCCCGCCGGTCTTCCGTCGCTGTGGCCGAGCTATGGGTCGCCGTCACACCCATACAGGTTGCGATCGCGCCGGCGCCCGCGCCCACTACGACCGGCGCAAACACCACGGCGACCGCCACGCCGCCGCCTCCGCAACCTCTACAGCCGCTTCCTGGGCTGCCTGTTCCACTGCCCACTGATTGTTTGGGTTGTACCGATGGGGAGATGACGATCGAGGGTGGCACCGCAATGTTCAGTTGCAATAGAGGCACACAAGGGCTCACGTCCACACCCAGCCAGCACTGGTTAGGGCCGGCCCGCAATCCTCTGATCACGACTCGGATGGTCCTGATAAGGAAGCGGTCACCAGGACTTAACCTGGCGGAGACGCTATGCACTTGCTGTGCGGTGGGGCGTTGCTGGGCTCAACCCCCGTCCCCGTTGAGCTCTTCGGACGGGGTGGCCAGAGCATGAGAGCATGCCCTGGCCAGCCGTCTCGGCCGGCGATCTCTGGGCCCACGCTTCGCAGGTCAATGCTCGTGAACGCCCCGATCATCCAGAGCCGTTCCTGAGGTGGCTGGGCTGGCGATGAAGGTGTCGCGTTCGCCGATCAATTGCACGACGCCGATGACAGCCGCGAAGAGCACCGGCAGCGCGACGACCGCGGGCCATGGCAGCTCCAGCACGACGTCCGGTGTGGCGGTCCCGCCCTGCCAGGCGCGTACGGCCCAAGGCACGGTGGCGTAGCAGAGCCCCAGTCCGAGCCCCAGCCCCAGCACCATGCCGGCAGCGGTGCGCCACAAGGCCCGCCGACGGCCCGTGGCGGCGGAGGCGAGCAGGAGGCCGAGGGCCGTCACCAGTGCCAGGCCGAGCGCTTCGGGCAGCAGGCCAGGCGGCGGAGCCTCCAAGCCGAGCGGTTCGATCAGCGTGACATCCCAGCCAGATGCGGCCACCGCCGCGCGGACCCGGTTTCCGTCGGCGGCGAGCCACCAGTCGGTGGCGGGAAGCGGCGGGCGTGCCGCGGCCAGGTTCCACGCCTGCAAGGACGGCAGGTCCACGAGGGCGCCGGCGTCGTCGAGGGGGATGCCGGGCATGCGCTCGACGATCCCGACGAGCTCGACCTGGACCCGCTGACGGCCCAGCGAGATAGAGCCGGTCCGGCCCGTGGTGAGCTTCGCGGATGCGGCCAACTCGGCCGTGAGGACGATGGGCAGCGGCCGGTCAGCGGCAGTGCCCACTGGTACGGGCCGCACGACGGTCGCAGCGGCCTTTACCTTGAGCGAGAACAGCCCCGCGCCGCTCTCGGCATGTTCCGACCAGCGCTGATCCACCGGCAGGGTCACCTCTCGGCCGTCGGCGCGCAGGGCGGTCACGGTCAGTACATGGGGGGAGTCGTCGATCGAGTCCCCCAGGAAACCGCGGATGGAAAGCGGGTAGGCGATCTTCCCGTCCCGGCCGGCCAGGCCGGCGAGGTCCACATCCACCTTCGTGACGCCGGGTCGCAGCGGTGCGACCGGGATGTCGTGCCAGACGCCGAGGGCGTCGGAGATCACCACACGCAGCTGCGGAGGGTCGGCGGGCGCCTCCACCTCGACGGTGAGTGTATGCGGGGCGCCGGGAAGCGGCATGGCACCGATCCTCGGCCGACCGGCGGCCATCGCGGCCGCCATCTGCGTAACCGTCCGGCCCGACAGATCGGGTCGCAGGCGGAATACCTCAGGGAGGCGGGTGGCGTCGATGCCGAGCAGGGTGCTGTAGCGGAGATCGACCTCGATCCGATCGCGGTGGCCGGGTACGGCCGCGGTGACGCCCGGAAGAGCGGCGAAGGCGGTGCCGCGGCCGAGGACGTCCGGCGTGCCTCCTGCCGGAGGGCCGGTCAGCCGTAGGTCGGCGCCGGCCTGATCCGCCCGCGACGTACGCCAGGTAGTGGCGCCGCAGAGCGCGGCCACGGCCACTGCGGCGGCGATCGCCACGGAGAGCACCCGGATGCCCGGCCTCGGTACCTCGACGAGTAGCAATACGGCCGCGAGCAGCGCCATAGAGATCGCCGCCAGGAGCACCCCCGCGTCGAGGGCGGCGGGCGGCCTCAGTCCCGAGGTCGGCCACCACGGAACCGCGCCTGCCAGGGAGAGCAGTAGGCGGGCCGCGAAGGATGCCGCGATCACGCAGCCTGCGACCACCGCCGCCGTGCCCGGCGACCAGCCCGTCCCCTTGGGCCGAGGTATGAGCAGCAGCGTCAGGGCCAGGACCGCCGCCAGGCCCAGGACCGTCCAGCGGGCCGCCGACGAAGCGGCCTCCAGCCGCGCCAGCGTGGCGGGCAGGGCGCTGAGAGGCGTGCATTCCGGGCACCCGTTCGCCTTGAATCGCTCCCGCAGGTCCCCCAGCCGGGCGACCGCCTCGCGCATCCGCTCGACCGACATACCGCGCAGGTCCGGCATGACGGTCCAGGTGGCGTTGACCGTCGTCGCGAAGTGGTCGAGGAAGGTGGCCTGATCCACCATGAGTGGGCCGTAGGTCGTGTAGCCGTTCCGCTCGACGCCACGACCGAACATCAGGTCGCCGGCCCAGCGCGGGCCGAGCGGGTCGTTCGGCACGAAAACTCCGGTGATCTTGACCTGTACCGGTTTGGCGTCGATGCGGCCGATCGTGGTGAACACCTTCCCGACCTCAAGGCTGCTGAACGAGGCGGCGGCCTCTGAGATCGCTGCCTCGACCGGCTCGGTACGCGACCGCGGCCACGAACCCGAGATCAGCCTGGCATGCCGTTGGAACCCGTCGAAACTGTCGAACCTGAGCCGCTCCGGCAGCCGGAACCGTACCTTCTCCTGGCCCGGCATCGCGTAGCCGTCCGAGCGGAGCAAGGTGGTCACTTCGATGGGCACGCCGCCGAACGCCACGGCCGTCTGCTCCCGCACGACCTGGTCATGCGTGGCGAAGTTTCCTGCGTTGATCACCCCGGCGACCGTGACGCCGACGGCCCGCGGCGGAGCCGTCTCCACGGCATGGCGCACTCCCGCATCGCCCAGGGAGAAGGCGCATATCCCTAGCCCAGCGAACACTGTGGTGACGAGCAGGAATAATGGGGCCAGTCTCAACATGGTCGGCTTGCCCCCGCCGCCTGCCTGAATTCCCATGACGAGCCCGTTAGTTGTCGATGACCCCCGTGATCATCTCGGCAATCATGCTGAGGGCTTCGAGCCGGAGTCAAGCGATTGAGAGGGCGTTGTGTGGGTTGATGTCCGTGATGTCGTAGTGTGATCGGATGTTGTAGCGTTACCACCGATCTGTCCACCAAACCGGGGCAACTTCTTCCGGGAACCAGGGTTCCTCAGAGATCAGGTGTCCACCAAACGGGGGCAAGACCACTCGTTGGGCTGATCGCGATGCTGGACGACGAGAGTCCGAAGGTGCGGGTGGCGGCGTTGCACGCGTTGGCCTGCGAGCGCTGTAAGCAGGACGCGTGCCGGCCGTCCGAGGCGGCCGTCCTGCCGCCCGCGACGCGCCTTCTTCGCGGCGATCCCGACGCGCACGTGCGCGCGATGGCCGTCGAGCTGGTGGGCGCCTTCGCGCACAACCGTCAGGAGGCGGCCGAGGCGCTCGCGACGACTACCAGTCCGGTGAGCGAAATGTCTCGTACTTTGGGCTGATTGTGGATGGTGGGGGCTCTCGTACCATGATTTCGTGCACGGCCTTATTCGCTCCGTGTGGTACGAGCCCCGTTCCCCCAACGCACCGCGGCGGGTGTGGCGAGACTGGGTGCTCGTGGGGGTGTTGCTGCCGGTCGCGCTGCTCGAAGGAGTGGTGCGGCCGGACATGCCCTCACGGGTCATTTCGGTGAGCCTCGCGGTCGGGCTGGTGCCCACCTTGTTGTGGCGCCGCACCCAGCCGTTGCTGATGGTCGCGATCGCGTTCGGCGTGTCGGGTGTGGCCCAGGTGCTGGCGGGTGGCGACTCACCCGAGTCCAACACCATGATTTATCTGCTTCTCCTGCCCTATGCGCTGTTCCGGTGGGGGTCCGGGCGAGAGGCGATCATCGGGTTGACGATCATTCTCGTCAAAGCCACGTTCTCCGTGGTTGTGGACTATCCCGGTCCCGCCGACACCGCCGCCGCCTTCGCCGTCGTGTTCTCGGTGATCGCCGTGGGAGCGGCGTTCCGGTACCGGACGAGGGCGCGGACGCGGGAGCTTGACCAGGTCAAACTGCTCGAACGTGAGCAACTGGCCCGAGATCTGCATGACACCGTCGCCCATCACGTCTCGGCGATGGCGATCCGGGCGCAGGCAGGGTTGGCGACGGCGGCGTCGCGGCCGGACGCCGCCACCGAGGCGTTGCATGTGATCGAGGCCGAGGCGGCCCAAGCGCTCGCCGAGATGCGCGCCATGGTTCACGTCCTCCGCCGGAACGCGCCCGCGGACCTGGCGCCTGGGCGGAGCATCGCCGATCTCTCCCAGCTCGAAAGCCCGGGACAATCCGGCCCGTCCGTCCAGGTGGAGATCGAGGGCGACACCGTCGGCCTCTCCCCTTCCGTCGATGCCGCGATCTACCGCCTCGCCCAGGAGTCGGTCACCAACGCCCGGCGCCACGCGCGGCACGCCACCCGCGTCCTGGTTCGGGTCAGCGCCGACGACACGTCGGTCCGTCTGTACGTGAGCGATGACGGCGATCCCGTTCGCCCCGCAGGGACACCCGGTTACGGAATCACCGGCATGATCGAACGGGCCGATCTCCTCGGGGGAACCTGTGTGGCGGGCCCCAATCCCGACCGGGGATGGAGTGTCACCGCCGTGCTGCCGCGTACCGGAGTGGTCAGGTGAGCATCCGGGTGCTGGTCGCCGATGACCAGGAGATCGTCCGTACCGGACTGGTGATGATCCTCAACGCGCAGCCGGGGATCGAGGTGGTCGGCGAGGCCGCCGACGGGCGGCGAGCGGTCGAACTCGCCCGGCGGCTTCGGCCGGATGTGTGCCTTTTCGACATCCGGATGCCCGTGCTCAACGGCATTGAGGCCACCCGGATGCTCGCCGGGCCCACCATCGACGACCCACTCGCCGTCGTGGTCATCACCACCTTCGACCTCGACGAGTACGTCTACGCGGCGCTGCGCGCGGGAGCCCGGGGGTTCCTGCTGAAGAACGCCGGCGCCGAGCTGCTCTCCCAGGCCGTTCACGCCGCGGCGGCCGGTGACGCCCTCATCGCTCCGAGCGTCACCGCCCGCCTGCTCACCGCCTTCGCGCACGCCGGGCCCGCCGCGCCGCCGGCCCGTCCCATCGAGGCGCTCACCGAGCGTGAGGAGCAGATTCTCGTCACGGTGGCCCGAGGGCGTACCAACGGTGAGATCGCTGACGAACTTCACATCTCACTCAGCACCGTCAAGACCCATATCGCCAGCCTGATGGCCAAGCTCGGCGCCCGGAACCGGGTGGAAATCGCCATGTGGGCGTACGAGACCCATCGGGTCAGGAACTAGGGTCTGCGGATGATCCACTCGGCCACGGCGAGGTTGATGATCCATCCGGCGGCCACGAGCAGGGCTCTGGGGATCTCGCCGAGGGGGCCGACGAGGAGCATCCAGGGGAGCTGGGTGAACGCCTGGGTGCCGGCGGCCATGCCGATCGCGTAGGCGCGGATCATCCAGTCGTGGTGCCGGCGGAAATCTCTCCGCCGGATGGCGGTGAAGCCGAGCACGAGGGAGGCCGCCATCGCCGTGCCGAACACGAGCCGGAACACCGCGAGGAGATCGCCGTCGCCATCCGGGCGAGGATAGAACACGGTCATCCACAGGCCGGAGAGTGCGGCGACAAGTCCGCATACAACGAGAATCCGTCCTGCCATGCGGTGCCAGCCCGGCCTCCGGCGACGGAACCTCTTCGCGAACTGGAAGGCGCCCACAATGCCGTAGAGCGACGCTCCGATGATGTGTAACACCACGGGTAGCGGTGTAGCGAAGAATCGCGCGTTAGCTGGGGTGACCGCCGCACCACCTGCCAATTCCCCCAAACGCAGCGCACCGGCGACCACCGGAATCACGCTGAGAATGATCAGGCCGGTGGGCCCCATCCATCCGGGGACTTTGGCGTCCCGTCCGCCGGGCTGTACCTTCTGGGGCTTGGTGCCCCTCACACTGCTTTCGGTCATGAGGGGATCGTGGCTTCTTCGCCCACGTCTGCTCATCACACGAACGGCCCGATTCAGGTCAGCCGATCGTCCAGCGATCAGGCGTACTTTCGGCTGATTCGGTGGTCTGGCCGCGTTTCTTAGCCTTTGGCTGCCTCCGCACCCGCATTGACTCGCATAAGGAGATGGCGATGAAGGCGTTCGTCTCACGCTCGTACGGGCCACCCGATGTCCTGACGCTTACCGAAATCCCCGTGCCCGTTCCTCGCGACGACGAGGTCCTGGTCCGGGTACGTGCCAGCTCCGTCAATCCGTACGACTGGCATAACATGCGCGGCGAGCCGTACCTGGCCCGCCTGATGCCCGGCGGCCTCGCGCTCCGCACCCCCAAGGTCACCATCCTGGGCGCCGACATCTCCGGCCAGGTCGAATCCGTCGGCAGAAACGTCACGGAATTCCGCCCCGGCGACGACGTCTTCGCCGTCATCAGTGGTGGCGGCTTCGCCGAATATGTCTGCGTCCGCGAATCCGACCTCGCCCCGAAGCCGGAGAACCTCTCGTACGAGGAGGCCGCCGCGGTTCCCATGGCCGCCAACACCGCCCTCCTCGCCCTGCGCGACGACGGTCATATCCTGCCCGGCCAGCGGGTTCTCATCAACGGCGCGTCCGGTGGGGTCGGCACGTTCGCCGTGCAACTCGCCCGCGCCCTCGGCACCGAGGTCACCGGCGTCTGCAGCGGCCGGAACGTGGACCTGGTCCACTCCCTTGGCGCGACCAAGGTCATCGACTACACCACCCAGGACTTCACCCGCGAGACCCAGCGCTACGACCTGTTCCTGGACATCGCCGGAAGCCGACCGGTCTCCGTCTCCCGCCGCACCCTGCACCCCAAGGGGGCCTACGTGGTGGTCGGCGGCCCGCCCGGTCGCTGGATACAACCCATGGGCCATGTGCTCTCCGCCCTGGCGGTATCCCGCTTCGTCGGCCAGCGGATATCGGTGGCAGACGCCCTCAAGTGCCCCAGCCCCAAACAGAACCTGCAGACGTTGAGCGCATTCCTGAACGACAAACGAGTGATCCCGATCATCGACCGTCACTACACCTTCGAAGAAATCCCCAGGGCAATCGGCTACCTGGAGGAGGGCCACGCCCCCGGCAAGGTCGTCATCTCCGTCTGAGCGGCGCCCTCACCGGAGGCGTCCCACACGTAACGCGCCACGGCCTACAGCCGGCACGGAGCCGACGAGGGCCCGGCCAAGGCGGCACAGGGTGTCAGGTGCGGCTCCCCTTCTCGGTGAGGCGTCCGACGGTGCCCTTGTTGTCGCAGGCGATGGTGTTGCCGCCCACGGTGTCGTTGATGCCGGGCGCGAGCACCACCCTCGGTAGATACGCCCGCGCGGGCCTGACCAAGGTGCACACCTCGACAATCTAGTGGGCCACCAGCACGTCACCGCCTGCGTGAAGACACGGTCAGGCGGGCTGCCACAGCTCGATCCGATTGCCCTCGGGATCGGTGACCCAGCCGAATCGACCGACACCCTCCATGTCCTGCGTCTCTGCAGCCACGTGCGCTCCCTTGGCGCACAGTTGTGCGAGCATCGCATCCAGGTCGCGGACCCGGAAGTTGATCATAGCCTGCTGGGCACGGGACCCGAAGTAGTCGGTCTCGGACTCAAACGTCGCGAACACCGTCAGCCCGGCTTCCTGACGCCACAGACCGTTCTCATCGGCGTCCAAGCCTAGGCAATCGCGATACCACGCGCCCAGAGCCACCGGGTCGGCGGCCCGCATGAAGTATCCACCGATTCCAAGCACACGTTCCATGTCGCTATCTTGTCAGGACGGCGATCGGGCGGGCTGGCACTACACCATCGCCCGCTTCACACCCCCATCTCAATCGCGGGGGAACTCGTAAGTCTCTCCGTCAGCTCCAGGCACGCCTGCGCTCCCGGCAGCTCTTACGATCGCCATGCGGCGGCTGGTCGCTGCAGGTGGTTGGGCTTCTTCCCAGAGCGGGCGATTCACCCGCACCCAACCGGCAGATCGCACACCTTCTTCGCCATGTTCTTCGCCTGGTCGGCGAGCACCTTCCTCCGTGCTCGCTCGTTCAGGGCAACGCCATGGCGGTTGGCGTGGTCGTCGAAGTCGGTGTAGAAGAACAAGGCGCTTCCCCGCCGCGCCACCGCCCACATCACAGGGGAGATCGACCTGTCGATCTTCCGTTTCTTGTAGGAGTAGCCTGCGACGGACATGGCCTGGTCCCCGACCGACAACGGTTTGCCGAAGTACCAGTACGTGGCACGCGGGCAGCGCTTCAGGTCAGCCTGCAGCTTGGCGAAGGCCGCCTTGGCCGACTTGATGTTCCCGTACAGCACGAGTTGTTCGCTGCTGAAGGAGGGAGCGCTGGTCCCGTGCGTGATGGTACGCATGGCGACCCGGCTGTCGCGGGGCTTTCCCTTGGTGCGGCAAGGGTTGAGTTCGAGCCGGCGGGACGGGTTGTCGCTGACCGTCCACCACTCCTCGTCCTTGAAGTCCGGATCGACCCCCTTCCTCGCCTTCGCCTCGGTCAGCAGGAACCCCTTGGGGATCTCGGTCGCGCCCGCGTGGGCCACGCCGGTTCCGCCCAGTATCGATCCGATCACCAGTGCCGTTGCCATCGCATGTTTGATCACAACTGTTGAGATGCGGGATCTTCTCGAGAAGTTCGCCCCGGTTTCCGGGTGACGGACCGCTCACAGGTGGAGTGCGCCAGCCTGGACTCAAGGTGCCATGACGGTACGCACCTGCTGTGAGGTGGGCGTTGCTGGGCTCAACCCGCCTCCCCGCTGACACAGGACCATCCCGGTAGGGATGCGTACAACCGATGTCATCAAGGCCGCCGCCGATCGCGACACGGGGCGTAACGGTCTCCCGTCACCCAGCAGCGCGGCCGCTTGTACCGCTTGCGGATCCACCGTGCGAGGTAGACGTTGATGCGGGCGAGGAGCGGAGGGTCTCCTGGAACACCGTGATATGCAGCCCGGCCGGCGCGTCGAGCCGTGCGTTAATGGACCGCCATGGGGTGAGGGTGGGTGGAGCGACCTGCGTGGCGCCACCTGACACCAGTCCGTCCGTGGCGGCCTGAGCGTCATCGACCTCGAACGCGACTCGAATCTTGGGCGCCACTTGACGGCCCACCTCCACCTCGTCGATGAACTCCTTCTGCGCCGCGTTCACGATCTCCAGGGTCGCTCGGCCCGCGTCCAGGATCGCGACCCGGGCATCTTCCCCATTGGAGTACGCCGCCTGTTCGGGGAGTCCGAGCACGTCCCGGTAGAACGAGAGCGCGGCCTCATAGTCCTCGGCCTCAATGACCAGGCGAAGCTGGCGAACGGGTGATGGCCTGCCCTCTGCGGGGGTCATAAGAAGGCTCCTGTCTCTAGGGGAACGGAACGGTCAGGACGATCTTGCCCTGCCGTGGTCCTCGTGCGGCGAACGCGTGAGCTCGCGCCGCCTGTGCCATGGGGAACACCTCCTGCAACGGAATGCGGAACCGTCCTTCTTCGAAGAGCGCGGCCGCCACGGCGAGACCGCGGCGTCCTGCGGCGTCGACACCGGGAATGTGCGGCAAAGCGACTCGCTCCCTAGAAGGAGACCGGCCCGCGCGAAGCGCGACATCGACCGGCGAGACTCCGGCGGCTCTGACTCTGACGCGCACTTCACCCCGACCCGCGTGCGGCTCGGGATACGGGCCGACGGAGAGCACCTCGGGAGGACCGAACCGGTCAAACTGGACTGCGAACACGATCACCTCTCTGACCTGGGCAACAAGACCGCGCACTACGGTAGGAGCGGAAGAGGAACGGGTGTTCCGGATCGTCGAAAAGTGAGAGGTGTGCGGGGCGCATTGACTCGGAAACCTCGGACGGATGCCGAGCACAACCGGAAGCACATCGTGGAGGTCGCGCGGGCCGCCTTTGCTTCGGACGGCCTGGACCTGCCAGTGCGTGAGATCGCCCGGCGCGCGGGCATGGGTGTCGCCACGGTCTACCGGCACTTCCCGTCGCGTCAGGATCTCATCTCAGCCGTGCTCACCGAGCAGGTCACACGTTGCGAAGAGGAGATGCGGGCCGCTCTCGCCGATCCAGATTCCAGGCGTGCGCTGCGCGGCACCATCCTCCGCTTCGGCGAACGGCAGGTGCGTGATCGAGGCCTCAACGAAGCACTGCTCGGTTCGCACGCGGCGGGAGCAGCGTTCGCTGAACAGCGCCGCGCGCATGCTGAGGCGTTCGCGCAGCTGGTGAAGCGTGCTCGAGATGACGGCGCTGTCCGCGGGCAGGTGTCGGTCGAGGACGCGCGCATCGCCCTGATGGCGATCACCTCCTTCCGGGCTCTCCCGGCCGAGAGGGCGTCTTCGGCCATCCGGAGACTGACAGATCTCCTGCTCACCGGGGTGCTGAACGAGGCCTCGCCTGGTTCCTGAGCGAGTTGCCGCCGAACGCGGCGGGGGCCGGAGCCGGGCTCGTTCTCGTTCGTGGTGGTGGGCTCGGTCAATCTGGATCAGTATCCTCTCAGCGCTGCGTGTCGTCGGGCCGGTTGTGGTGGTGATCAGGCGACTTCAGGCTGGACCGCCGCCTCGGCAGGGGGCGCGACCTGGACAATGGTGTTCGGTTTGGGCTGCCGTAGCACGATGAGGGCGACGGTGAAGGCGGCCACAAGCAGAGCGGCGGCGACGCCGAAGGCCAGGTGGTAGCCGCCTGTCAGCGCGGCCGCCTCGCCCTTGCCGGCGGACAGCAGCCCTTCGGTACGCGAGGCGGCCAGCGTGGACAGCACTGCGACGCCGACGGCCATGCCGATCTGCTGGGTGGTGTTGAACAGCCCGGACGCGAGGCCCGCGTCGTCGGCCTTGGCGCCGGACATACCGAGCGTGGTCAGCGCCGGGAGCACCAACCCGCCACCCGTGATGAGCAGCATCACCGGAAGCAGGTCGGTGACGTAGTTCGCGTTCACCGGGACGCGGGTGAGCCAGCCCATCGCCCCGAGCAGGAGCGCCAGGCCCGCCAGCAGTACGGCGCGTTCGCCGAAGCGGGTGTTGAGCCGGGCGGAGACGAACAGGGACACGCCGCCGATGGCCACTGCCGCGGGAAGCATCGCCAGGCCGGTGTCGAGCGCGCCGTAGCCGAGGACCTTTTGCATGTAGAGCGCGACGATGATCTGGAAGGCGAACATGGCCGACAGCGTCAGCATCTGGACGAGGTTGGCGCCCGAGACGTTGCGCGAGCGGAGGATCCGCAGTGGCATCAGTGGGGTCCTGGCGGTCGCCTGACGGACGACGAACGCGGTGAGCAGAGCGAGCGAAACCGCGCCGAGGCCGAGGGTGTGTGCCGCGAGCCAGCCGTACTGCTCGATCTTGACCACGGTGTAGATGCCCAGCATCAGTCCGCTGGTCACCAACACGGCACCGATGACGTCGGCCCCGGCGGCGAGGCCGGCCCCGCGCTCGCCCGGCAGTGCCCTGATCGCCAGCGCGATCGTGGCGAGCCCGATGGGAAGGTTGATGAAGAAGATCCAGTGCCAGCTGAGCGCATCGGTGAGGACTCCGCCCAGAACCTGGCCGATCGAGGCGCCGGCGGCGCCGGTGAAGCTGAAGACACCGATCGCCTTCGCGCGCTCCTTGGCCTCGGTGAACAACGTCACCAGGATGCCCAGCACGACCGCGGAGGCCATGGCGCTGCCGATGCCCTGCAGGAACCGGGCGGCGATCAGCATGCCGGGCCCGGTGGCCACTCCGGCCAGCAGCGAAGCGGCGGTGAAAACCGCGTTCCCCGCCAGGAACATGGCTTTACGTCCGATGAGGTCGCCGAGTCGGCCGGCCAGGAGTAGTAGCCCGCCGAAGGCGATGAGGTACGCGTTGACGGTCCAGCTGAGCCCGGCGGGCGAGAAGCCCAGATCTCGCTGGATGGCCGGCATGGCCACGGTCACGATGCTGCCGTCCAGGACCGTCATCAGCGCTGCGGCGGACAGCACGGTGAGCGCCGGCCAACGCGACCGGGACGTGCCGGTGCGGGCCGGTTGGGGGGAAGGTGGGGTGTGCGGCATGGCCGTCTCCTGTTCGAAGAGGAACAAGAAGCGACCGTAGCAGATAGTTCTGTTACAGACGATCCCTTGTGGATCTATTTTGCATCTTGCCGTGCTCCCCGGACCGCCCTCGGCGGGCGTGCGTCCTTCTCGAGATGCCAGATGATGGCGGCCGGAGTGTTCTCGTACGCCGCATCGGCCGCGCCGGCCGCCCACGCGCGAACGAACGGCCCGCCCGCGTACGGGCTTGGCGGCCAGAGCGGCTCGTGACACCCGCGCACCTGTAGACCCTCGGGCAGCGCCGCGGCGATGTAGTCACTGGGCCGGAACCGGCCGGCCGGCATCCGGCCTTCGACGCCGTTGTCATCGACGGCGGAGGCGATGCCGCCGAGGTAGAGCGACTGCCGATGAATGTCGGAGGTGACCAAGCGTCCACCAGGGCGCAGTACTCGCGCGAACTCGGCGAACACTGGTTCCAGGGCCGCCACATGCGCGAGCGCGAGCCCGCACACCACCAGGTCGATGGCGGCATCCGCGACGGGCAACCGACTCAGTTCGCTGAGTTGGAAGGTTGCCGCCGAGACCTTGGAGCGTGCGATCGCGAGCATGTCGGGCGAGCTGTCAACGCCAATGACCTTGTGGCCGGCCTTCGCGAGCATCTCCGCGTAGCGACCCGTGCCGCAGGCAGCGTCGAGCGCACGCCCGGTCGGCAGCCCGGCCAGGATCTGGCGAACCACCGGCTCCTCCACGGCGATGAGCGGGTTCCCTGGCTCGTCGTAAGTTCTCGACCAGGAGCGATAGCCCGTCACCGTGTCGATCTCACCGATCTCGTCCCCGGCGCCGAGCTCCCCGCGGTCCCACGCGGCGATCATCTCGCGTACCTCGGCGAGCCGGGTCTCGGCGAACGCGGCGTCGAACTCCCCGGCATACGCGCGATGCAGCGCGAGGCCCTCGTAGCCCAGGAGGTAGGCAAGCGGATGCCGATATGTCATCCCGACAACGTAACCACGGCTTCGATGAACCGCGACGCGTTAATCAAGGTCGGTGTTGATCGACCAGGCCTTCGCGGGAGGTTCGACGGCACGCCTTACTCCCCCGCAGGCACCGTGTCGGCCAGGAACGTCGTGATCCGTTCGGCCGCGACACCGGGTGCGTTCAGGTCCGGAGCGTTGTGGTCCAACCCATCGATGATCTCGTGGCGCGCGTTGGGGATGATGTCCGCGAGCTGGGGGAGCACCTCGGTGAGGTACGAGGGGGACCTGCTGCCGCCGAGCAACAGTGTCGGCGAACTGAGTTGCGAGTAGTGGGCCCCGTCGGAATCCGACCGGATGGACTCTTGGAGCTCGGCAGGAGTGGTGTGCATCATGGCGCGGGTCTCGGCGCCGTCGGAACCGTGCAGCAACATGAAGGCCAGCCCACGGAATACGATCATCGGCGCATTCTCGATCGGGACCAATCTGCTGTGCTTCATGAACGTGGTCATCGCCGCGAGCTGTTTCCCGTCATTCAGCAGGCGGGTGAACGTCGGCACCCAACTGCCGTCGAACGAGCCGCGGATGCTCACCGCCGGCTCATACACGGCCAGTGCAGCGACGCGATGACGCAACCCTAGACGCAAGGCGACCAGCCCTCCGTAGCTGTGCCCGAACACCCGTTCTGACCTGGTCTGCCCTATCACCGCGATCGCGTCGTCCACCTCGCGTTCCACGGAGTAGTCGCTCCCCTGGGGGCCACTGGCCCCACGACCACGACGGTCGATCACATGCACGGTGAATTCACGGGAAAGGTGCCCGGTCATCGCCTCGTAATGATGGGCTCGGCGGTTGTTTCCCGGGATGACAACGAGCCCTGGACCGTCCCCGGCGCTCAGGAAACTGATATTGGTACCGTCGCCGCTGGTGACCTGCCCCGTCCGCCATTGCGGCTTAGCATTCTTGCCGCCCATAGTCCGTCTCCCTCGCCCGTCGTCGCGGCTTCTCATTTTCGCGGCTCTTTTCACTTGGCGGAAGGCATTTCGCGATCCCGCTCAATGCTGGTGCCAGTCCAGTGCACCGGCAGGCGGCCCTCCTGTGGGCTCGACCCTCTCTGCGACCGGGCGGCGCTGGTCGTGAAAGTTTCAGGTACTGGTACGGGTGCTTCGGCTCGCCGGCCATGGCCGGACCAGGGCGAAGACGTGCTGTACCCAGAGTTCGGTGGCACATCGGCGACATGGCGGTTGTACCTGATTCGCGGCGGGCGTTACCATCGCCGAGATCCGGAGGAGTAGACGATGCTCAATGGTCGGCGAGATGTGTTAGCGCTAACATCGCCTTGGGCCTCCGGAGCGGCCATGCGTCTCGGCCTCCACTTATGCACATGCCGACACCCTCGTCGGCGACGACCCGGGTCGTTGCCATGGCGGCTGCGTGTTCTCGACCGCACGCGACGGTTGTTCGCGCCTCTGAATTCCCGATCCAAGCCGCGCCCCTCAGCATTCGCGCCATCTCCCCAGGAACGGAAGATGTTGACAATGATCGTTCGATCACGACTCCGGCGCTTGAGAAAGGCACTACTGTTCGCGGGCGCGACAGTCGCGCTAATCGCCGGCACCCTGGTCGGCTTACCCGGCACCTCGCAGGCCGCGGGGCCACTTCCGTGCGACATCTACGGTGCGGCCGACACGCCGTGCGTCGCCGCGCACAGCACCACGCGAGCGCTACTCGCCGCTTACGGCGGCAATCTCTACCAGGTGCGGCGCGCCTCGGACGGCGCCACGCAGAACATAGGCCTATTGGCGGCCGGAGGCTACGCGAACGCCGCCGCGCAGGACTCGTTCTGCGCGAACACGTCGTGCGTCATCACGATCATCTACGACCAGACGTCCCGCCACAACGACCTGTTCATCGAACCGGCCGGTACGGCGGGGCCGGCGAATTCCGGCGTGCCCGCCGATGCGCTGCCGGTGACCGCCGGCGGTCACACGGTTTACGGTGCGTCGTTCTCGGGTCTCATGGGCTATCGGCACACGGCCGCGTCGGGCGTCGCCGTGAACGGTCAGCCTGAAGGCATGTACATGGTGACGTCGGGCACGCACGTCAACAACAGGTGCTGCTTCGACTATGGCAACGTCGAAGTGCAGATCGCCGACACCGGAAACGGCCACATGGACGCGATCAACTTCGGCACCGAATGCTGGTTCGCGCCATGCTACGGAGCCGGCCCCTGGGTTCAGGCGGACCTCGAGAACGGCCTCTTCCAGTCCAGTGCCGGCCCCAGCCAGAACTCGTCGAACACGGGCAACAGCGCTCCGTTCGTGACGGCGCTGCTGAAGAACAACGGGCAGAACTTCTTCGCGCTCAAGGACGGCAACGCGCAGTCAGGCGGCCTGACGACTCGGTACTCGGGGCCGGGGCCAACGCGCGGCGGCTACTCCCCGATGCATCAGGAGGGCTCCATCGTTCTCGGCACCGGTGGCGACAACAGCAACGGGTCCATCGGGTCGTTCTTCGAAGGCGTGATGACGGCGGGGCTGCCGACGGACGCGGCTGACAACTCGGTGCAGGCCAACGTCGTCTCCGTGGGCTACGGCGCGGCGAGCCCGGTCGCGGGCGGCACCTTGAACCCGGGCTCCACGATCTCGCTGCGCGCGACGACGGCGTGCTGTACGACAAACTACATCCGCCACCAGAACAACAACGCGGTCACGTCCGTGATCACGTCAAGCAGTTCGGCGGTCGACAAGAACGACGCGTCGTGGATCGCGCGCCGCGGCCTCGCGAACAACTCGTGTGTGTCGTTCGAGTCCAGGAACTTCCCCGGCGACTTCCTGCGGCATTCGAACTTCCAGCTCTACAGGCGGCCGATGGACGGCACCGCGCTGTTCCGCGCCGACGCGACGTTCTGCCCGCAGGCGGGCCGGAGCGGCCAGGGCACCTCGTTCGCGTCGTACAACTATCCGACCAGGTTCATCCGCCACTACAACAACACGGTGTACATCGCGAGCAACGGCGGCTCGAACGCGTTCGACTCGTCCACCTCATGGGCGGCCGACGTGAGCTGGGCCGTCAGCTCTCCCTGGACGCCGTAGACCCCACCGCCGCAACGCGCCGCCGTCCCCGGCACCCGCCGGGGACGGCGCTCGCGTGGCAGATGGCGTTGGTCTTCCCCATCCTCGCCGGCGTACTTCTCCTGGTCTCACTCGTGCGCAAATCTCGTCAAGAGCCAGGGGAGACGAATGCGCAGGTCATCGGCCCAGAAGGAAGCCGGTAGATAATGGATGGCCAGGCCGGGCGCAGGGCTATAGCCTGGTTCGGCCGATCCTAGGAGGCTGACATGACTTGCATGGTCATCAGCGAGGTGGACGTCACCGCTACGACGCGTGAGCTCGCCGGAAACTGACCTCCTGCCGCCATCGCGGCGGATTCATCGGCAGTAGCCTCGAAATACGCGACTCCTCGCCTCGTAGTGGTCCCGCCGGCCGCGGATTCCTCCGCGCCGCGAGCCGCCCGCGCCCGTCTTATGGCGCCGCGGCACCGTTTACCACGCTGACACGAGGAGAATTCGTGGATTCCGCATCATCCTTCGAGCCGCTGACCGCAGCCGAAGGTGGACCCAGTCATGTCGTCCGGTCGGGCCGGACCGTCAGGCGTCCCGCCCGGCCCTGGACGGGCACCGTCCACGCACTGCTGCGCCATCTGGAGGAAGCCAGGTTCACCGGCTCCCCCCGGGTGGTCGGCGAGGGTCTCGACGCCGACGGCAACGAGGTCCTGACCTTCATCGAAGGCACCATCGTCCACCCGCACGCCTCGCCGGAGGAGGGTGTCTGGCAGGTCGGCACGTTGCTCCGCGATCTGCACACCGCCACCGCCGGCTTCCGGCCACCGCCGGGCGCCACGTGGCAGCCCTGGTGGATGCACGACGACCGCCCCGGCTCGGTGATCGGGCACTGCGACGCCGGGCCGTGGCACACCGTCGTCCGTGACGGGCGGCCCGTGGCGTTCATCGACTGGACCCTCGCGGGGCCGGTCGACCGTCTCGACGAGGTGGCCGCCGCTTCCTGGTGGCACGCCTACCTGTACGACGACGACGTGGCCGAACGCCACGACCTGCCGGACGCGGCCGCCCGCGCCAGGCGGTTGGGGCTGTTCCTCGACGGCTACGGGCTGCCCGCGGCCGATCGGGAAAGCCTGGTCAGCCGGATGATCGAGTTCGCGATCAGGGACTGTGCCGCGGAGGCGGCGTACGCCCGGATCTCTCCGGACTCGACCGACCCCGCGCCTCTGTGGGCGCTCGCCTGGCGGGCACGGGCCGCCGGCTGGATGATCCGTCACCGCACGCTGCTGGAACGAGCAGTACAGGCCTAGGAGGTGAGCAGGCCGGGGTCGCTGGCCTTCGATGTCGGCGGCCCCGGCCGATCCGGGTAATTCAGGTCGGAAACCGTCCGCAATGCTCCCTACCGTTTGCTCGAAGCCCGAACGAGCAGAGGAGCCCAAATGACGATTCTTGTGACCGGAGCGACCGGCACCGTCGGCCGGCACGTGGTCGGCGAACTCATCGAGGCCGGTCAGCGGGTGCGCGCCCTGACCCGCGACCCCGCGAGGGTGAGCTTTCCCGCCGGGGTGGAGGTGGTGGCCGGTGATCTCACCGTGACCGACAGCCTCGTGCCCGTGCTGGAAGGCGTCACCGCGGTTCACCTGATCACTTTCGGGGGAGACGACTACGGGTCGCTGCGGAACGGCCAGGAGATCGTCGACCTGGCGGTCAAGGCCGGCGTGCGCAGGGTCACGGTCCTCGGCGGCTGGGACGAGGGGACGCTGGAGCCGGCCGTGAAGGCGAGCAGCCTGAGCTGGACGTTCCTCCAGCCGACGGAGTTCATGGCCAACGCCCTGCAGTGGGCCGAGAGCATCCGCACGGAAGGCGTGGTGCGGGAGCCCTTCGCCGGCGCCACCACCGCCATGGTCCACGAGGCCGACATCGCGGCCGTCGCCGCCAGGGCTCTGGTGGAAGACGGCCACGCGGGCCGCGCGTACGGCCTCACCGGCCCCGAGAGGCTGAACATTGCCGACAAGGTCCGCGTCATCGGCGAGGCGATCGGCCGGCAGATCCGGTTCGTGGAGCTCACGGAGCAGGAGGCACGCGAGAAGATGGCCGCCGAGGGGCAGCCGGAGGAGCTCATCGAGTTCCTCGTCAACGTCTTCGGCAACGTGCCCGAGGAGCCCAACATCGTGAACTCCAACGTCGAGAAGGTCACCGGACGCCCGGCACGTACGTTCGCCCAGTGGGCCGCCGAACACGCCGACGCGTTCCGCGCCTGACCGGGCGTCGGACGGTCGTCCTCCAGCGAGCCTTCCAGGACACGCCCTACCGGAACAAGACCGAAATGGCGGAGCAGAACCGCCGCTACAACCTGCAGAGTGACCGAGCGCGGGAACCGGGCTGAGCTCTGACAAATTCGTTTACTCGCCGGGTAACCGCTCTCTCGGAAAGGCCGGCCAGGAAAAGTCTCCGGGCCGGCCTTGGCGAAACAGGGATCGGGTCACGGGTGGCTGACGACCGGGCCCGCCCCGTACGAGTCGACGTGGCGGAACGCATTCGAGTTCTATCGAGTGGTTGACCTGGGAGAACCCGAGATTGTCGGTTCGGCCTGGGATGATGACGGTCATGTCCCTTCCGCTCGACGTCCTTCCGTGCCTCGGTGGCGATGTCATTCTCATCCCGCGCGGCACTCTCTCGGCCCGCCTCAGCCCCGAGCAGCGCCGCGAGCTCGCTGCGGCGCTTCTCGCTCTCGACACCCTCGACACCCTCGACACGCCCGAGGCGGCGTTGGCCTGCTGACCCGGTCCGTGGTGACGGGTGCCGACCGGATCAGGAAGCGTCTTGGGGGTCTCTCGAAGGCTCGGCCGGCTTGACGCTCGGGTGGACGGCGACGATGACGCGGTGGTCGCGCCCGCCTACGGCCGTCTCGTCGTGGTATTTGCCGACGAGTGCGGTCACCGCGCCGGCCAGTTCCTCGGCGAAGGCGGCGCGGTCGGCGGCGGTGGCGAACCGGATCTCGCCGTCGATCGCGAAGGTCGCCACCTTCTTGCGGGCCTTGGCCGCCCCGGTGATCAGCGTGCCGACGTCGCGTACGAGCCGGGCCGCGACCGCGAGCAGCCAGCGCGCCGACAGCTGGTCGGGCGACCGGGACGGGTCGGGCTGCACGTCGGCCAGCGCGACGGGCGAGATGACGTACGACGCGGCGGTTGCGCGCATGATCCGCTCGGTGACGTTGCCCTTGCGGCGCTCCTCTATCAACTCGACCAGGCCGTGACGCTCCAGGGCCTTGAGGTGGTAGTTCACCTTCTGGCGCGGCAGGCCGACCTTGGCGGCCAGCGTGGTGGCCGACGCGGCCTCGGACAGGTGGGCCAGCAGCCGGGCCCGTATCGGATCCAGCGAGACCTCGGCCGCGGCCGGATCCTCGATCACCGCTACATCCAGCATGTCACCACCATCGCCACGACAGGATAATTTGTCAAGACTTCGCAATTTGTCGGGATGGCAAAGCTTGTGGGGGCATTCACGGGGAGCGGACGGTTCACCGCCGTGGCGATCTTCCCCCGTGCCGGCGTGCGGACATCCGGCCGGCGGTGGCCCGCCGGTAGGGGGCGAGTCGGTGGCCGCTGTGGGAGGCCAATCCCAGAAAGAGCACATTCACCCTCTTATGTCTAAATGTGCCACTACCGAGCTGGACGTGGTCCACGCGTGTGGCCGTGCAAAGACCGGGGAATGACCCGCGCGGGCCGAGGAAAAGGCCTGCCCGCGCGGCCGTACCGAAGACTCTTACAAGGCATAGTGAAGCCCTCGCGCGCCGGGCGCAAGGCCTGGATAACAGCGAGATCCGGCCGCCGCGTCGAATGGCGGCCCGTCACCTTCCCGGGGTCGTACGCACCCCGAAGAATGAAATACGGGTTGCCGGGGCCCGGTTCCCCGCATGACCGTGGCCTCGGCGAGAAGGGTCGCGGTCCGCGGGGAACCCGGGCACTCCAGTCGTCAGTTCTTCGGTGACATCGTTGTCCTCGGTTCCAATGTCATCGACGGCGTCGACGTCGACGTCGCTGTCACCGGCGCGCCAAGCTGGTTCGGGAAGACCAGCCTGATGTTGATGGATTGGGCCTGGCGGTTGGAGCTGTGGCTTCGGCTGTGACTGCGGTTCCAGTGACGGGCAAGTTGGCGGGCCCAGCTTCGGGCCGGGTTCCGGTTCCAGTTGCGGGCCCAGCTGCGGCTGTTGTTCCGGTTCCAGCTGCGGTTGCGGTGGGGGTAGTCGTATTCTCGATAGTCGCCCGTCTTCGACATGCTCAGGGTGCTCGCCGCGCTGGCGCTGGTAGTCGTAGCCGCGACGCCTAGGCCGACCACACCCCCGCTGAGCGCGGCGCCGATCGTAAGCGTGCCCACCAATTTTTTGACCTTGGGCATTGCGTATCCCCCTTGGACGACTTCGGGTTGCTAATGGGTGCTTCACCGTGATTGTCGGTGATTGCTGTGGTGACTCAGTGAGTCTGCCTGCTTGTCTTTTTTCCTAGGGGGACGCCGGACAAACGAATAACTTCTACTTTTGCTATGTGCTTAAGCTCTTCTTGTAGTCTTCGGTTCGATATTTCCCGACTTCGCCCGACATGCTCGTCTTGATCTTGCTATAAACGCCGATCCAGTCGGCGCTCCCGCAGGTCAGACGCCCCGACAACGAGTGCTTTGAAGGGAAAGGAGCAAGTCGGGATCGATTTCGCGAACCTGGGCTTTAATCCTCATTAAGCCCGTTTCCAGGCCTGTGCCCCTTGCGTACGGTTGCAGGTGCTTTAAGGGGAGAAAATGAGCGGCCGGTCGTCCCGCGGCCGCGTCCGGCATCGCCGGTGTCCCCCGGACCCGGTGCTGCGCCACGCGCTCGCACCCCATATGGTCCGGTGCATGACTGCTCATTATGACGTCGTGGTGGTCGGGGCCGGCCCCGGTGGGTATGTCGCGGCCGTCCGGGCCGCCCAACTCGGGCTCACCACGGCGATCGTCGAGGAACGCTACTGGGGCGGTGTCTGCCTCAACGTGGGATGCATCCCCTCCAAGGCACTGCTGCGCAACGCCGAGCTCGCCTACCTGTTCACCCAGGAGGCCAAGACGTTCGGCATCCAGGTGGAGGGCAAGGTCACCTTCGACTACGCCGAGGCCTACAAGCGCAGCCGCAAGGTCGCCGACGGCCGGGTCAAGGGCGTCCACTACCTAATGAAGAAGAACGGCATCACCGAGTACAACGGCCGTGGCACCTTCACCGACGCGAACACCCTGCAGGTGGCCGTCGTCGACGGTGGCAGGGAGACGGTGACGTTCGACCACTGCGTCATCGCGACGGGCGCGACGACGAAGCTTCTGCCGGGCACGTCGGTGAGCGACCGCGTCGTGACGTACGAGGAGCAGATCCTCACCGACCGGCTCCCCGAGAGCATCATCATCGCCGGCGCGGGCGCCATCGGCGTCGAGTTCGCGTACGTGCTGCGCAACTACGGGGTCCAGGTGACCATCGTGGAGTTCCTCGACCGCGTCGTCCCCCTGGAGGACGAGGAGGTCTCGGCCGAGCTGGCGCGACGCTACAAGAAGCTCGGCATCGAGGTGCTGACCTCCACCAGGGTCGAGTCCATCGACGAGTCGGGCGACAAGGTGCGCGTGACGGTGTCCAAGGGCGGAGAGCAGCGGACGCTCGAAGCCGACAAGGTGCTGCAGGCCATCGGCTTCCAGCCGCGCGTCGAGGGCTACGGCCTGGAGAACACCGGCGTGCGCCTGACCGACCGGGGCGCCATCGACATCGACGGACGGTGCCGCACCAGCGTGCCGCACATCTTCGCCATCGGGGACGTCACCGCCAAGCTCATGCTCGCCCACGCGGCCGAGGCGATGGGGATCATCGCTTCGGAGACGATCGCGGACGAGGAGACGATGGAGCTCGACTACGTGATGATCCCGCGGGCGACCTACTGCCAGCCGCAGATCGCCAGCTTCGGCCACACCGAGGCCCAGGCGCGTGACCAGGGCTTCGACGTGAAGGTGGCGAAGTTCCCCTTCAGCGCGAACGGCAAGGCGCACGGCCTGGGAGACACCGTCGGCTTCGTCAAGATCCTCAGCGACGCCGAGCACGGCGAGCTGCTCGGTGCCCACCTCATCGGCCCGGAGGTCACCGAGCTGCTGCCCGAGCTGACCCTCGCCCAGCAGTGGGACCTGACGGTCAACGAGGTGGCCCGCAACGTGCACGCGCATCCGACGCTCGGCGAGGCGGTCAAGGAGGCGATCCACGGCCTCGCGGGTCACATGATCAACATGTGACGTCCCCGCCGTCCCCCGCCCCGCCGCGTCGGCCCGTCAGGTCGTGTAGTACATCTGACCTGGCGGTTCACCGTCGGGGCATCGGGAAGGGCACTGTCCCTCATCACCCTGCGCGAGGTGGTCGGCGAGGAGGTGTTCTCCCACGTCGTCTCCCAGCTCCCAGCGGAGTTTCAGGGCCTCACCGAAGTCACGGCTTGAGCGTCTCGCCGTCGTGTCACCCTGCCTCGTCTCATGACTTCGCGTATAAGTTCAGCTACACAGAGTAGCTGGCGGTCGTGCCCTCGGGATGGGCGCGAGCGAAGGCAGGGACGAGGTGTGCATTCTCCGCCTTGATCGGTACGTTCTCCCCCGTTCTCCCTTCGCCGCCGCATGACTCGCGTACGAAACAGGAGACGCAGGCGCGATGCGACGGAAATTCAGCAGGACGGCCCAGGCGCTCACGGTCGCGGTCGGCGGCGCGGCGATCGTCGCCGGCTCCACGGGCGTGTCCGCGGCGGTCGGCGGCCCGGGCGGGCCCGGGCCGATCAAAAGCCACTCCAACTGGCGCTGCCTGGACGCCGACCTGAACACGATCCAGGGCAACGGCACCAAGGTCCAGCTGTGGAGCTGCAACGGCTGGAACAACCAGAAGTGGACGTACGACGTGAAGACGCACACGATCCACAGCCAGTACAACAACCGGTGCCTGGACGCCGACCTCAACACGATCGGTGGCAACGGCACGAAGGTGCAGCTCTGGGACTGCAACGGCTGGAGCAACCAGAAGTGGATCTACGACGCGATCAGCCACACCGTCTACAGCCTGTACAACGGGCGGTGCCTGGACGCCGACCTCGGCGGCATCGGCACCAACGGCACGAAGGTGCAGCTGTGGGAGTGCAACGGCTGGGCCAACCAGAAGTGGAGCGTCTGACACGGCGTCGCCGGGTGGCCTGAGCGCCGTGGCGGCCCTCGGCGACCCGGTCGGATGCCTGCGGTTCCCTCGTCGTGTCGAGCCGGGGGACTCCGCTGCCGCACGTGTAAGTTCGACTACGCAGAGTAGTTGGCGGGCGTGCGCAGGGAGGATCAGGCACGATGCGGCGGAACTTCACCATGGCGGTCCGGGTGCTGGCGATCACGGCCGGCTGCGCGGCCACCGTCACCGGCGGGACGGGCGCGCAGGCCGCCGCCGTCACGGGGACGGGGCCCATCCACAGCCGGGCCGACGGCCGCTGCCTGGACGCCGACCTCGGCCGCATCGGCACCAACGGCACCCGCATCCAGCTATGGGACTGCAACGGCTGGGCCAACCAGTCGTGGACCTACGATCCGGCCACCCACACGATCCGCAGCCTGTCCAACGGCCGCTGCCTCGACGCCGACCGCGACAACCTGCACAGGAACGGCACCCGCGTCCAGTTGTGGGAGTGCGACGGACGGCCGAACCAGCAGTGGGTGTACGACAGGAAGAGCCGCACGATCTACAACCTGGCCAGCGGGCGCTGCCTGGACGCCGACCTGAAGGGCGTCGGCAGCAACGGCACCCGCGTGCACCTGTGGGACTGCAACCGCTGGAGCAACCAGCGGTGGAGGCTCTGACCGGAGGTGCGGCCACCTCGGCATGTTCGCCGGTCGCGAGAGCCCGCGCCCCCGGATGCCCTTGAACCGTCGCCGTCCGGGGGTCTTCTTCGCTGTCCGGAGGGCTCTGTCATGGCCCTCCGACTGGACTCAGAGCCGTTCCTGGCGGGGGAAGACAACCTCCCTGACCAGGAGCAGGACCGCCGCCGCCAGCGGGATGCCGAGCAGGGCGCCCACGATGCCGAGCAGGGCCCCGCCGAGGAGCGCGCCGACGATCGTGGCGATGGGCGGGACGGCGACCGATGACCTGAACACCGGGGGCGAGATCACGTAGTTCTCGATCTGCTGGTACACGATGAAGAAGATCACGCAAGCGATGCCGACCTGCACCGAGGTCAGGAAGCCCACGCCGGACACCACCACGGCGCCGACCACGGCGCCGACCATGGGGATGAGGTCGGTGATGGCCACGAAGATGGCGAGCGCCAGCGCGTACGGCACCTTCATGATGACCAGGAAGACGAAGGTCACGACGCCCGCGATAAGAGAGATGATCAGGTTGCCCGCGACGTAGCCGCCGATCTGCTTGATGATCTCGTCACCGAGGAGCTGGACGCGGGTGCGCCGCGAGCGCGGCAGGAGCCGGTAGGCGGTGTCCATGATGGAGTTCAGCGAGCCGAGGAAGTACAGCGTCAGCACCAAGATGGTGAGGCCGCTGAACACCGCGCTGATCACCACGCTCGCCACGCCGAGCAGGCCACCGAACATCTGGCTCGCGAGGTTGCCGCTGCTGACGTACTGCTGGAGCTTCTCCAGGACCTGGTACCGCTGGTCGACCGACTTGATGAGCGGGTGGTTCTGGAGTTGCTGCACGTACTCGGGAACGTGCTGGATGAACCCCGTGGTCTGCTCGGTGAGCGGCGGCACGATCGCCAGCCCGAATCCCACGAAGAACGCGATGACCGCCCCGAACACGATCGTGATGGCCAGGCGGCGGGAGAGGTTCCGGCGTTGCAGCGCCTCGACGGCGGGGTTGAGGCCGATCGCCAGGAACAGCGAGACCACGATCAGGACGAGCGCGGAGCCGGCGCTGGCGATCGACTGCACCAGCAGCCAGGCGGTGAGCACGCCGAGCGCGGCGGTCAGGCCGAACAGGAACGGGTTGCTCCGCAGCGGGCGTCCCGGGCGGCCGAACGGCTGCTCGTACTCCTTCTGGTCGACCTTGCGCGTCCCGGGCGGCAGTTCGTCGTCCGGTGCCGCGTCGACCTGGTCGGCGGGCGCCTCGCGCTCGGCCAGCCGGGTCCCGGCGGCGCGGTCGCCGGTGGACGGCGCTGGTCCCGCCGCCGTCGTACCGGTCTCGCGACCCGTGTCGCCGGACGGGTCGGCGGCACCGTCTTCGCCGCCTGGGAACGAGGGGAACACGCTGGAGATCTCCGCGCGTTCGGAACCGCCTGTCTCTGACACGGGTCCCCGCTGCCCACCTGGAGGCTTCCTAGTCGTAGTTACCAGTCCTGATAAGACGTGAAGAATCCGGTGAACGACCTGTCACGCGGGGAAGGACGGATGCGGGCCGAGCGCCCAGTACTCGTACAGGCCGTACCCGACGTTGCCCTCGTACTCGAACCGGCCCACGGCGTCGACCATTCCCCACATCTTCGCCGCGTCCTGCGGGAGGGTGTAGGTGACGCCCTGCACGACCGGCTCGGGCCCCTGGTACATGCCGTGCTTCCAGCCGGGCTCCAGGCCGTACCCGGTGCCCACCATGAGGTGTACGGGCAGCAGGGGCGTGCACAGCAGGTCGAACGGCTTGCCGCCCGGGGGAGAGAAGGTGATCGTGGCCGAGGTGACCTCCCGGGTGCCGGGAACGTACACGGGACGGTAGTCGGGCCTGCCCAGATACTCCTCCTCGCCCGAGGGCCGGACGCGCACGGCCTCCTCCAGGATGCGGCGGCCTTTCTCGTCCTCCTGGACGATGCACAGGATGGCGTGGTCGTCGAACCGCATCGGCGCGTAGAGCCAGTAGAAGGTCCCTGAGTTCCGCGCCTGGATGCCGGGAGGTTCCGGCTCGCCGACGGGACGGATGCCCCAGGATCGGTCCCTGGTGCCCTGCCAGCGGCCGGGGGTCACCTCGACGCGCTCGTCCCCGACCGTGATGTGCCCGGTCCACCGGCCCGTCTGGGCCATCCGCACCGAGTCGAAGATGACGCGCTCCTGCCAGCGGATGAAGTGCCGGGGTTCGAGCGTCGCGGGGATCGTGCCCTCCCAGGCGAGGTCGAACGACAGGCCGTGTTCGTTCTCGTCGAGTACCACCCGCAGGCGTTTGAGCCCCTCGACGACCTCGACACGGAAGGGGCCGACGCGGGTGTCCATGCGGTCGGCTCCCAGCTCACGGGACGCGCGGACGACGCGGTGGAGATCGCGGTGCCGGACGCAGGCGAACGCGTCGGTCACGCCCAGGTTCGGGTACTGGCCCAGGCCGATGATCAGCATGAGCTCATCGGATCCGGCGTGGCAGTTGAAGTAGTACCGGTCGTAGAAGTTGCGGTCTGAGGTGGTGACGTGACGCATCACCTCGGGGGCCTGGTGGACCGGATAGTCATCGAGCGGCGACAGCGTCATCGGTGCTCCACGGTTCGGTGATGTGGAACACGTTCTAACAAGCGCTTGGGCAACCGTCAACAACGGGACGCGCCCCCCGGAAGGATCCGGGGGGCGCGTGCCGATCTTCAGATCAATACATCCGGCGCGAGGTCTCGTCCGTTCTGCCGGCCTCGCTTGCTTCCTCCACCCTGTCGCCGGACCACCTGCTGGCGTCGGCCGCGGTGTCCTTCATCGAGTCGGCCCATTGGCGGGCGTTGTTGCGATACAGCACGATGCCCACCGCGCACGCGGCGAACCCGGCCAGCAACGCGACGGTCGACCAGCGACCGCGTCGCTTGACCGACGGTGCGGGATCGATCTTCTCTGCCGCCTGGACGAGGAACGCGCTGACCTTCGGCGCGATCTGCTCCTCGACCGAGTGAGCCGCGCGGTCGAGCTTGGGCGCGGCCCAGACGCGAGCGTCCTCGATCCGGTGTGCGGCGACCTCACGGGCGGTGCTCGCCATCGGCCGGACTTGTTCTGCCTTCCGGATGGCATGGGTCTTCATTTGACCCATCCGCGTGCTGGGTATGACCAGCTTCACACGGCGTCTTCTCAGTGTCAGGGACACGATTACCTCCCCTGTCCTCGGGGCCCTGCACGCTCACCTTCCCGCTCGAAAGCGGCTCAATCCTGACGCGGCGTGGGAGGATGCCAGGTAGGCCAATGCGCCATAGCTATCAAAACATCACAAATCCGACCCAAAAATATCGAAGGGGGCAGTCCTCTCATGGCTGAGAATCTCATCGCGAAACTGCGGACCACTCTCGGAGACATCAAGCTCCGTCTTTTCCCCGACCACGCGCCGAAGACCGTGCGCAACTTCGTCGAGCTCGCCGAAGGCACCAGGGAATGGACCCACCCGGAGACCGGGGAGAAGACCAACGCCAAGCTGTACGACGGCACGATCTTCCACCGGGTCATCCAGGACTTCATGATCCAGGGCGGTGACCCGCTCGGCCAGGGCATCGGCGGCCCCGGGTACGACTTCGACGACGAGATCCACCCGGACCTGCAGTTCAACCGGCCCTACCTGCTCGGCATGGCCAACGCCGGCAAGCGCTTCGGCCGCGGGACGAACGGCTCGCAGTTCTTCATCACGGTCGTCCCGACGCCGCACCTCAACGGCAAGCACACCATCTTCGGTGAGGTGATCGAGGGGGCGGACGTCGTCGACGCGATCTCCAAGGCCCAGACCCGGCAGGAGCGCCCGGTGCCCGAGATCGTCCTGCAGGAGGTCACCATCGAGCGCGTGCAGTCCTGAGCCGCACGCGGGCCCGCGCGACGCCGGTCCCGCTCACCAAGGCTCGCCGAAGGCGGCCCCGGTGCCCCGGGGCCGCCCGAAGCGACGATTTCGTCATGGCGCGGATGGCGCCGGGCACCCGGAGCGGTGAATAGGGTGGCAGTCTGTGGATAAGCGCACAGGCGAAGGGGCCTCGAACAGGCGATGACCACTCAGCCAGATCACCCGAACCAGTCGGACCGGCCCCAGGGGCAGGCGCAGCCTGATCCTTACGCGGGCGCCGTTCCCACGTGCTACCGGCATCCCGACCGCGAGACCTACGTGCGCTGCCAGCGCTGCGACCGGTCGATCTGCCCCGACTGCATGCGGGCGGCCTCGGTCGGCCACCAGTGCGTCGAGTGCGTGCGCGAGGGCAGCAGGACCATCCGCCAGGCCGAGGCGCCGTTCGGGGGCAGGCCCGTGACCACGCCCGTGGTGACGTGGACCCTCATGGCGATCAACGTGCTCGCCTACCTCGGCGAGGTGGCCAACGCGTCACTGGTCGGCCGCTACGAGATGTCGGCGTACGGGGTGGCCGCAGGCGAGTGGTGGCGCCTGCTCACCGGGGCGTTCCTGCACGCGCCGCCGCCGTCGTACTGGCACATCCTGTTCAACATGTGGGCGCTGTACGTCATCGGCCCGCAGCTCGAAAGGATGCTCGGCTCGCTGAGGTTCGGGGCCGTGTACCTTCTGGCGGCGCTCGGCGGTTCGGTGGCCGTCTACCTCACCGGCTCCGCCTCCGTGGGGGCCTCGGGCGCGATCTACGGCCTGTTCGGCGCGATGTTCGTGGTCGCCCGGCGCCTGGGGTTCGACGTGCGCGGCGTGCTCTGGCTGATCGGGATCAACGTGGTGCTGACCTTCGTGATCCCGGGGATCAGCTGGCAGGGCCACCTCGGCGGCCTGGTCACGGGCGCGCTGGTGACGGCCCTGTTCGCTTACGCGCCCGGCAAGAACCGCAAGGCCTTCCAGCTCGGTACGGCTCTCGCGGTGCTGGCCGTCTACGTGCTGATCGTGATGTTCCTTATGCCCTTGAGCGGCTAGACGGCCCTGTGGCGGAGCTGCTTCCCCAGGTTGTGGATAAAACCTGTGGAAAAATGTCCGCCACCTGCCGGGCGTGGCGTCGGGCGAGGTGTTATCGCCAGCGTGTGGACAGCACCACGCCGAAGATGATGAAGACGAAGCCGACCAGAAGGTTCCAGTTGCTCAGGGTGGCGATGCCCGGAGCGTTCGGTGCGATGTAGAAGACGGCGATCCACAGGATGCCGATGATCCACGAAGCGACCATGACCGGTGCCAGCCAGCGGGGGCTCACCTTGACCTGCTGCGACTTCTGCGGCGGGGTGTAGACCGCCTTCTTGCGAGTGTGAGACTTGGGCACGGCAGCTCTCCTGGTGGGGACCCGCGCGGTGTCGCGGGCTCTGGCAGCCAGCGTAGTCGCTGGTGTAGGAAGACCCGAGTAAGCCTAGTCGGCGCGGGCGTCGAACGGCGATTCCAGGCCGAACAAGCTCTCGTTCACGGCATGAAATCGCAGGACGCGGTGGCGCAAAGTCCGGGTCAAGGCGCGAGTGTCGTCCGGGCGGAGCAGGTCCGCCCCGAATACGCTCGCTGTCGCGAGGCGTGGATCGCGCGCCGCCGACCCTGATCCGGATATTTCATGACTATGTCGCCTGCTGTGGACGCATGTACTCGGTGAACAGGCTCGACGAGCCCAGGATGCCCGCCAGCCGCCGGGAAGGGGCCCTGGCGCGTCACGGGGTGGCTGAGCCCCCGTGAGGGCCCTGCTGCGCATCTGCGGCGAGCTGAGCATCACCGGCGGGCTCGTCATGCTGCTGTTCTGCGGCTACCTGCTGTGGGGCACCAGCTCGTACACCGAGTGGTACCAGCGGATCCTCAAGCAGCAGCTGCTGGACGGCCCGAAGCACGCGAAGCTCGCCAAGATCGACGTGGGCGACGCCGTCGCGCTCATCAGGATCCCCCGCCTCGGACGCGACTACGAGTACGCCATCCTCGAAGGCGTCACCTCCGAGGACCTGCGCAGGGGGCCGGGGCACTACCCGGGCACGGCGATGCCGGGCAAGGTGGGGAACTTCGTCCTGTCCGGGCACCGCACCACCTACGCGGCCCCCTTCAACCGCATCAACGAGCTGCGCCGCGGCGACGCCATCGTGATCGACGCCCCCGAGGCGCGCTACACCTACCGGGTGTCGAGCAAGAAGGTCGTCTACCCGGCGGACGTGGACGTCATCGCGCCCGTGCCCGACCATCCCGACAGCCGGCCGACCCAAGCCGTGATCACCCTGACGACCTGCCACCCGGAGTACTCCGCGCGGCAGCGGCTCATCGTCTTCGGCGTCCTTTCGAGCAAGCAGGATCGCCGATCGGCCTGACACACCGAAGCAGTCCGTTCACGAGCCAGGGCGGAAGAGAGGGGAGCCGATGTACGGATGGATCTGGCGGGTCATCCCCGGCGGCACCGGCGTGAAGGTCATCACCGTGCTGTTGCTGGCCGGCCTGGCCGGAGTCGTACTCTGGTATGTGGTGTTCCCCAAGCTAGAGCCGCACGTGCCCCTCGACCGGGTGACCGTAGGCCAATGACCCGCCTGCTCGTCGTGGACAACCATGACAGCTTCGTCCACACGATCGTGCAGTACCTCCGGCAGCTGGGCGCCGAGTGCGACGTCCGGCCGCGCGACCATGTGCGCGTGCGGGACGCCGAGGGGTTCGACGGGGTGGTCATCAGCCCCGGCCCCGGCACCCCTGAGGCGGCCGGGGTGAGCGTCCCCCTGGTGACCTTCTGCGCTGAGCGCGACCTTCCCCTGCTCGGCGTCTGCCTCGGCCACCAGGCCATCGCCGTGGCGTACGGAGGCGTCGTCGCCCGCGCGCCCGAGCTGATGCACGGCCGTACCAGCGAGATCGCCCACGACGGCAGGGGTGTGTTCGAGGGGCTGCCCTCGCCGGTCACCATGACGCGCTACCACTCGCTGGCCGTCGTCCCCAAGACGATGCCCGATGTGCTGGAGGTCAGCGCCGTCACCGACTCCGGGGTGATCATGGGGCTCAGGCACCGTGCCGCCCGGGTCGAGGGCGTGCAGTTCCACCCCGAGTCGGTGCTCTCGGACCACGGGCACGGACTTCTCGCGAATTGGCTGGCGCAGATCGTGTAACGCCGAGGGCTTCTGTGACGACTATCGGATGAGGGTCTCCGCCGTCGCCCCCGAGCGGCGGAGATCCTCTTCTCGTGTCGGCGGGTCAGTTGCCGAAGTTGTCCGGCGGCGGCTCGCTGAACGGGTCGTCTGTGGTCGGCTGGTCCGAGGGCTGGTCGGTCGGCTGGTCGGTCGGCTGGGTCGGCTGGTCCGTCGGGAAGGTCTGCTCCGGCGGTCCTGAGGACACCACCAGGGTGATCGTCATACCGGGCGTCAGCTTGGCGCCGCCTCGGGGGCTCTGGCTGATCACGCTGCCCTTGGGAACATCCTGGCTGGTCTGCTGGATGGTCTTGACCTTGAAGCCGGCCCCGGTCAGCGTGGCCTTGGCGTCGGCGACCGTCTGGCCGGTGACGTCAGGGACATCGGTCTGCGCCTTGGGCACATAGATCTTGAC
The DNA here is from genome assembly GCF_049674955.1 of Sphaerisporangium viridialbum. Lineage (GTDB taxonomy): Bacteria > Actinomycetota > Actinomycetes > Streptosporangiales > Streptosporangiaceae > Sphaerisporangium > Sphaerisporangium viridialbum. Next base: position 9,922,409 of record NZ_CP187232.1, on the reverse strand, counting down.
GATGCTGTTCTCGTCGACCTTCTCACCGGCGGCGGGCTTGGTCTGGAAGACCTTGTCCTGCTCCTTGCCGGAGACGACGCTGACGATCTGGGCCTTGAGCTTGTTCGACTCGAGGGTACTTGTGGCGTCGTCGATGCTGCTCCCGACCACGTCGGGCACGGCCACCTGCTTGACGCCCTTGGAGACCTTGAGATCGACGTTGCTGCCCTTCGCCACCTGCTGGCCGGCCGGGGGGTCGGTCTCGATCACGGTGCCCTTGTCGACGTCGGAGTTGAACTCCTCGACGACGTTGACCTTCAGGCCCTGGCTCTCCAGCTTGGCCTTCGCGGCCTCCGCGGTCTGGCCCTTGAAGGAGGGGATCTCGATCTGGCTGGCGACGTCCTGGCCGCCCGGCGAGCTGAGGAAGGCGTAGCCGATGCCGATGAAGGCGCCGATGACGAGCAACGGGACCAGGATCCACGCCGCCGTCTTCAGCGCGGTGTTGCCGGAGTTGGCGCGGCGGCGCTCGTAGCGGCCACCGGTCTCCGTCGGGGCGTAGTCGTACGCGGGGACCGCGTTGGCACGCTGCGTGGCGGGGCCGCCGGGCGCGTTCAGCGTGCGGGTCTGCTGGCCCGTGTAGTTGTTCTGGCTCAGGGCCATCGTCTGGGCGTCGACCGGCATGCCGGACATCGCCCGCTGGATGTCGGCCCGCATCTCGGCGGCGCTCTGGTAGCGGTGCGCGGGATCCTTGGCCATGGCCTTGAGCACGATGGCGTCGGCCCACTGCGGGATGTCGGGGTCGATCTGCGACGGCGGGATCGGGTCCTCGCGCACGTGCTGGTAGGCGATCGCCACGGGCGAGTCACCGGTGAACGGCGGCTGCCCGGTCAGCAGCTCGTACAGCACGCAGCCCGTGGAGTAGATGTCGCTGCGGGCGTCGACGCGCTCGCCCCTCGCCTGCTCGGGCGAGAGGTACTGTGCGGTGCCGATGACCTGCGCGGTCTGGGTCATCGTGGCGGCGGAGTCCGCCATCGCCCGCGCGATGCCGAAGTCCATCACCTTGACGTCGCCGGCAAGCGTGATCATCACGTTGGCGGGCTTGATGTCGCGGTGGACGATGCCGCCGCGGTGGCTGTAGTCCAGAGCCCTCAAGATGCCGTCGACCAGCTCGGTGGCCCGCTCGGGCAGCAGGCGCCGGTCGGCCCTCAGCAGGTCGCGGAGCGTGCGCCCGTCGACGAACTCCATGACGATGTACGGCACGGGGGTGCCCTCGGTCATGTCCTCGCCGGTGTCGTACACCGCCACGATCGAGGGGTGGTTCAAGGACGCCGCGGACTGGGCCTCACGGCGGAAACGGGCCTGGAAGATATGGTCTCTCGCCAGATCGGAACGCAGTGTCTTGATCGCGACAACACGGTCCAGCCGGAGGTCCCGGGCGCGATACACCTCGGCCATGCCGCCGCGCCCGACGACCCCGTCGAGCTCATAGCGACCACCGAGTAGCCGAGGCTGAGTCATTTCCTGCACTGTCCCTTGCCGTTCATCTTGGGTACCGGCCCGCGGTGCGGCTGCCGGTGTCCATCATCGACCCCGCGCCGCATTACGTCTCCCCGTTCGGGGGGATTGTGGTGCTTGCGGATGAGCTGGGGCTTGGCGTCTCACTCGGCGTGGGGGTCGGTGTGGGCGTCGGAGTAGGGGTTGGACTAGGAGACGGAGTGGGCGTCGGCGTACGCTCCTGAGTCGGTGTAGCCGATGTGCTTACCGTAGCCGACCGTGACACCGTGGGCTTGACAGACTTCACGGGTTTCGGTCGAAGCGGTGTCGTCGCGGGCTTCGACGGGGACGACGATCGCGTGGGATCGCCGGTCGTCGGGTTGAGCGGCTGCGAGGGGCCGCTGTTGAGCCCCAGCTCAGGGAGCCCGCCCGCCGCCAGGGCCCCGAATCCGACCGCGGCCGCACAGCCCGCCGCGGCGAAGAACCCGATCGCCGCGCGCTTGCGCCTGCGCCTCGGCGCCGCCGCCGGACGCGTGCTCCGGGGGCCCGCGGGGGGATGCCCGATGCGCGTGGAGGTGCGCGGCGGGACGGCCGTGCCGGTGGTCTCGTACAGGCCGGCGAACGGGTCGCCCGGCTGGTCGAGCGCTCCCGACTGCTCCAGCGCTTCGCGGACGGCGAAACCGGACGGATCGGTGAGCATGCTCAGCTGGGAGGCGCTCGGGGTGGAGAGCGAGTCGCGCAGCACCATCGCCCGGTCGGCCAGCTCGCGCGTGGTGGCGGGCCGGTGGTCGGGGCTCTTCGCGAGCATGGCCATGACCAGGTCGCGGACGGGCTTCGGCACGCTGTCGGGTAGCGGGGGCACCTGCTCGTTCATGTGGAGCAGGGCGATGGCCACCTGGTTGGGCGCCGTGAAGGGCGGCCGCCCCGCGAGGCACTCGTACGCCACGACGCCGAGGGAGTAGATGTCGGTCGACGGGGTCAGGGCGCTGCCCGAGGCCTGCTCAGGGCTGACGTACTGCGCGGTGCCGAGCACGGTGCCCGTCATGGTCATGCGGGAGCCTTCGAGGGCCCGCGCGATGCCGAAGTCGGTGACCTTGATGATCCCGGTCTCGGTGACGAGGATGTTACCCGGCTTGATGTCGCGGTGGATGATGCCCGACCGGTGTGCGGTGTGCAGCGCCCGTGCCGTCTGGCCGATCACGTCGAGGGTGACCTCGGGGCTCAGCGTGCCGTTGCGGGCCAGTATCGCCGCCAGCGGCTCGCCGGGGACCAGCTCCATCACCAGGTAGGCGATGTCGTCCTGCTCGCCGTAGTCGAAGACCTGGGCGATGCCGGAGTCGGCCAGGCCGGCGGTGATGCGCGCCTCGTTGCGGAAGCGCTCGCGGAACTCAGGGTCCGCGGCCACGTGCTGGCGCAGGAGCTTGACCGCGACCTCCCGGCCCAGAAGCCGGTCGGACGCGCGCCAGACCTCCCCCATGCCGCCGGTCGCGATGCGAGCGGTCAGCCGGTAGCGGTTGCTCAGCTCCCGGTTGGCGAAGGTCACTGCCCGAGCACCGCCTGCATGACGTCGTGCGCGATGGGCGCGGCGACCGCGCCGCCGGTCGCGTCGTTGCCGGCGCTGCCGGACTCGACGAACACCGCGACGGCGACCTTGGGGTCCTCGGCGGGCGCGAAGGCGATGAACCAGGCGTGCGACGCCTGACCCTTGGCGGTCTCGGCGGTTCCGGTCTTGCCGGCCACGGTGATGCCGGGGAGCTGGGCGGCCTTGCCGGTGCCGTTCTGCACCACGCTGATCATCATCTCGCGGAGCTCGCCGGCGACCTCCGGAGTGACGGCCTCGTCGAGCTCCTGGGGCCGCGCGCTGTCGATCTCGTCGCCGTCGGGGCTGACGATCTTGTTCACGAGGTAGGGCTTCATGACCTTGCCCTCGTTGGCGACGCTGGCGGCCACCATGGCCATCTGCAGCGGTGTGATCTGGTTGCTGCGCTGGCCGATCGAGGTCTGCGCCAGCGCGGCCTTGCCCTCGTCCGGGCCGATGTCGCTCGCGACCACGTCCAGCGGGATCGCCATGGGCTGGCCGATGCCGAACTTGCCCGCCTGCTCCTTGAGCTTGTCGTAGCCCATTTCGAGGCCCATCGTGCCGAACGCCGTGTTGCACGAGATCGTCAGGGCGGCGACGAGCGTCGCGCGGCCGCCGCAGGACTCGCCGTGGTAGTTGGGCAGGCTGATGTTGGTGCCGGGCAGCGGCAGGACGTTGGGCGCGTCCACCTCGGTCTGGGCGTTGCGCGAGGTGTCCTCGCTGAGGTACGCCGCCGAGGTGACCACCTTGAACGTCGAGCCGGGGGCGAAGGTCGTCGAGATGGCGCGGTTCAGCAGGGGCTTGTTGTCGTCCTTGTCGAGCTTGTTGTAGGCCCTCGCGGCCTTGGCCTTGTCGGGGGCCGCCATGGTGTTCGGGTCGAAGGTCGGCAGCGACACCATGGTGAGGATCGCGCCGGTCTTCGGGTCGATTGCCACCACGGCGCCGCGCTTGCCGCTCCTCTGCATGTCCTCGTAGGCGACCTTCTGGGCCTTGGGCACCAGCGTGAGGTCTACGGCGGCGCCCCGGGTCGGCTTGCTCGTGATCAGGTCGACCGTGCGGCGGACGAACAGGTCGGGGTGGGTGCCGTCGAGGTACTTGTTCTCGGCGCCCTCGATGCCCGACGCGCTCTCAGGGGCGAAGAAGCCGATGACGGGAGCGTAGACCGGGCCGTCGGTGTACTTGCGCTGGAACCTGAAGGTGCCGCCGACATCGACCGACTTGGCCAGCGTCTCGCCGCCGGCGGTGATCATGCCGCGCTCGGTCTGGTAGCGGGCGAAGAAGCTCCGCGTGTTCCGGTTGTCGGTGCGCAGCTCGTCGGCCTTGACCGCCTGCAGGTAGTTGATGTTGATCATCAGCAGGCCGAACATGAGCAGGCAGGCTACGGAGGCGCGCTTGAGCGTGCCGTTCATCGCTGAAACACCTGCGTCAGTCCCTCGTCCTGGATGGCTTGCGGCGGCGGGCGCCGTGCGGCGTCTGACATGCGTACCAGCAAGGCGATAAGGATCCAGTTAGCCAGGAGGGCGGAGCCGCCCTGCGACATGAACGGCGTGACCAGGCCAGTAAGGGGAATCAGGTTGGTCACACCACCGACGATGATGAAGATCTGCCACGCCAGGATGAACGAGATGCCGCCCGCCAGGAGCTTGCTGAAGGGGTCACGGGCCGCGATGGCCGTACGCAGGCCGCGCTCGACGATCAGGGCGTACACCATCAGCAGCGCCATCAGGCCGGTGAGGCCGAGTTCCTCGCCGGTGGCGGGGAAGATGAAGTCGGAGAACGACAGCGGGATCAGGTCGGGGTGCCCCTGACCGAGGCCGGTGCCGAGGATGCCGCCGGACCCCATGCCGAACAGGCCCTGCATGAGCTGATAGCTGCTGCCGCCGTCGCGGTTGTAGAGCTCGTTGGAACTCGGGTCGAGCCACACGTCGAAGCGGGCCTCGACATGGCTGAACAGCTGGCCGGCGACGAACGCGCCGCCGATGAACAGCAGGACGCCGATGAGCACCCAGGAGGTGCGCTGCGTGGCGATGTAGAGCATCGCGATGAACGCGCCGAACAGCAGGAGCGAGGTGCCGAGGTCCTTCTCCATGACCAGCACGCCGACGCTGACCACCCAGGTGATGAGCACGGGGCCGAGGTCGCGGGCGCGCGGCAGGTCGATCATGAGCAGGCGGCGCCCGGCGAGCGCGAGCACGTCGCGCTTGGCGACGAGGTAGCCGGCGAAGAAGACGACCAGGGCCAGCTTGGCGAACTCGCCCGGCTGGATGGAGAACCCGCCGACGCCGATCCAGATGCGGGCGCCGTTGATCTCCTTGCCCAGGAGGGGCAACAGAGGGAGGATCAGCAGCCCGAGGCCCACGAAGCCCGCGGTGTAGGTCATCCGCTGGAGGGCGCGGTGGTCACGCAGCACGATGAGCGTGACGGAGAACATGACGACGCCGAGCGCGGTCCAGAAGAGCTGGTTGCTCGCGGAGGCCAGCTTCGGCGCCGACTGCTCGATGCGGTAGATCATCACCAGGCCGAGGCCGTTGACGAGCGTCACCAGCGGAAGCACCAGAGGGTCGGCCCAGGGGGCGAACTTGGCCAGCACGAAGTACGCGGCGAGCATCAGGCCGCCCAGACCGAGGCCGTAGGTCAGCATGCCCGCGGGGACCTGGCCGTTCCTGCCCAGCCCGACGCTTGCGTAGGCGACCATGACGATCGCGACGGCGAAGGCGAGCATGGCAAGCTGCGCCCCCCGCCGTTTGGCGGTCATGGGGACGGCCGCGACGTCGACGGCACTCACTTAGGAGGACTCCGTGGGGCTGGGGGAAGCCGGCGGCTCGGTGGTCTTCTGGTTGCCGCCGGATTTGGCCTTCAAATCGTTGATCTTGGTCTTTCCTGCCTGGAGGTCGGCTACTGGAATGCCCCGTCGCACCTGCTCGCGCTCGGGCTCGGGGATCGAGGACACCGACAAACCGGTGCTCTCGGCCACGGAGTTCAGTTGGATCGGTCCGATGGTGCTGTCGACCCCGCGAAACAACACTAGCTCGTCACCTTGGGCCCCGACGTAGTACTGATCTTGGGTCCACTTGTAGCCGTAGTAGCCGCCGCCCCCGAGGACCAGCACCAGCAGGACGAGCACGACCAGCGCGACCGGCCACAGGCGACGGCGTTTGACACGCCGCGGGGCGGCCGCGGCGTTCGCCGCCGGGCCGCCCGCAGGCTGGTCGTCGAGGTCGTCGTCCACGATCACGGGCTGGGGAGCGGTGATCGTGGACGCGCGCCCCGCAGGCGTGTCAGGGGGTTGCGATCGGAGGCGGTTCGACCCCGCGGCGCCTACCACCGCGGCGTCGCCGGCCACCACCTGGCCTTCCTCGATCTCGACCACGTCGGCGACGATGCAGGTGATGTTGTCGGGGCCTCCGCCCCGGTTGGCGAGGTCGATGAGCTGGCGGACCACGGAGTCCGGCTCCTCGACCGTGGTCAGGGTGTGGTGCAGGGTCTCGGCGCTGACCACGCTGGAGAGACCGTCCGAGCAGAGAAGGTAGCGGTCGTTGATCTGGGCCTCGCGAAGCGAGAGGTCGGGATCGACCTCGCCGCTGCCGTCGAGGGCCCGGAGCAGGATCGAACGCTGTGGATGGCTGGCGGCTTCCTCCTGCGTGATCCTTCCGTCGTCCACGAGCGACTGCACCAGGGTGTGGTCATGAGTGATCTGGTACAGCTCGCCGTTGCGGAGGAGGTAGGCGCGGGAGTCGCCGACGTGGACGAGGGCGACGCGGGTGCCTGACCACAGCATCGCCGTGAGTGTGGTGCCCATGCCCTTGAGGCTGGGATCACGGCCGACCATCTCGTGCAGCTTGCGATTGGCGTCGCGCACCGCGGCCTCGATGGCGCTGAGCAGGTCACCCCCGGATGCGTCCCGGTCAAGGGACGACATGGCGGTGATGGCGACCGAACTGGCCACCTCACCGTGAGCGTGCCCGCCCATACCGTCTGCGACGGCGAGCAGGCGCGGGCTCGCGTACGCCGAGTCCTCGTTTCCTTCACGGAGGAGGCCGACGTCCGAGCGGGCGGCGTAGCGGAGTGCGATTGTCATTTGCGCAATTCGATGACGGTTTTGCCGATGCGAATCGGAACGCCGAGGTGCACCGGCATCGGACGGGTCACTTTGGAGCGGTCGAGATACGTGCCGTTGGTCGAGCCGAGGTCTTCCACGACCCACTGACCGTCCTGGGGGAACAGCCGGGCGTGCCGGCTGGAAGCGTAATCGTCGCTGAGTACCAGCGTGGCGTCATTCGCCCGACCGATAGTGATTGGCGTCTCCGTGAGGTTGATGATGGTCCCTTGTAGGGGACCACCGGTAACGACCAGTTGTCGCGGCTCCCCCTTCTTCGGCTTGGCAGGCTGACGTGCGGGTTTGGCTGGCTTGCGCACAGCTGCCGGAGCCGCCGTACGTGATCCGAACAAGTCTGTCCGGATCACACCCACCGCGGCAATCACAAAGAACCACAGCACCGCGAGGAACGCGAGCCGGATCAGCAGCAGAGTGAGCTCGGACATGGACCGTTTGTCTACCCTTAATCGCGCCGGAACACCAGAGTTGTGCGACCCAAGGTGACTCGGGTGCCGTCCTGGAGCTCGATCCGGCGAACCGGCTGGCCGTTGACGAAAGTGCCGTTGGTTGAACCGAGATCGACGAGGGCCACAAGCGGGCCCTCGACCCTGAGCTCGGCATGGTGCCTGGAGACGCCAGGGTCCACCAACCGCAGGTCGCAGTCGGTGCCCCTTCCAAGAAGCGTCACGGGGGTCGTCAGCTCATAGGACCGCTGGCCCTGCGGGTCGTCCTGAGTGGACACCAGCAGGCGTGGGCGGCCGCCGAACGCGCTCGGCTTGCTCGCCGGGAGATCGCTGACAGGCTGCCGGATCTCGTCCTGCTCGACCGTGGCCCCCCGGATGACTCCCGAGCGGATGCGGAACAGGCCCACCGCCAGATCGTCGGCGGTCTCGAAGCGAACCCGGACGGGTCCCACGAACGAGTACCCCTGTTCCTTGGCGTACTCCCTGGCGAGGTTGGCGAGCTCATGACTGATGCTGTCGGCGTACACCTCCAGACGCTCGCTGTCGGTCGTGGACAGCTCCACCACGAAGTCGTTGGGCACAAGAGTGCGACCCTGTGCCACGATCGCGGCTCGTTCGTCCATCTCCCGCTGCACCGCGCTGGCGACCTCGACCGGCTGAAGGTCAGATTTGAACGCCCGCGCAAAGGCCCCCTCAACCAAGCCTTCGAGCCTTCGCTCGAAGCGCTGAAGGACTCCCACCGGGTACCTCCCTTCCTCCATCGTCTAGGAGGATCGTATCCGGGTTCGGTGGCATGCACGGATCCGTGCTAGCCTTTCCACGCACTCAAAGAGGGCGAGTGGCGGAACGGCAGACGCGCACGGTTCAGGTCCGTGTGTCCGAAAGGACGTGAGGGTTCAAATCCCTCCTCGCCCACAAGGCCCCCGGCTGGTCGAAGCAGAAGCTTCTTCCGCCGGGGTTTTTGTGTCTTCCCAGGGGGCGACCCCCTGGAACCCCCGAAGGACCCCCGGCTGGTCGAAGCGGAAGCTTCTTCCGCCGGGGTTTTTTGTGTCTTCCCAGGGGGTGACCCCCTGGACCCCCGGCCGGTGGAAGCGGAAGCTTCTTCCGCCGGGGTTTTGTGTCTCACCAAGGGGATCGCTCCCCGAGGCCCCACGGCAGGCCGAAGCGCGAGCTTCTTCCTTGCGGTTCGGTGTGCTGTCACGTTCATTCTCCTCCGGGGTGTGGTGCTTCCAAGGAGCCGGCCCATGAAACCCCGAAGGCTCGAAGTCCTGTGGCTCCCGCCGGCACCCGGCCCTTGTGGCGCACAGGACACCCCTCTGGCGAAGGGGCTCCGATCAAGGTAGTGGGTGGCACCCGGGGAGAGAAGCCCGGCCGGAGGTCTGAGTCCTTTCCTTTACTCTCTGGGTCCGGATCGCCCACGTCGGATTGTCTAACGGGCGCGGCTTTCAGATCACTTTCGGGGCACTTGCACCGAGAGCCCATCCTCCCCTCGCGTGCGGACTCCCACCTGAGAAAATGACCTCGGGTCTCGCTATTCAAGACAGATTGTCTTGTGAAGCGAGATAAGTCCTATGGTGCCCGCATGAGGGCACCGAATCGCTGGGCGATGCTCAGCCTGGGCATGGCCGCGCAGGGCGCGGGCTGCGTGTTCATGTACGGCCTGCCGTTCCTCGTCCCGGTCCTGCGCGAGGAACTGGGCCTCGGCCTGGCGCAGGCCGGCCTCGTCGTGGGGGCGCCGAGCGCGGGGATGCTGTTCACGCTCATCGCCTGGGGCTGGTTCGCCGACCGTTACGGCGAGCGCCTGGCGATGACCCTCGGCCTGGGGCTGGCGACGACGTTCCTGGCCTGCGCGGCCTTCACCACCACCGCAGGGCCCCTGGCCATCCTGCTCGCGCTCGCCGGCGCGTCGGGGGCCTCGGCGAACGCAGCCAGCGGCCGGGTGGTGCTGGGGTGGTTCCCCGCCGAGCGGCGCGGAGTGGCGATGGGATGGCGGCAGACCGCCCAGCCCATCGGGGTGGCCGTGGCCGGCGCCGTCCTGCCGTCCATGGGGAGCCTGCGTGACGCCCTCCTCACGATGGCGGGCATCTGCCTGGTCACGGCCGTCGCGGTCGTGTCCATGGTCGTCGACCCCCCGCGCAGGCAGGCGCGGCCGGGAGAGCGGGCCGAGTCTCCGTACCGCTCTCCCCGGCTGTGGCGCGTCCACGCGGCCAGCATGCTGCTCGTCGTCCCGCAGTTCGCGACGGCGACGTTCGCGCTCACCTATCTGGTGGCGGAGCGCCACTGGCAGCCCGCCGCCGCCGGACAGCTCGTGGCGGCCGCGCAGTTCGCGGGGGCGGGCGGGCGGCTCCTGTGCGGGCGGTGGTCCGACTGGGCGCGCAGCCGCGTACGTCCCATGCGGCAGCTCGCGCTCGTCAACGCGAGCGTGATGGTCCTGCTGGCGCTCGCGGTCCAGACGGGCTCCACGGCCGGGACCCCGCTGCTGATCGCCGCGCTGGTGATCTCGATGAGCGGCAACGGCCTGGCGTTCACCGCCGTGTCCGAGATGGCCGGATCCGCCTGGGCGGGCCGGGCGCTGGGCGGCCAGAACACGGTGCAGAACGTGGCCGCGGCGGCCACCCCGGCCGCGCTGGGCGTGCTCATCACCCAGACCGGGTTCGGCGCCGCCTTCGGCCTGGCGGGCGCCCTCGCCCTGGCCGCCGCGTTCGCGACGCCCTCAGAAGGCGCCTCGGGGCTCCTGGGCAGGAGCCCCACAGAGGCGCGGGGAAGTCACCTCGCGTGGACGGCGGGGCGCTGGCGGTCGCGGCCGGGGGCGGTGGCCGTACGGGTGTTGAGGAGCTCGCCGACGAGGTCGGTGAGGCTGACGAGGCCGGTGACGCGCCCCTCCTGGTCCGTGACGAGCCCCAGATGGGCGTGAGCGTCCTGGAGGAGCGCAACGGCCTCAGGGATCGTCGTGGACGATTCGAGGCGCGGAGCGGGGCTCATGAGCGTCTCAGGCGCGTTGCCGGGACGGATCAGCGTGTCGCGCACGTGCAGCACGCCGAGCACGTCCTCGGGAGAGCCTCCGTTGACCAGCAGGCGCAGGTGGCCGCTCAGCGAGGCCACGTCGCGGACGAGGTCGTCCGCTGCCCCCGCGGGCACGGCCGTGGCCCTCTCGATCGGCACCATCAGCCGCTCGACCGGCTGCGACTGCACCTTGAGCGCGCGGGTCAGCAGGTCGTGCTCGTCCCTGTCCAGCAGGCCCATACGGCCCGACTCGCCCACCAGCATCGCGAGCTGCGGCGGGGTGCGCGTGGTCGCCAGCTCGTCCCTCGGACGGATGCCGAAGGCGCGCAGCAGACCGTTGGACAGGCCGTTGAGGGTCGCCAGCACCGGCCGGGCGATCCACGTGAAACCACGGAAGGGCAGCGCCAGCGCCATCGCGGCCCGCTCGGGGTGGGTCAGCGCCCAGGACTTGGGCGCCATCTCCCCGACCACCATGTGCAGGAACGTGATGATCGCGAGGGCGATGACGTACGCGATGCCCACCTGCACCGACTCGGGAAGGCCGACGAGTCCGAAGACCGGTTCGAGCAGGTGCTCGATCGCCGGCTCCGTGACCATGGCGAGGCCCAGCGAGCACAGCGTGATGCCGAGCTGGGCTCCGGCCAGCATGAGGGACAGCTCGCGCCCGTTGCGGAGCGCCGCCCGTCCGGCCGTCCTGGCCAGGCGGCCGCCGCCGGCGGCCTCCTCCAGGCGGTGCCGCTTGGAGGACACCACGGCGAACTCCGCCGCGACGAACAGGCCGTTGCCGATGAGCAGGACGACGCCCAGCAGCAGTGCGGTCAGGGTGTTCACCGTGCCTCACCGCCCACGATCGCCGCGTCGGCGACCCGGGGCGCGAGCCGCACCCTGCCGGGGACCCTGCGCTGCACTTCGAGCACGGTCAGCAGGACGTACTCCTCGGCGGGCTCGTCCTCGTCGAGGAGGTCCCGCTCGGTGGTCAGGGGCACGGTGACCTCGTCGCCCGGCTCGGCCAGCCGGCCGAGGCGGGCCATGATCAGGCCGGCCACGGTCTCGTAGTCCTCGCTCTCGGGAAGCGCCAGGCCCGTCGCGCGCTCGACCTCGTCCAGCCGGAGGGTGCCCGGCACGTCCCAGGTGCCGTCGTCCTGGGCCACGGCCTCGTCGGGCTCGGGGTCGTTCTCGTCCATCAGCTCGCCGACGAGCTCCTCGGCGAGGTCCTCCATCGTCACGACGCCGGCGAGCCCGCCGTACTCGTCGATGACGCACGCCAGCTCGCTGCCCGCCGTGCGCATGCGCTCGAGCAGCGCGGGCAGCGGCAGCGTGGTCGGCACGAGCAGGGGAGTGCCGCTGATGCGCTCGATGGGCTCGTCGTAGGACTCGCCGCGGAGCAGCTCGGTCAGGCCGGTCACGCCGACGACGTCGTCGCCGTCCGCGCCCAGCACGGGGTACCGGGAGTGGCCCGAGGACTTCACGGCCTCCAGCAGGTCGGACGCGGGCCGTCCGGCGCGCAGGGAGACCACCCGGGGCCGGGGGACCATGACGTCCTCGGCGGTGCGGTCACCGAATTCCAGCGCGCGCTCCAGCAGGTCCGACAGGCGCTCGGGAAGCTCCCCGGCGGCCTCGGACTCGGCGATGATGCGCGACAGCTCCTCCGGTGTGGCACCGTGCTCGACCTCCTCCACCGGCTCCACGCCGAAAAGGCGGAGCAGGCGGGTGGCCGAGGCGTCGAAGAGCCGGATGACGGGGCCGGCGACGGCCATGTAGATCAGCGTCGACCGGGAGAGCCATTTGGCGACCGGCTCCGGCCGGGCGATGCCGAAGTTCTTGGGGACCAGCTCGCCCAGCACCATCTGGACGATCGTGGCGATCACCAGGCCGAGGGCCACCGCGATGCCGGGGGTCGCCGCCTCGGGGACGCCGAGGGCGGTGAGGCCCGGCGCGATCAGCGGGGTCAGGGCCGGCTCGGTGATGAAGCCCACGAGCAGCGTGGTCACGGTGATGCCGAGCTGCGCGCCCGACAACATGAACGAGAGCCTGCCGGTGACCTTGAGGGCCCGCTCGGCGGCGGCGTCACCCGACGCGGCCTGCTCCCGCAGGGTCGAGCGGTCGGCGGCGATGAACGCGAACTCCTGCGCGACGAAGTAACCGGTCGCGAGGGTGAGAAGTAGTACGGCCGGCAGACCGAGAACCATGGTCACAGGTCTGCCATCCCCGATTGAGTTGGGCCCGTGCCGTGGCACGGGCATGTACTCCACGGGTCGGGAGCGGACACGACTGTCCTTTCGCTAGAGGTCGTCGATAACCGTAACGGTCCAGGCTCGGCCAATGTTTCCCGTGGCACGACATTGGTGACTTACTGTGACTCTGCGTACTTTTACATGAGAAAAGCTTGGTGGCGGAGCGTCCGGTGCGGACGCTATGGCAGTAGCTTCGAAGCAAAGCGGCTCTAGCCACAGGACGGGGACGACAACGTGGGCGATTGGCCTGGTGACCGGTCGGGGGGGTCCGACGAGAGTGGGTCCCGCGAGGGGCCGACCCGGGCTATACGACGTCCGGCCGGGGCCGGCGGCGAGGCGGCGGGAAGCGGCGGCGGGGATCCCTACTCCGCGGGCCAGCCCGCGCACCGCTTCCCGCAGGGCTCGGGCGGCAAGGGCGGCCGAGCCGAGGACGAGGAGAGCACCCGTCAGGAGGCCTTCCCAGGGGGCGGCGAGGCAGCTGAGCCCTCCAAGGGAAGATCACGCGTGTACGGCAAGCCGAGGTCCGGCCAGGCGCCGGTCCGGCCCCTGCCGGGCGCGGAGGCCCCCGAGACACATCCGGCGGGCGGGCCGTGGCGCAAGGACGGCGCCGACGAGCCGAAGGTCCGGGGGCCGCGGCGCACGGGCCGCCTGGTGGTCAGGATCCTCGTGATCGTGCTGGTGCTGCTGCTCGTGCTCGGCCTGGTCGGGTTCTTCTGGATCAACTCCCGCATCAACAGCGTCGAGTCGCTCACCGACTACGACGGCCGTCCAGCGGCCACGCCGGGCGAGGACTGGCTCCTGGTCGGCTCCGACAGCCGGGCCGGGCTGTCGGCCGCCCAGCGCAAGAAGCTCGCCACCGGCCGGGCGGTCGGCAAGCGCACCGACACGATGATGCTCCTGCACATCCCGAGCGGCGGCGACAAGCCGACCCTCGTCAGCCTGCCCCGCGACTCCTACGTCCCCATCGACGGGCACGGCAGCGACAAGCTGAACGCCGCGTACGCCTTCGGCGGCCCGAAGCTGCTGACCAAGACGGTGGAGAAGGTCACCGACATCCGCATCGACCACTACATGGAGATCGGCTTCGGCGGCTTCGTCGGCATCGTGGACGCGATCGGCGGCGTCAACATCTGCGTCAAGCAGAACATCAAGGACCACAAGGCCGGCATCAACCTCAAGAAGGGCTGCCAGGACATGGACGGCGGCACCGCGCTGGGCTACGTCCGCACCCGCGCGACCGGCGCGCTGCCCGACTTCGACCGCACCCAGCGCCAGCGCCAGTTCTTCGGCGCCGTGGTGAAGAAGGCCGCGAGCCCCGGCATCCTGGCCAACCCGTTCCGGTCGATCCCGCTGGCGATGAGCGCGACCGACTCGGTGGCGGTCGACCCGGGTACGGGAGCCTTCGACCTGCTGTCGCTCGGCCTCGCGATGAGCGGCGATCCGGTCGCCACCGCCGTGCCCGTGGGCTCGCTGCCCACGATCAACGGCGCCGCCGTCGTGAAGTGGGACACCCAGCGCGCTCTGCGGCTGTTCAAGGCCTTGGCCGAGGACAAGCCGGTGCCGAAGGACGTCCTCACCAAGTAGGCGCGGCGCGCGCCCCTGGCACTCCTCGGGCGCGCGTGGCGGGGTTAGTGTGATGGCATGCCCGAGCTACCCGAGGTGGAGTCGCTCGCCGAGTTCCTGCGCGAGCGGGCCGTCGGCCGCCCGGTCGCCGCTGTCGACGTGGTGGCCTTCCAGGCGCTGAAGACGGTGGACCCGCCGGTGACCTCGCTGGCCGGGCTGACGGTGACGGGGGTCGCCCGGCACGGCAAGTTCCTCGACCTCGACTGCGACGGGCTCCACTTCGTCACCCACCTCGCCCGTGGCGGCTGGCTCCGCTGGCGGGACGACCTCTCGGGCGCGAAGCCCGTACGTCCCGGCAAGGGCCCCCTCGCGGCACGCGTGCGGTTCGCGCCCGGCGACGACGACAGGCAGCCCGGGTTCGAGCTAACCGAGGCGGGCACCCAGAAACGGCTCGCGGTCTACGTCGTCCGCGATCCCGGCGAGGTGCCGGGCATCGCGAGCCTCGGCCCCGATCCGCTCGCGCCCGAGTTCACCGTGGACGTGCTGAAGGGCATCCTGGGCGGCAGCCGCACGCGCATCAAGGGGCTCCTGCGCGACCAGAAGGTCATCGCCGGCATCGGCAACGCCTACTCCGACGAGGTGCTGCACGTCGCCAGGATGTCCCCGTTCAAGATCGCGGGGTCGCTCACCGACGACGCGGTGGCCGGCCTGCACGAGTCGATCGTCAGCACGCTGCGCGCGGCCGTCGAGCGCTCGCGCGGCATCGCCGCCAAGGACCTCAAGACCGAGAAGAAGTCGGGCCTGCGGGTGCACGGGCGTGCCGGGGAGCAGTGCGAGGTGTGCGGAGACACGATCAAGGAGGTCTCCTTCGCCGACTCCTCCCTGCAGTACTGCCCGACGTGCCAGACCGGCGGGAAGCCCCTCGCCGACCGCAGGATGTCCCGCCTGCTCAAGTAGTCCGCGCCCTCCGCTCGCCGAAGAACAACGCTCGGTCAGCGACGGCAACCGTCCGTTAGCGGGCGGAAAGCTCGCAGAGCGGGGACAATGAACGGCATGAACGTCCCTGAGATCGAGGCCAAGGCCGTACCCGACGACGTGTTCCTGCTCGATGTCCGCGAGCCCGACGAGTGGCAGGCGGGGCACGCCCCGACGGCCGTCCACATCCCGCTCGGCGCGCTGCAGCAGAGGGTCGACGAGGTCCCGGCGGGCGTTCCGGTCTATGTCGTCTGCCGGGTCGGCGGCAGGTCCGCGAGGGCCGCCGCGTGGCTCAACCACGTGGGCCGCGAGGCGATCAACGTCGAGGGCGGCATGCAGTCGTGGGCCGCCGCCGGCCGCCCGATGGTGGCGGAAAACGGGGGGCAGCCCTTCGTCGCCTAGCGGCGGGGTGTAATAATTCGGTCAAAATTGATACCGCGGGAGCTCGGGCGCAACCGGGCTGAGAGGGCGGTTCCCAGTCACGCTGGGCGCGCCGCCGACCGCATGAACCTGTCCGGATGGTGCCGTCATAGCTTGCCGTGCCGTCGCTGTGCAGATCAGAGGCCACCTACGGGTGGCGTAGGTGGCCCCTTTGGCCCCGTACAGCTACGAAGTACAGCAGTAGCCGCGCTGAAAGCCCTCCGCAGCCTTCCTGTCAGCCCTCCCGCGTGTGGTCGTGCGGCCCATCCAGCGCGCCGCCAAGCATCTGTGGGCGTCGACCCACCAGGCCGCGCGGGCGGACGCTAGGGTCGTGAACGTGTTGAGCTCATCGGTGAGTGGGGACTTGGTCGTCGTCGGCGCCGGCATTGTCGGCGCATCGGTGGCCTATCACGCCGCCCGGGCGGGCGCCGCGGTGACGTTGGTCGACGCCGGGCGGCCAGGCGCCGGCGTGACGGCGGACTCGTTCGCCTGGGTCGGAGCGTCTGGCGTGCGTAAAGGTCCGGCCGCCGGGCTGCGGGCCACCGCAACGGCGGAGTACCACCGACTCGGGGCCGAGTTGCCGGGACTCCCGGTTACCTGGTCCGGCTCGCTGAGCTGGACCAGGGAGGGCAGTGCGCCGGACGCCGGGCCCGGGCAGACGATCGTGGACGCGGCCACCGTGGCGACGCTCGAGCCCACCCTTCGGCAGCCTCCGGAGTGGGCTGTCTGGGCGCCGGATGACGGCGCTGTTGACTCGGTGGGCGTGACCGAGCGGCTGGTCGCGGCCGCTCGCACCCATGGAGCTCGGGTACATCTGGACACGCCGGTTACCGCGGTCCGCCGGGATACAGCGGGCCAGATCACCGGGGTTGAGACGTCAGCAGGACCCCTCTCCGGTGCGACGGTGGTGCTGGCGGCCGGAGTTGCCACGGCCGCGCTGTGCGCGCCGCTCGGCGTGCGCGTCCCGGTCGAACCGTCGCCGTCGCCGCTGTTCCGGCTCCGCGCCCCGGCCGGTCTGGTCCGCACCGTGGTCAACACTGAGGACTTCGATCTTCGGCAGGTCGCCGCGGACCGGCTGATCGCCGCCGCGGACTCGCCCGAACGGACCCTTGCCGCCGTCCGGTCCACTTTCCATGGCGCCGGGAGCGTCGAGCTGCTCAGCACCCGACTCGGAGCGCGCCCAATGCCGGCCGACGGTGAGCCGATCGTCGGCCCGGTCGCCGAGGTCCCCGGCCTCTACTTGGCAGTGATGCACTCGGCGGTCACGCTCGCCGCGGCCGTGGGCCGCCTGGTCGCGCGGGAGTTGGTCGACGGAACCGTTGAGTCGGCTCTGTCAGGTTGCCGCCTGGATCGCTTCTAATGGCACGGCCCCGTTGCAGCCTGCCCCGCTGCTGCTCTCGGAGCAGGACCGCTTGAGGGCGCTGAAACATCTCCGCATCTCCGCAACTTCTGCGGACCAGGCAGGGGGGGCGCCTCGCGGCCCTGCGTCGGCGCGTAAGGGGCCGGTAGCGGTAGCGGCCAGCACGAGGGGCAAGGGCACGGCGGAAGGGCTAGAGGCCGGAGGCCGGGCCGGGGCCGCTACCCGCTACCCGCGTCGAGATGGGCTGATCGGGGCCTGTGCGCTGGTAGCCGGGGGCGCACTTAGCTGTACTTCGGCGGACGGTGGCGGACGGAGCCGTGAGACGGCCGTGATCTCATGCCCCTGTGGTCAGATGCCGTCTGATGCGGCAAGATAGGGCGCTAACTGCATAAGCCGTAGCGGGAGCTCGGGAGCGCCGGGCTGAGAGGGCAACCGACCTGTTGCCGACCGCATGAACCTGTCCGGGTAATGCCGGCGTAGGGAGCGTGCGATGACGTCCGCCGTCGGCGAGGTCCCCCTGACACTCGACGAGGCCCCTCCGAAGACCTTGGGCCTGCTCGACCAGGGCGCCTTCTGGGCCAACCTCGGGGTGAGCCTCCTCGGCTTCTCCGGGGCCCTGTACCTGCTCAACCCATTGGGCGACACCCCGCTGAGCCTCGCCGCCGCCGTCCTCGCGGCGGTGGTCGGCAGCCTGATCGGCACCGTGATGGTCGGCCTCGCGGCTGTGCCCGGCGCGCGCACCGGCGCGCCGGCGATGGTGCTGCTGCGCGGCCTGTTCGGGGCCAGGCTGTCGTACATCCCGACGGTTCTGAACATCGTTCAGATGCTCGGCTGGGGGGCCTTCGAGCTGTGGGTGATCGCCACCGGGGCGCGTGCGATCTTCGGTGACTCGGTGCCGTACTGGGTCTGGGTGGTGGCGGCGGGGCTGCTCACCATCGCCCTGACGATCCGGCCGCTCGGCGCCATCCGCCTGCTCCGCCGCTTCGTGACGGCCGGGGTGGTCGTCGCGATGGTGTGGCTCGCGGTGGCGCTGCTGCGCGAGGCGCCCGCGCTCGGGGGCGGCGACTGGAAGGCCTTCGCCCCTGCCGTCGACTACGTGATCGCGCTCTCGGTCTCCTGGGTGCCGGTGGCGGCCGACTACGCGCGGCACTCGCGGTCGGGCCGGGCGGCCTTCGCGGGGGTGGTCGGCGGCTACACGATCGCCCAGGTCGCGTGCCTGGTCATCGGCATACTCGCGCTGGCCCTGGTCGGCAACGACCCCGACCGCGTGTGGGACGCGTTCGTCGCGGTGCCCCTCGGCGGCCTGTTCTTCGGCATCCTGGTGCTGAGGGAGGCCGACCAGTCGTTCGCCAACGTCTACTCCACGGCGATGTCCCTGCAGAACCTCCTGCCGAGGGTGGACCGCCGCGTCTTCTCGATCGGCGTCGGCGTGCTGACCACCGTCATCGCGCTCTTCGCCGACGTGAACTCCTACGGGGCGTTCCTCGGCGTCATCGGCGCGGTGTTCGTCCCGATGTTCGCCGTACTCGTGATCGACTACTTCCTGCTCGGCGGGGCCGCCAGGTGGGACACCTCGGCGAGCGCGCCCTCGCGATGGGGGATGATCGTGCCGTGGGTGCTCGGTTTCGTGGCGTACTGGCTGGTCACGGCCACGCCCACGGTGGCGTGGTGGGACTCGGTGTGGACGGCGCTCCGCGACGCGATCGGCTTCGAGCGGCAGGTCTGGATGAACGCCGCGCTGGCCGCCTTCGTCGTGTCCGCGCTGGCGACGCTGCTCGTGCGGGCGCTCAGCGGGCGGGGTCTTGGAGGCGGAGGTCCTCGAGGCTGAGGTTCTCGAGGCGGAGAAGGAACTGCTTGGCGGCGAGACCGCCGGCGTACCCTCCGGGATTCCCCTGGGACTCGATCGCCCGGTGGCAGGGGACGATGACGCAGACCGGGTTGGCGGTCAGCGCGTTGCCTATGGCGCGCAGCGCCTGGGGCCGCCCGATGCGCTCGGCGATCTCCGGAAATGTCGTGACGCTTCCGTAGGGCACGGCCATCGTCATCTGGAGCACCGTGCGGGCGAACGGCGTGGCCAGCCGCAGGTCGACGGGCAGGGTGAAGGCCCTGAGCCTGCCGGAGAAGTACGCGTCCAGCTCGCGGCGTATCGGGTCGAGGCGCCGGGGGTCGGGGCCGATGAACGAGCCGATCTCGCGGGTGATGCGCGCGAAGACCACGTGCTCGTTCTCGTAGCTGCAGGCGACCACGCCGCGCGCGGTGACGGCGAGCGCCAGCCGTCCGACAGGGGTGTCGGTCATCCCGAACGCGATGTCGGGCGGGGTCTCGCCCACATAGCCGGGAGCGGTCACCCGCACGAGGGCTTCGAGATCCCCTGTCGACATGGCCGCACCCCTCCCGGTCCCGCTACCAGGCAGCGTATCGGAGCGGAGGGTCCCACCGGTCGTGACGGCGAGCGCGCCGCGCGCCGTGGAAGGCCCCGTGAGGGTACGGTCCCGGCGAATGCGACGATTCGCACATCGAAATTGCCAAGACGCGATTGCAAAAACGGGCACGATGGGGTCCATGAGTGACGACCGGGTAGAGAACGCCGATGACGGCTTTGCCCGTGCTGTCCTCGCGAGCTCCCCGAATGCCGTCGTAGCCCTCGATCGCGACCTTTCCGTCCTCGTGTGGAATCCCGCCGCCGAGCGCCTGTTCGGCTGGACCTCAGGCGACATGACCGGGCGCAGGGCGCCGCTCGTCCCCGACGAGCTCATGGCCGAGCACAACGCGGTGCTCGAACGGGTCCGCACCGGAGGTCCCGTCTCCCTGCGCACCAAGCGCCTGCGCAGCGACGGCTCGCTCGTCGACGTGGGCGTGGACATGAGCGCGCTGCGCTCGGAGGCAGGCGCGCTGCTCGGGTACGTCAGCGTCTATCACTCGCTGGAGAACGACTCGGCCGCCCGCGACCGGGGCGCCCGCAGGGCGAGGCTCGTCCGGCGGCTCACCGACGTGGTCGGCGACATCAACGCCGAGCTTGAGCTGTCACCCGTGCTCGACCGCATCGCGGGGAGCCTCACCGAGCTGACCGGGGCAGACGCGGGCGGCTTCGTGCTGATCGAGGACGACCGCCTGCGGCTGGTCAGCACGCACGGGCTGCCCGACAGGCTGCGGGGCGCCACCGCCGACCTGCATACGAGCCTCGTCGGCAAGCTGCTGCGGACCGGCAAGACCGTCCTGCTGGAGACCGGCGACCAGACCGTGCTCGACGACCTGATCTGGTCGGAGCTGCCAGGACTGCACACCATCGCGCTCGGCGTGGCGGCGGTCGGCGGGCGGCCGTACGGGGCGCTGTACGCGCTGTTCGCCGAGCGCAAGGCCGGCCACATCGAGCTTGAGCTGCTGGAACTGCTGGCCGGGCACGCGGGGATCGCGCTCGCGAACGCCATGGCGTACCAGGACGCCGTGCGGCAGCGGGCCCACGAGCGGGCGGTCGTCGACGCGAGCGCGGACGGCATAGCCGTGCTCGACGGCACCGGGCTCGTCCGCCAGTGGAACCCCGCGGCCGAGGAGCTGACCGGGGTGCGGGCGCCCGAGGTGATCGGTCACCGGCCGCCGTTCCCACTGCCCGCGCCGGGCGAGAAGCTCACCACCCAGCTCCCGTGCGGGCGCTGGCTGGACGTCGTCAGCGCGAAGATCGACGAGACCGCCGAGATCGTCGTCGACTTCCGTGACGTCACGCGGGCCAAGGAGCTGGAGGAGGCCAAGGACCTGTTCCTCGCCACCACCAGCCACGAACTGCGCACGCCCATCACGGTGGTGCAGGGGTTCGCCAGCACGCTGGACGCGCGCTGGGACAAGCTGTCGGACGTGGAGCGCCGTTCCGCCGTGCGGACCATCGCGGAGCGGGCCAGGGCGCTCGGCCAGCTCATGGACCACCTCCTGCTCGGCGCGCGGGCCGGGGCCGAGGAGCTGAAGGTCCAGGTGGAGAGCTTCGACCTGGGCGAACGGGTGCGCGCGGCCACGCTGGGGATGCCCGTCCTGTCCGACCGGCACAGCGTGGAGGTGGACATCCCGAGCGACCTGCCACTGGTCGACGGCGATGCGCTGGCCACGGACATCCTGCTCGGCCAGCTCCTGGAGAACGCCTTCAAGTACTCGCCGGACGGCGGGTTGATCCGCGTGCTCGCGTGGGCCGAGGGCGACCACGTGGTCCTCGTGGTGGACGACGAGGGGGTGGGCATCGCGCCGGACGACCGCGAGCGCGTCTTCGAGCGGTTCGTCCAGGCGGACAGCGGCGACCGCCGCAGGTTCGGCGGTGTGGGGCTCGGGCTTTACATCGCCCGCAGCCTCGCCCGGGCCCAAGGCGGCGAGGTCTCCGCGCATTCCCGGCCCGGCGGAGGCACCCGAATGAGATTCATCTTGGGCACCGCACCGGCCTATATCGGATCCGACACACCGAACCGGTAACGAGCAGGTCACGGATGGACTCACCTATTGTCGAATCTGCACAAGCAATGATCGCCGCACGGTTTCCAGAACCATCGAACGGGGCATTTCGGTCGTACTGGGATGTGTTTTCCTCAGGGGGAAATGCAGGAGAACGGGGAAGTGAGGGCGTCGTGCTGTTGCCGTATGCGCCGACCAGCGTCGCCGTCGCACGCCAGCGTCTCAGCGCCGATCTCGAGGCATGGGGGGTGTTCGCCGCCGCGGTAGAGGACGCCGTCCTTGTGGTGAGCGAACTGCTGAGCAATGCGTTGCGTCACGCCCACCCGCTCCCATCAGGCCAGATCATGGCCACTTGGGACTGGGCGGACGAACATCTCGAGGTCACGGTGAGTGATGGAGGAGCGGCCACGGAGCCCCGTGCGGGACGGCCGACCCTCTCCTCGCTCGGCGGGCGGGGGCTCGGCATCGTCGAGTTCCTCGCCGTGCGCTGGGGGGTGCGCCACGACGGTGACGTGACCACGGTGTGGGCGGTTCTCCACGCCCCGGTCGCTGTCCTTAATTCACAAGTTAGAACGCCCGAAATAGGCGCTCTACGCGAGTGCGGATAGACGTTCTCTGCTGATAGGGCAGGACATACAGCGTGGGCCACCCCGGCCGCTTCCTAGTTCGCTGCCCGCAATACGGATGACCTTCACCCCTGAGGCCTCCAGGCGCGCGTTCGTCTCCACATTGCGTTCATAGGCGACCGCGACGCGCGGGGCGAGGGCGAGCGTGTTGTTCCCGTCGTCCCACTGCTCGCGTTCGGCGGTGACGGGGTCGAGCCCGGTGTCGATGACCTTGACCCGCTCGATGCCCATGGCCTGTGCCGCCGCCTCCAGGAACGGGCGGGGCTCGAAGACGCGAAGCTCGCCGTGCTCCATCGAGGTCACGGTGTAGGCCTGGAGCGAGTAGGCCACCGGGGGATACATGACCACGGTGTCCACGTCGACCATCGTGCAGATAGTGTCGAGGTGCATGGTGGCCCGCTGCTGGGCGATCGGCACCGCCAGCACGGTGTGCGCCAGCCCGGCCTCGAAGACGCGCCGGCAGAGGCGCTCCACCCCCGCCGGCGTCGTACGCTCCCCGGTGCCCACAGCGATGACGCCGGGGCCCATCAGCAGCACGTCACCGCCTTCCACATGCTCCAGCCAGGGCTCGTACAGGTGGTCCACTCCGGCGAACCTCGGGTGGTAGGTGTAGATCAGGCGGGTCAGGAGGCTCTCTCGCGTACGGGCCGGCATGGCGAGGCTGGTCACGGCCACGCGGTCGCCGATCCACACGCTGGAGTCCCTGGTGAACAGCAGGTTCGGCAGGGGGTCGATGACGAAGTCGTGCCGGTCCATCAGGCCGTACACCAGGCCCCGGCCGGTCTTCAGCTCCTCGCGGGCGAGCCCGGCGATCAGCGTCTGGGTGAGATCCTCCGGGTCGAGCTCCTCCAGGTGGTCCCGCGTCAGCTGCGCGAGCCTGTCGCCGAGCTGCCGCTCCTCCAGCACGGCGGGGATGATCTCCTGCCGTGCGGAGTCGTACTCCAGCGTGTCCTGGAGCAGCTCGGTGAGGTAGAGCACCTCGACCCCGTGGTCGCGCAGCGCCTGGGCGAAGGCGTCGTGCTCCTCCTGGGCCCTGCCGACCCACGGGATGCCGTCGAAGAGCAGCTTGTCGCTGTTGCGGGGGGTCAGCCGCTTGAGCTCGGCGCCCGGGCGGTGGAGCATGACCGTCTCCAGCCGCCCGACCTCGCTGTCGGCACCGTTCATCGTTCGGCCCTCCCGATTGAAGCAGGTCTTTCCGACATTCAACGTTAGTGGTGTACAAGTCCCCCAATCGGCATGAGGGCGTCGTGTCAGGCGGGCTTCGGATACAGGATCGCCCGCTCGGCCGCCGTCCACGCCGTGCTCACCAGCAGGTAGATGCCTGCCGCGAGGGGGAGGAAGGCCGCGACCAGGATGGTCCCGAACGGCATCAGCCGCAGCGCCTTCGGCTGGACGTCGCCCATCCGCCGCCAGGTCACCCACGCCAGCACCGCGAGCAGGGCGAACAACCCCACGAAGACCAGCGCGGGCAGGCTGAACAGGCCGCTCGCCCCGACCACGGCGGCGAAGTGCTCGCCGAGCGGGACGCCGAGGGCGCTCTGGGCCAGCAGCAGGTTGGGGTGCCCGGCGATCGTCGCCGAGACGAACACCCGGTAGGTGACCATGAGGAACGGCGCCTGGGCGAGACCGGGCATGATGCCCGCGAACATCGAGGTCCCCCCGGCGGCGTACAGCTTGGAGGTCTCCCGCATGAGGCGCTCGGGATCACGGGCGAAGCGCTTCCTCAGCGCCTCGACCTGCGGCGCGAGGCGCAGGCGGGCCTTCTGCGCGTTCGCCTGCCGGACGCTGAGCGGCGACAGGAGCAGGCGTACGGCCAGAGTGAACAGGACGATCGCGAAGACCGGGCCCGTGAGGGCCCCGAGGCCGCTGATGAGCCGGTAGGCGGAGTCGATGACGGTGTCGAACATGGCGAGAAGAGCCCCTTCGTCTATGGATGAACATGACGAAAGCGCCCGTGAGCGGCACGATTACCGGGACGCTAGACGGGCGCGGGGCCTGCGGATGGCGCTCTGGGCCGAGGGCGGCCGGCGGCGGCCGGGTGGAGCATCCGCACGAAGACGGCGTGCGCGGCGCGCGGACGGTGACCCGAGGTCACCGCGACCGAGGGCGCCGACGCCAGCCGCCCGAGAGCCCAGGCGAGAAGCAGAAGGGTCACCCCCACCAGCCCGGCCGTCGTCAGCGTCGCCGGGCTGATGTGCCCGGCGACGAGCTGCGCGATCAGCGCGACGGTGGTGGGGAAGCCGGTCATCCTACTTCTTCGACAGCTTTCCGACCACGGTGACGGCGGCGACGGCCACGACGGCGACGACGGCGATGACGAGCAGGATCTTGAAGATTCCCAGGACGAGGGGAAGCACGAGCCCGAACACTACGTAGAGTGCGAGCACGACGCCGAGGATTGAAAGAACGATGCGGGCCATATCCAGAAGGTACGTCGCACAGGGCCCGGCCGCGAGCGAGAGGCGATCTCTGGTCGAGATCGTGACCTCTGAGCACGGCATCCGTCTTACGAAGTTATGACGTGAGTCGTGTGAGCGGCCGGATCAGGCCTACCGTGGGGTGATGAGCGCGACCTCCCGACCTCGGATCCTCGTGGTGGACGACGACCCGACCGTGGCAGAGGTGGTCGTCAAGTACCTCGAACGCGATGGGCACCTCGTCGAGAGCGTCGGCGACGGCGCCGAGGCGCTGCGCAGGGCCCTCGCCAACCCGCCCGACCTGCTCGTCCTCGACCTGATGCTCCCAGGCATGGACGGCCTGCAGGTCTGCAAGAAGCTCAGGGAGCGCTGGCCGGTGCCGGTGATCATGCTGACCGCCCTCGGCGAGGAGATCGACCGGGTCGTGGGCCTCGAAACCGGTGCCGACGACTACGTCACCAAGCCGTTCAGCCCCCGCGAGCTGGCCCTGCGCGTGCAGTCGGTGCTGCGGCGGGCGCGCGGGGCGCTGGTGACGTCGGGCACGGGGGTGCTGCGCGACGGCGACCTGCTGGTCGACGTGGGGGCCCACGAGGTGCGGCTGGGCGAGCACGAGATCACCCTCACGGCCCGCGAGTTCGACCTGCTGGCGTACCTCATGCGCAACCCCCGCCAGGCGTTCAGCCGGGCCGCGCTGCTCAACCAGGTGTGGGGATGGTCCTTCGGCGACACATCAACGGTGACCGTCCATGTCCGCAGGCTCCGGGAGAAGATCGAGCCCGACCCGACCGCGCCCCGGCGCATCGTCACGGTCTGGGGCGTCGGTTACCGGTACGAGCCGGTGGAGGACGACACGGGCGGCGAGCGACCGTGATCCTCCAGATCGTCGCCGTCACCGCAGGCCTGGGACTGCTGATCGGCGGGCTCGGCCTAGCGGGACTGTGGCTCCTGCGCGGACGTTCGATCGCCATCACGCTCGCCGTGGTCGCGGTGGTCACCGTCGCCGCCACGCTCGCCGGGGTGGTGGCGATCACCATCGAGATGATCATCGACGGGCACCCCAAGAACGTCGTGCTCACCGTCGTCGCCGTCGCCGGGCTGGTCGGGCTCGGGGTCGCCATGGTGGTGGCCAGGCAGGTCGTCGGGGCCAGCAGGAGGCTGGTCGCCGCCGTGGAGGCCGTCTCGCCTTCCCGTGACTTCACCCCGCCGCCCGGCAGGCTCCCCGCCGAGCTGGAAACCATCTCAACGGCCCTGGACCAGGCGTACGAGCGGCTGCGCGAGGGGCGTGAGCGTGAAAGGGGCCTGGAGGGCGCGCGGCGCGAGCTGGTCGCCTGGGTCAGCCACGACCTCCGCACCCCCCTGGCGGGCATGCGCGCCATGGTGGAGGCGCTGGAGGACGGGGTCGTGGACGACACGGCGACCGTGCGGCGCTACCACAACCAGATCAGGGTGGAGGTCGACAGGCTGACCCACATGGTGGACGACCTGTTCGAGCTCTCGCGGATCCACGCGGGCGCGCTTCGGCTCTCCCCGCGGCGCATCGGGCTCGGCGACCTCGTGGCCGACGCCCTCGCGGGGGTGGAAGCCCTGGCCAAGGCCAAGGGAGTGCGCCTGACGGGCGAGGCCGAGCCCGTGCTGCCGGTCTACGCCGACGCCGCCGAGCTGGGACGCGCCCTGCGCAATCTCGTGGTCAACGCCATCCGGCACACCCCGGAGGACGGCACCGTGGTGGTGCGGGCCGTCGCGGACGAGGGCACCGTGCGCCTCTCGGTGGCGGACTGCTGTGGCGGCATCCCCGAGGACGACCTACCACGGGTCTTCGAGGTGGCCTTTCGGGGCGAGGCCGCGCGGACCCCTGGCCCCGATCGGGGCGCGGGGCTCGGCCTGGCCATCGCGCGCGGAATCGTCGAAGCGCATGAAGGCGCGATCGCCGTTGTCAACGAAGGCGCGGGCTGTCGTTTCGAGATCATGCTTCCGATCTCCGGGCCTGCGGCCTGACGTGCCGTTCTGGAGGCTCGTCAGGGGGCCCTCGGTGGTGAACCTGTAGCCGGAGATGTCGACGGACCCCTTCGCGCCGAGTGCGCCGTCCAAGCGGAACGAGGGACTCGTATCACCCGGGCTGCCCGGTGCGGTGTGATCGCTCGGCCCGTACGCGCTCGCGCCTGAGTGGTCGCCGGCCTCGTGGTAGGTCTCGGAGTACTCCCCGCCCGGCGCGGGGGCGTACTCGGAGGCCGGGCTCGCGCGCTCGTACGCCGGGAGGGCGTCGAGCGCCTCCGACATCGCCCTGAACGTCGGGCAGGGCCAGCGCCACATGCAGCTCCTGCAGCGCAGGATCGGGTGGGCGGCGTCACTCGTGATGCCGCCCGCGTCGCGGGGCTGGTGCAGGTCGAGCAGGCGCAGGCCGAGCTCGGAGAAGCACAGCAACTCCGCGCGCGCACCCACGAGCATGTCCAGATCATCGACGTGAAGACGTGTCTTGATCGGAACGTAACCATCTCTGTTGATCAGAGACTGGAATGGCAGGGCCGCGTCCCCCCAGGCGCGGGCCCTGTCGGTGCGGGCGAGGATGCCTTCAAGCCGCTCGCGCATGCATTGTCGCTGGGGATCCTCAGGTATCTCACTGTTCATTCGCGCTGTCGGGCCCGTCGCGTTCCACGCCCGCCCCTCCTTGTCGGAGTGATGACCGGACGCGGAGGTTTCGGGCCTCCCCCCCTTCCGGCGGAGCCGGTGTCGCATA
Organism: Sphaerisporangium viridialbum; assembly: GCF_049674955.1. Taxonomy (GTDB): domain Bacteria; phylum Actinomycetota; class Actinomycetes; order Streptosporangiales; family Streptosporangiaceae; genus Sphaerisporangium; species Sphaerisporangium viridialbum. Next base: position 9,895,037 of record NZ_CP187232.1, on the reverse strand, counting down.
GCGTTAAGCTTTGCGTACTCAGCGTTTTCGCGAGGCCGAAACGGGGAACAAAGGGCGGACGACTCTTCGGTTATCGCGGTAGAACGTGACCCGGGGGCAGTACGGCGCTAGTGTGCCCGCTGTGGAGCTCAAGGTCTCGACTCGATCACATGCCGATCACGCCATCTTGACGGTAGTCGGCGAAATCGACCTTTATACCGCGCCTCGTCTTCAGGCGGAGTTCACCCGCCTGCTGGAGACCGGGCCCGACAGGGTCGTCATAGACATGTCCGGCGTGGAGTTCTGCGACTCCACGGGCATGAACGTCCTGCTGTCCGCACTCAAGCGCATGCGAGAACGCGGCGGCAGGCTGGAGGTGGCCTCGCCACGCCCGGCCGTCCGCAAGATCCTCCAGGTGACCGGTCTCGACTCGGTGTTCACCGTGCACGACACCATTCCCGCGGAGTTGCTCACGGCGGAGCATCCGGGCTAGCGTCGGGCGGTCGCCAACGGCAGCGAACCGGACGAGGAGCGATGAGCGACCCATCCGCAAAGCCCGACACAGCGGTGATCATCTCGGCCAAGGACGAGGCCGACCGCATCGGCGCCACCGTGACCGCGGCCCTGGCCATTCCCGGGGTCGATCTGGTCGTGGTGGTCGACGACGGCTCGTTCGACGACACCGGGCGGGTGGCCAAGGCCGCGGGCGCGCGTGTCGTGCGCCACAGCCGCAACCGCGGCAAGGCCGCGGCGATGGAGAGCGGCGCGGAGGCCGTGCGCCTGTTCGACGAGGAGGAGACCCGTCATCTGCTCTTTCTCGACGCCGATCTGGGTGACACCGCGGGCGAGGCCGCGCGGCTGATCGAGCCGGTACGCGACGGTTCCGCCGACATGACCATCGCCACGTTCAGCACCCGCGTCAAGCTGGGCGGGCACGGCTTCGTCGTACGGCTGGCGCGCGAGGGCATCAAACGCGCCTCCGGCTGGGTGGCCACCCAGCCTCTCAACGGCCAGCGCTGCCTGACCAGGGCGGCGTTCGAGGCGGCCCGTCCGCTGGCGCATGGTTTCGGCGTCGAGACCGGACTGACGATCGACCTGGTCCGCAAGGGCTTCCGGGTCGTCGAGGTCGAGGTGAACATGGCGCATCGCGCCACCGGCACCGACTGGCACGCCCAACTCCACCGCGCCCGCCAGTTCCGCGACGTGGCCCTGGCCCTCGCCACCCGCGAACAAGCCCTGACCAACCTGAAGCGCCCCACCCGTCCTCCCCGCTGAACCCCACACCCCCACCCAGAGCCTCCGGAACGGGTAGGCCGCCGGGTGCCGCTTGATCATTCTCGCGCCCCTGACCCGGCGCGGGCGCGGCCCGCACGAAGGTGCCGGGGCGGTCCTGCCTTGTTGACGTGGCGCGAGTGGGCTGCTCGATGTGCTGGAATCGTGCGGTGGATCGGGACGTGTTGCGGGGGCGCGGTGGGCCGGCGGTGGTCGCCGTCGCGGGCATCGCGCTCAGCATCGTCGTCACGATCGCGATCGGGGCGCTCGGCCCCTCGGCCGTGGTGCCCCCTCTGCCCGGGCCCGCGTGGCAGCCGCCGTACTCCCTGGGCGCGCATCCCGGCGGCCACCTGGTCATCGCCCTGGAAGCGGTGGCGATCGTGCTGGGCGCCCTGGGCCTCGGTGCCGGGCTGCTCGCCGTGCGGCGCGGCTGGGCGCCCGACCCCCGCAGGCTCCTGCTCGCCGGGTGCCTCGCCGTCGTGGTGCTGGCCTTCCTGCCGCCCTCCGGTTCCGCCGACCATCTGAACTACGCGGCGTACGGCCGCATGGTGGTGCTCGGTCACGATCCCTACGCCATGGGCGCGGTCGCCCTGCACGGAGACCCGGTCGCGGATTCGGTCGAGAGGCCCTGGCAGGAGGAGCCGAGCGTGTACGGGCCGGTCGCGACGGCCGTGCAGGCTCTGGCCGGTCTGGTCGGCGGCGACTCGGTACGCCTGATCGTCTTCGTGCTCGCCCTTGTGAACGCGGCCGCCTTCGTCGCCACGGCGCTGCTGCTCCACAGGTTCACGCGGGACGACCGGGCGCGGCAGGCACGCGCGGCGCTGCTGTGGACGGTCAACCCCCTGGTGGTCTACCAGTTGGTCGCGGGGATGCATGTCGACACGCTGGCCATCGCCTTCGTGGTCGCCGCGCTGGTCACAGTGGGGGGCCGGCGTTGGTGGACCACCGGGCCGCTGCTCGGCCTCGCCATCGCGGTCAAGGTCAACGCTGGGCTGGTCGCGCTCGGCCCGGCATGGGACCTGCGGCGGCAGCCGAGGAAGCTCGCGGTGGTGGCGGGCACGGCGACGCTCACCGTGCTGGTCGCCTACCTGCTGGCGGGTCCGCATTCGCTGGACCAGGTGCTGCACGCCAGCAAGTCGATCTCCTGGGCCACCCCCTGGCACCTCGTCCAGCGCGGGCTCCAGGCCATGTTCGGCGAAGGCGCCTATCGCGTCTGGATCCAGATCGGATCACTACTCCTCCTCGCCTTGCTCGCCACCTCCCTCCTCCGCCACCGACGGCCCCACCTCCCCCCCACCACCCCCTCCGGCACCCCCTCCGGCACCCCCTCCGGCACCGCCATGCCGTCCCGGATCGCCATGCCGTCCCGGATCGCCATGCCGTCCCGGATCGCCATGCCGTCCCGGATCGCCATGTCGTCCCGGATCGCCGCGCTGCTGCGAACGCTCGCGCCGTCGCGTCAGGGTGAAGCCGGGGGTGCGGCGGTGCACGGTCGGGTGGATGCCGGAGTGGCGGTTGATGGGGAAGGTCCAGGATTTGCGCGTGCTCGGCGGGCTGAGGGCGGTTGGGCGGCCGTGGGTGCGCGTGCTCGGGGGGCTGAGGGGGGGTGGGTGGCCGTGGGGATGGTCGTCGCCTGGTTGTTCGCCGCGCCGTACGCCCTGCCGTGGTACGACGGGCTGGCCTTCGCGCTGCTGGCCATCGTGCCCGCGACGGCGCTCGACGGCTTCGTGGTCGCGCGCCTCGCCGTGCTGTCCCTGGCGTACCTTCCGGCGCGCCAGGACGGTCAGCCTCCCGACCTCGGATGGCTGGTCACCGTGGTGCGGGCCCAGGTGGTGCCGTGGATCCTGCTGGCGTTGACGGTCGCCCTGGTGTGGTGGGCCCTGAGCGCTGGAGCGCGCGGATCGACGCGGCGAGGGTGAGCGGCACCGCCACCGTAAGCGCCATGGCCGGGATCGCGATGCCGGAGTCGTTGATCAGGAACCCGACCAGCGCGGTGGTGAGCACGCCGAACAGCCCGGCACGCAGCGCCGGGGCGCGCGTGTAGGCGAGGCTGAGCGCCGAGGCGCCCCACTGTGACGGACGGGCGAGCACGAGGTAGAGGAACGCCAGCGCGGCCAGTGAGAGCGCGGTGAGCTGCCAGTTCCCGAGGGTGCCGACCATCGAGCTCAGCTTGCGCCCGATGACCGGCAACGCCTCGCCCCCGATCACCTGCTGGACGAACGCGCCCAGGTGCGTGCGCTGGTCGCTCGGCCGCAGCCAGTCGGCCAGCGCGATCACGCTGATGAGCGCGGCCCCGGCGACGGCGACGATCGCGAGCCTGCCTACCGTGATCCGCCGGCCGGAGAGCATCATGACGAACACCGCGAACCCGAGAACGAACGCGGGCACCCCGCCGAAGTCCGCGCCCCAGGCGGGCCACCCGTCCGCGAAGATCGTGAGCAGCCCGTACGCGAGACAGATGGCCAGGGCGATCGCGCGCCGCCCACGCTCCATGAGCACCTGCGACACCCCGGCGAGGGCCAGTATCGTGCCGGTCGCGTACACGGCGAAGGCGATGTTGCTGAAGCCGTAGAACCGGCCGCCGGTGACCGGCTCGTAACCGGTGACGGCGTTCACTTGGAGGCGCGACCCCGTCATCACATCGATCAGCAACGCGAGGGACGTGACGCCCGCCACCACGGTGAGCGGGCCGAGCACGTGCGAGCGCCAGGGCCCCGCGAAGGCGAGCGCCGCCAGCAGTCCGACGAACCCCATGATCGTGAGGATCAGGGCGGCCATCGGATGGGGGAGATTCCACCAGGGAACGAGCTGCGCCAGGAACGTCGACACCGCGACGGCCCCACTCGCCACCGCCAGCACCTGCGTGGCGGCCAAGACCCGGTGACCACCCCAGCGGCGGCGGACGGCGAAGGCGGCCAGGCCGTAGAAGAGCAACTGGACGGCCACGAAGACCGCGTAGAACGGCGCGCGCACCTCGACGAGGACCCGGCTGGCCAGGTCGGCGTCGGACAGCTCCCTGACGGTGTCCGAGACGGAGGCGGGTGCCGCCCCACCGGACATCCAGGGACGTCCGACGGTTCCCTCGGGGACGGGCGTGCCGAGCAGGTGCAGGACCGTGGTGGTCAGGTCGGTGATGGTCACCAGGGCGTCCTGGCGGGTGGAGGAGGCGGTGAGGTGGCCACGGTGGTACGGCTCCCCGGCGGGGGACGGCCCTTCGGCCATGGCCACGTGGAGGTGTGAGGTGGCTGACGCGTCGGACAGGCCGGCCACGAGGGTGGTGGCTCCCGCGGGCAGCAGCCGCAGGATCTCGCCGACCCGGCGATCGGCGGCCGCCACCGCCTGGGCACGGGCTTGCCGGGTCAGGTCGGGGGGTGTCGCGGCCGGGGTCGCCCCCGGCTGGGTGATCCAGGCGCGGGCCAGGTCGTCGACGTCGGCGACCACCAGCGCGTAACGGCTCAGGTCGCCGAGGGCTCCGGCGCTATCCGCATATTTCTGGACGTTCCCGGATTTGTCGGCTGCGCCGAGTGCGGCTCCGGGGCCCACGGCCGCCACCGTGCCCCCGGCGTCGCGTACGGCCTGGCCGAGCAGGCCGATGGTGGCACGGTAGGACGTGGCGGCGTTGAAGGACGCCAGCTCGGCCCAGCCGGGGACGGTCGCCGAGCCGTCGGCGGACGCCTGTGGTGCCGGGGGGAGGGCGCACTCGCTCGCCGCGGAGCCCGCCCGCTGACCGGCCGAAACCGTCAGCCACCCTGCGACGGGACAGATGCTCGGGTGGTTCGGCCTGGGGTAGGCGCGGATCGACATCGACGCCGACGCGCTCTTGCCGACCAGCGCCCATAGGTTCGGCGTGCCGGTCTCGCTGAGATCGGCCCACTGCAGCCCGGGGACACCGACCAGCACAACGTGCCCCGACGGCGCCGTGTGGGCCCTCTCAGGAAGACCAGCGCGCGAAGCCGCCTGAGCCGTGCCGCCGCATAGAGCGACCACCCCCAAGACGTACGCCAGCACCATCCAGCCGCGCAGGGAACCCCCTCGACGCCGGGACTTCCCCCGACGCTCGCCCCGCGGCTGGAAGGCCTTTTCGGGGGCTTGGGTGGGATGGTGGCCGGGAAGTGCGGTTGTGGGCGTGAGGGGGTGGGGGGTGGCTTCTCGTGTGCTCAACAGGAACCTCGCTTCCACCCTTGAAGAGCCCTCTGACGACGACTTCGCCCTGGAAACCATAGCCAGAACGCCGACCCTCTTCGCACTTCAAAGATCATCTTGTGGATAACCCGGAGGGAAGGGCGGCGACTGTGGACCCGGATCGCGGCGCGAGAGTGGGTCACGGGTCGGTTTTCGAAAGGGTGGATGGCGGCTCGGGTTTCGCGAGGCCCGGGCGGAGGTCGGGATTGGGAGGGTGGATGGCGGGTCGGGTTTCGCGAGGGCCGGGCGCGGGTCGGGTTTTGGGAGGGTGGATGGCGGACCCGGGTTGGGGAGGGTGGATGGCGGACCCGGGTTGGGGAGGGTGGATGGCGGACCCGGGTTGGGGAGGGTGGATCGAGGGTCGGGTTTCGGGAGGGTAGGCGGTAGCCTGCCACGTCGTGGGGACTGGTGAGAGGTCGGTGGCCGGGCGGCGGTGGTGGACATGGCCGCTCATCTTGCTGATCGTCGGCGTGGCCGCCGTCCCGCTGGTGAGTTACTGGCTGACCAATCCCGCCGATCAGCGCCTCGTCGACCTGGACGTCTACCGCACCGGCGGCGAGAGCGTCCTGCGGGGGCTCCCGGTCTATGACGTGATCACTCCCGCGCCCCAGCTGCTGCCGTTCACCTACCCGCCGATCGCCGCGCTGCTGGCCACCCCGCTGGCCGCGATGTCCTGGCCCGCGGCCCAGTGGGCGTGGACCGCCGGAGTCCTGGCCTGCCTCATCGTGACGGTCTGGTACAGCTTCCGGGAGCTTCTCGCGCGCGCGGAGCATCTCGTACGTCCCGGCCTGCGGGGGTGGGCGGTCGCCGTGCCGGCCGGGGTGCTCGCGGTGGCGTGCATGTATCTCATGCCGATCAGAGACCAGGTGCGGTTCGGCCAGGTCGACATCCTGCTGGTGATGCTCTGCCTGGTCGACTGCGTCGCCCGCAGGCCCTGGTGGCCGCGCGGCATGCTGATCGGGCTCGCCACGGCGGTCAAGCTCACTCCCGGCGTCTTCCTGATATATCTGCTGATCACCGGCTTTGGAAAAGACGGCCTGCCCGAGCAGCGGAAGACCTTCTTCATGGCCGCGTTCACCACGGCGCTGCTGACGGTGCTGCCCTTTCTCGTGATCCCGCAGGACTCCACCGCCTTCTGGTTCTCCGCCCTGCTGGACTCCGATCGCGTGGGGTCCAACACCTCCACGACCAACCAGTCGATCCGTGGGATGCTGCTCCGCCTCTACCTGCCCGGATGGCTCACCTCGGTGCTCTGGCTCGCGCTGGTGGCCGTCGTTGCCTGGTACGGCTTCCGCCACGCCCGCAGGGCCTTGCGCGAAGGCGACCGGATGACCGCCGTGGCGCTGACGGGCCTGATGGCCGTGCTGCTCTCACCGGTCGCCTGGATCCACCACCTCGCCTGGGTGGTCGTGGCCCTCGCCGCGCTCGCCGGATCCCGGCTCGGTGCCGCTCCACTCCCTGAAGGCGTGAAGGGCACCCCTGAAGGCGACGAGACCGTGCACCGAGAACAGGCCGTTCCGGTCGCTGGAGCCCCTCCCGCGGGCCTGTGGAAGCGTCTAGCCTGGCTCTGGGTGCCCGCCGCCGTCTGGATCTACTACGTGCTGCCGATCCCCTGGTGGGGCGTCTCGCTGCGCGCCGCGGGGATCCCCGTGCTCAGCCCCGTCGCCGGGCGCATCGTCCAGGACGCCTTCGGGCTCGGGGCGATCGGCGTCGTGTGGCTCCTCGCCCGCCGTACGAGCGGGCCCCAAGCCACCGCCGCCCGTACCACCGGCGACCGAGGCACGGGCGGTGTGGACACGACCAGCCCCCATGTCGTCCCACGTAAAATTGGGTAAAGGCGTAAATATGCCGGGTAGGGGTGGGCCGGTGGCCGGTAACCTCTCTGGTATGCCGAAACTCGCCTACCTCGGACCCGAGGGCACCTTCTGCGAAGCGGCCCTGCGGATCCTCGCACCGGATTCCGAGCGTCTGCCCTGTGCCAATGTCACGGCGGCGCTGGAAGCCGCGCGAAGTGGCGAGGCCGACGGCGCCGTCGTCCCCCTGGAGAACTCCGTCGAGGGCGCGATCACCGTCACGCTCGACGAGCTGGCCTGGGGCGAACCGCTCCTGATCACCGCCGAGCTGCTGCTGCCCGTGGAGTTCTCGCTGCTCGTGCGGCCCGGCACCGCGATGCCGCACATCAAGCGGGTCTACACCCACCCGGCCGCGATCACCCAGTGCCGCAACTTCCTGGCCCGCGAGCTGCCCGACGCCGTGGTCGTCGCCGCGCCGTCGACGGCCGCCGCCGCGCTGGAGGTCTCGATGTCCGGATCGCCGTACGACGCGGCGATCGGCCCGGCCATCGCGGGCGAGCACTACGGGCTGGTCGAGCTGGCGTCGCGCATGGGCGACCGCGACGACACCGTCACGAGGTTCGTCCGCGTCTCCCGTCCGGGGCCGCTGCCCGAGCCGACCGGAGCCGACCGCACGTCCCTGGTCGCCTTCCTCCGCGACGACCACCCGGGCGCGCTGCTGGAGATGCTGAGCGAGTTCGCGGTGCGCGGGGTCAACCTGACCCGCATCGAGTCGCGGCCGACCGGCGACGGCATCGGGCGCTATTTCTTCCACTTCGACGCCGAGGGCCACGTCGTGGAGGCCCGCGTCGGCGAGGCGCTTTCCGGCCTGCGCAGGCTGTCGGACGATGTGCGCTTCCTCGGCAGCTACCCCCGGGCCGACCGGCTCTCGCCGCAGCTCAAGAGGGGCACGACCGACCCGGACTTCGCCGAGGCGGCCGGCTGGCTCGCCGCTATCCGCACGGGACAGGTGTGACAGATCACATCCGGTGGCAATAGGCGCGCGAGCGCCGCTCGGACATCGGTAGCCTTTGTTACGTGATTGACCTGCGTACCCTTCGTGAGGACCCGGACCGGCTACGGGCGTCGCAGCGTGCCCGCGGTGAGGACGACTCCGTCGTCGACACGCTGCTCGACCTGGATGAACGCCGCAGAAGCGCGCTGAGCGGCTATGAGTCGCTGCGCGCGGAGCAGAAGAGCGTCGGCAAGTCGGTGTCCACGTCCTCCGGCGACGAGCGGGTCGCGCTGCTCGCGCGGGCCAAGGCGCTCGCCGTCAACGTGAAGGGCGCCGAGGCCGAGGCCGAGAAGCTCGGCAAGGAGCTCGACGGGCTGCTGATGGCCGTGCCCAACATCATCGAGGAGGGCGCCCCCGCCGGCGGCGAGGACGACTACGTCGTGCTTGAGGAGGTCGGGGAGAAGCCGAGCTTCGACTTCACCCCCCGCGACCACCTGGAGCTCGGCGAGATGCTCGGTGCGATCGACACCGAGCGCGGCGCCAAGGTGTCGGGGGCCCGGTTCTTCTTCCTGACCGGCGCCGGGGCCAGGCTGCAGCTCGGCCTGCTCAACATGGCCATGCAGCAGGCGATCGAGGCGGGCTTCACGCCGATGATCACCCCTGTGCTGCTCAAGCCCGAGGCGATGGCGGGCACGGGCTTCCTCGGCTCGCACGCTTCGGAGGTCTACCGGCTGGAGGCCGACGACCTCTACCTCGTCGGCACCTCGGAGGCCCCCATGGCCGCCTACCACTCCGACGAGATCCTCGACGGGAAGTCCCTCCCGATGCGCTATGCCGGGTGGTCGTCGTGCTTCCGGCGCGAGGCGGGGTCGTACGGCAAGGACACGCGGGGCATCATCCGGGTCCATCAGTTCGACAAGGTCGAGATGTTCTCCTACTGCCGCCCTGAGGACGCGCGTGAGGAGCACGCCCGCCTTCTCGAGTGGGAGAAGGAGATGCTGACCAAGGTCGAGCTCCCGTACCGCGTGATCGACACCGCCGCGGGCGACCTCGGTTCGAGCGCCGCCAGGAAGTTCGACTGCGAGGCGTGGCTCCCGACGCAGAACCGCTACCTGGAGCTGACCTCCACGTCCAACTGCACCGAGTTCCAGGCCAGGCGGCTCGCTGTGCGCTACCGGGACGCCGAGGAGAAGCCCAGGCACGTCGCCACCCTCAACGGCACCCTGGCGACCACACGGTGGATCGTGGCCATTCTGGAGAACCACCAGCAGGCCGACGGCTCCGTCGTGGTTCCCAAGGCGCTGCGCCCATATGTCGGACTGGACGTCCTGGAGCCGGTCAAGTAGGTCTGTTTCAGCGGGGTAAGTCGCTTATCCGACTTGCGGGTAAGCGGCTTACTCTTGCGTCGTCTGTTACGTATGTCCGCTTTGTCAGAACCGGCGGCTCGTTATACGACACGAAGGCGGGGCTCGCCTGACGCGAACCCCGCCTTCTGTGTGTCAGTGGTCAGACGGCGCGGACCTGCGACGCCTGCGGGCCCTTCTGCCCCTGCGTGACCTCGAACTCGACGCGCTGGCCGTCTTCGAGGCTGCGGTAGCCGTTGCCGACGATCTCGGAGAAGTGCACGAAGACATCCGGAGCTTCACCGTCCGGAGCGATGAATCCGTAGCCCTTCTCGGCGTTGAACCACTTGACGGTTCCCTGAGCCATTAAAGCTCTCCCTGCAATTGATCTTGGGGTTCACACCTCGCGAACCCCGGGTTGTGTCGCACAGCTTCCCGGGGCCGCTCAGACAGTCAAGCTGGTTCTGCACATCGGGTTCAGCTAATACAACGCCACCACATCTAACACCATCGGAGCGCCTTTGTTCCCCCTCCTGGCGAGATTCTTTTACTCTCTGGGCTGACGCCGGACCTGTGCCCAGCACAGGGCAAACTAGACGTTGTTATGGTCAGCCCCAGACTCGTCGCCACCGACCTGGACGGCACCGCCCTGCGGTCGGACGGCACCGTCTCACCGCGCACGGCGGCCGCGTTCGCGCTCGTCGAACAGGCGGGCGCGGTTCTCGTGTTCGTCACCGGCCGGCCGCCCCGCTGGATGGGCATCGTCGCCGGCGCCGTGCGCCACCGCGGGCTCGCCATCTGCGCCAACGGGGCGCTCGTCTACGACCTGCACACCGAACGCATCGTGGAGTCCCACCTCATCGATCCTGAAGTGCTCTCAGAGGCCGTGGGGCGTTTGCGCGGCAGGCTTCCCGAGCTCAGCTTCTCCGTCGAGTACGAAGGCGGGTTCGCCCATGAGAGAGGGTTCGGGCTCGGCGGCTGGGACAGTCGTGATTCCTTGGGGCGCCACGTGGCCGCCGCGAAGCTGATCTCGCGGCCCTGCGCCAAGCTTCTGGCCTTCCACCACGACATGGACCCCGACCTGCTTCACATCATCGTCACGGAGGTCGTGGGCGACCTGCTTACGGCGACCCACTCCAGCGGCAGGGCGCTGATCGAGATGAGTGCCCGGGGTGTGACGAAGGCCACCGCGCTCGCCACCCTCGCCAGCCGTCACCTCGTCGGCGCGGACGAGGTGGTGGCGTTCGGGGACATGCCGAACGATCTTCCGATGCTCGGCTGGGCCGGCACCTCGTACGCCGTGGCGAACGCCCACCCCGACGTGCTGGCCGCCGTCACGAACGTGACGGCGGCCAACGACGACGACGGGGTCGCCCTGGTGCTCGAAAAGCTGTACGGGTGACCTGGGGCCCCTTACAGGTACGGGCCGGAGGCGCGGTGTGGCGGCTGCTCCTCCTGCGACATGCCGCCGGGCAACGCGCGCCGCATCTGCTCCAGCTGGGCCCGAGCGGCCATCTGCTGGGCGAACAGCGTGGTCTGGATGCCGTGGAAGAGGCCCTCCAGCCAGCCGACGAGCTGGGCATGGGCCACGCGGAGCTCGGCGTCGCTCGGGGGAGGACTGTCGTCGCCACCGGTGAACGGCAGGGACAGGCGCTCGAGCTCGTCGACGAGCTCGGGGGCGAGGCCGTCTTCCAGCTCCTTGATAGAGCTTTGGTGGATGTCCTTGAGGCGCTTGCGGCTCGCATCGTCGAGAGGCGCCGCGCGGACCTCCTCAAGGAGCTGACGGATCATGCTGCCGATGCGCATGACCTTCGCGGGCTGCTCCACCAGCTCGGCGACCGAGCGCTCCGAGCGCTCGTCGTGCTCGCCGTTGTCCCCCTCGACCGTCAGGCCATCGGGGCCGACGACCACGATATGCGGGGTGCTCTCCTCAGCATTCATGCCATTCAACCTAGCTCACCTGGCCAACAGGACTTTCCCGATGTGGTCACCGGATTCGAGGATGCGGTGGGCCTCCGCTGCCTCGGCCATCGGCACCACCGCGTGGACGACCGGCCGTACCGCTCCCGCCTCCACGAGGGGCCACACGTTCTCGCCGACCCCCCGGACGATGGCGCCCTTTTCCGGCACCGGCCGGTTGCGCAGGCCGGTGGCGTGGATCGAGGCCCGCTTCGCGAGCATCGCGCCGAGGTCGAGCTCACCCTTGGCGCCGCCCTGGAGGCCGATGACCGCGAGCCGCCCGCCGGTCTTCAGCACGGAGATGTTCTTGCTCAGGTACTTCGCGCCCATGATGTCGAGGACCACGTCGGCGCGTACCTTCTCGGCGAAGTCCTCCTCGCGGTAGTTGATCGCCTCGTCCGCTCCCAGTTCGAGGCAGCGCGCGACCTTCTCGGCCGTACCGGCCGTGACGACGACGTGGGAGCCGAGCGCCTTGGCGAGCTGGACGGCGCAGGTGCCGATGCCGCTCGCGCCGCCGTGGACCAGCAGCGTCTCCCCGCGCCGCAGCCGCGCCGTCATGAAGACGTTCGACCAGACGGTGCAGGCGACCTCGGGCAGCGCGGCGGCCTCCACCAGCGTGATCCCGGAGGGTGCGGGGAGCACCTGCTCCCAGGGGACCGCCACCTTCTCGGCGTAGCCGCCGCCGGCCAGCAGCGCGCACACCTCGTCCCCCGGGGCGAACCCCTCGACGTCCTCGCCGACCTCGGCGACCACTCCTGAGCATTCGAGACCCGGGAAGTCGGGGGCGCCGGGGGGAGGCGGATAGAACCCCTGCCGCTGCATCAGGTCGGCACGGTTGACCCCGGCGGCGGCCACCTCGATCAGCACTTCTCCTCGTGCGGGACGGGGATCTGGAACCTCCCGCCACTCCAGCACCTCGGGTCCACCGGGCTGGGAAATAACGATCGCGTGCATGTGCCCAAACTATCCGGGTAGCCAAGTCGGCGGTTGACCACGTTGGTCGTGATTGCGGGCGGTAATCTTCAATCTATTTGCTGCCCCTTTAGCCCAGTCCCGAGGGGGAACACGGTGGCAAGACACGATCGTGAGGATCCTCATTCCCTTGAAGAGCAACTCGCCTGGCTCGACGCCATCAAGGAGAACGAGGAGGCGCCCGTCCCGGTGACCGTCACCGCGGACGACACCGTCGTCTCGCCATATCCCAAAGACCCCTGGGCCATGGTTCCCGCGGAGCCCCCGGCGGCCTCGTCGCCGCTGTTCCGCGCCGCAGGCGACCCGACGCACGGCACCACGCAGCCCGACGACACCGCGGCCGAGCGCGGCAAGGGGGATACGACCGAACTGCGTCCACCGGCGGCCGAGGGTCTCGGCGGCTGGGGCAAGAAGGACGAAGCGCCATCCTCGCCGGGCGGTGGGCGCGACACCGGCGCCTTCTCGGCGCCCATCACCGGGCCGTCCGAGCCGCTTTCCCGCTCTGACACCTCGTCGCCTTCGGGCGGCGCCTTCGGCGAGCGGAGCCCGTCCTCAGGCGCGGGCGCGTTCGGTGAGCGTTCTCCGTCTTCCGGGAGTGGCGCTTTCGGTGAGCGTGCTCCTTCGTCGGGCGCCGGCGCTTTCGGCGCCTTCGGCGACCGGCCGGCTTCGTCAGGCGGCGGCGCGTTCGGTGAGCGCGGTGCCGGCGCGTTCGGGGAGAGGCCCGCGCAGTCCGGCGGCGGCTTCGGTGAATCCACCTCCCCGCCGCCGGCCTCGTCCGCTTCGTCTACCGCTTCGTCGGCCGCATCGCGGACCGAGGAGCAGTCCGTGAGCGACGACACCGACAGCTTCACGTTCGGCTCGCTGACCGAGGAGCCTCCGGGCGGCACCGGCTCCGGCTGGGTTCCCGTGGGGCCCCTCGCCTCCGGCAAGGGCGACACGCCCAAGCCGTACCAGCCAGAGCCCAAGCCGTACGAGCCGGAGCCCAAGCCGTACGAGCCGGAGCCCAAGCTGTACGAGCCGGAGTCCAAGCCGTACGAGCCGGAGCCCGAGGCGACCGGCGAGCAGTCCATGCGCGGCTGGCTCGAGGCCGCGCTCCCGGCGGCGGATACCGGCGAGGCCGACCCCGAGCAGGAGCGGTTCAACGCCTTCGTATCAGCGGGCGGCGCCAACACCGATGATGTCGTCGTGCCGCGCGTGGAGCACGCGCTGTACGAGCCCGAGAAGGCCCCGCCCGCCAAGCGGCCACCGGCGCCCGCCACCGGCGGCGAGCCGAAGGCACAGGCCGCGAACGCCCCGGCGGCCGAGCCGGCGACGCAGGAGCAGCCGCCCGAGGAGCAGCGCGAGCCGTACCGGGCGCGCCGCAGGCAGTCTCCGCCGCCCGCGCACCCCCTCCAGCCCGCCTGGGGCACCTCCACGCGCCAGCAGGGGGCCGCGAAGGCGGCGAGCGGCGTCAGGCAGACCGCCGACAGCCTCGACCCTGTGTCGTTGCTCCGCGGGCGCAGGAACGCTCCCGCGGGCGGCTGGCGCAAGCTCGTCTTCAAGGCCTCCGCCGGGCTGATCAAGCCGGGTGAGTCCCCCGAGGTGCGCCGCCGCCGCGAGCTGGTCGCGCGCGCCCGTACCCCCGTCGCGACCGGCCATCACCGGGTGGCCGTCCTCAGCCTCAAGGGTGGCGTGGGCAAGACGACCACGACCGTGGGCCTCGGCGCCACGCTCGCGTCCGTACGGGGAGACCGGGTGATCGCGGTCGACGCCAACCCCGACCGGGGGACCTTGTCGGACAAGGTGGAGCTGGAGACCTCGGCGACCGTACGTGATCTGCTCAACGAGCGGCAGCAGATCAAGCGATATGTCGATATAAGAGCGTTCACCTCGCAGGCGCCCTCGCGGCTGGAGATCCTGGCCTCCGACCGCGACCCGTCGGTGTCCGAGGCGTTCAGCGCCGCCGACTACCAGTCGGTCGCCCAGGTGCTGGAGAACTTCTACTCGATCTGCCTGACCGACTGCGGCACCGGCCTGCTCCACTCGGCGATGTCGGGTGTCCTCGGCCTGGCCGACCAGCTCGTGCTGGTCAGCTCACCCTCGGTGGACGGCGCCAGGGCCGCCTCCGCGACCCTCGACTGGCTGGAGGCGCACCACTACGCCGACCTGGTCAAGGCCGCGACGGTGGTGCTGTGCAGCGTGCGGCCGCGCTCGAAGTCGACCGTGGACCTCGACCGGCTGGAGGCGCACTTCGCAGCCCGCTGCCGCGCGGTGATCCGCGTGCCCTACGACCCCCATCTGGAGGAGGGCGCCGAGATCGACCTCGACCGGCTGCAGCCGGCCACGCGGGAGGCGTACCTGCTGCTGGCGGCCTCGGTGGGCGACAACTTCGGAGGCGCCCGCGGCTGACCCCGGCGGCCTTGGCGGAGGGTGTGGGATTCGAACCCACGAGGCCGTCGCCGACCTGGCCGCTTTCAAGGCGGCTGCACTCGTCCACTATGCGAACCCTCCAGTGCGACACCAACGATAGCGGTGCCGGGCGGGCGCTCGCGCGCGAGTAGCAGTCGTACAGCCCTATTCGTACGGCTCGTCCGGCTGGCTGACCTTGGCGACGGCGGTGGCCTTCATCTCGGGGGCCACCGTCCCCTTGGGCAGCCGGTCGTACGGGGTGGGCACCCACGCGCCCGTCACCTCGACCCACGTGTCGTCGCGAGGCGCGGGGACCCCGAGCACGCTCACCTTCAGGGGGAACGCGTCGGCCGCGCAGCACCTCAGCTGCATGCGGGTGAGGTACCACTGCCCCTTCTTCTTCGAGTGCGTCGCGAAGCCGGTCAGCCTGACCTGCCTGTCCACGAGCGAGCGGTTCGCGTCGCCCCAGGCCCGGCCGATGAACTCGCCAAGTGGCATGGCCGTCGGCTTGTCCCGGGCGAGGACGTCGTACGCGTCGAGCGCCGACGGGCGCGGCTGGGGCGTCTCGTCCCGCTCGGCGGCGAACGATCCGAGTGGCGGCGGGGCGATGAGGAAAATGGCGATCACCGGCAGGCAGAGCAGCCACGCCACCCGGGGCCCGTGCCGGTGCTCACCCACCGATCCTTGCTCTGTGCCGGCCTCCGCCTTGGGGGTGTACGGCTTGCGCCACTCCTGGACCAGCCCCAGCACGCCCAGCGCGAAGATGACCAGGCCCGCGGCGATGAGCAGCGGCCGGAAGCCGGGTTTGACGTAGTTCAGGTAAACCGTGGACAGCGCGGAGACGCGCAGGATCGCTCCGCCGAGCAGGGTCATCACCAGGCTCTGCGCCATACGGTTCACAGCAGCACCCATCCCACCAGGACGCTCACCAGAACGGCCAGCGTGAACGTCAGCGGGACGAAGCGGAGCGCGAAGGCCCGGCCGAACGTCCCCGCCTGCAAAGCGATCAACTTCAGGTCCACCATCGGCCCGACCACCAGGAAGGCCAGCTTGGCGGTCGGGGAGAAGGCCGTGAGCGACGCGGCCACGAAGGCGTCCGCCTCGGAACAGATCGACAGGATGACCGCCAGCACCGCGAGCACCAGCACCGACAGCCAGGGGATGTCGCCCACGGACGAGAGCCAGGACCGGGGGACCACCACGTTCAGCGTCGCCGCCGTCAGCCCGCCGACCACCAGGAACCCGCCGGCGTGCAGGAAGTCGTGCCGCATCGCCGACAGGAACGCCGCCCACCGCGACTCGCCCTCATGCGCCGTACGGGAAGGGATGCGCAGCCAGCCGGGACGGCCGAGCAACTGCCAGATCCAGCCGACCAGCACGGCGACGAGCAGGGAGGCCGCGAACCGGCCGGCGACCATGAGCGGCTGGCCAGGGAACGCCACGGCGGTCGCCACCAGCACCACAGGGTTGATCGCCGGGGACGCCAGCAGGAAGGCGAGCGCCGCCGCCGGGGTCACCCCGCGCGCCATCAGCCCCGACGCGACCGGAACCGACGCGCACTCGCATCCGGGCAGCACGAGCCCTGCCACGCCCGCGACGGGCACGGCGGCGTACGGCCGGCGCGGCAGCACGCGGTTCCAGAAGGAGGGCGGCACGAACGCGGTGATCGCCGCGGACAGCGCCACGCCGAACACCAGGAAGGGGATGGCCTGCACGCAGATCGCCACGAAGATCGTGGACCACGTGCGCAGGGCCGGTGCGGTCAGATGAGGTGCGAGGAGGAGGTCGCCGAGCAACAGGAAGCCCACCAGGGCCGCGAACACCCAGGGGAGAACCTGTGCTTCAGGAGCTCGCCGTCCCCACGTCGGCGGGGGGACCGGACTGTCGGGCTCAGCGGTCCAGTCGAGTGTGGTTCGGTCGCTCATGAATGACTTAAGGGGTATTTCCGGATATCGGGGGATATGGGCATGAGGGGTATGTGTTGGACGTCGTTCGACGCCTTGACGCTACACCCGTCCCCTTGGTCGCAGTTGCCCAAGTAGCCAACCGGGACCGGTGACCTCAGCGCCCAGCTCTCGCGCCCGCCGGCGGAGCTCGCGATCAGCCGTCACGACCAGCACCCGCTCCCACGGCCTGGTCTGCCGGATCTCCCCTACCGCCTCCACGATCGCGTCGTCGCCGCTGCCGGGTGCGTCGACCACGGTCACGACGCCATCGGAGCGGACCCCCTTGGCCGCCCCCTCGACGATCATGATGAGCCGAGGGAACCACTTGGCCGGCGCGGGAAACCCCTCCGGAGGGCGCAGGCCGTGCCTTGCCAGATCCTCGGCGTCCTCCAGCAGGCGTCTCGTCGCACCGGCGCGGTCGCGCCACCAGCCGTGCTCGGCGCGCGCGCCCACGATGTTGGCCGCGTCCAGGACGACCACGGACGGCGGGAGGGCGGACCTGATCTCCGGCCAGGTCTCGGCGAAGCCGGGATGCAGGGTCTCGCCCACGATCTCGTCGGCGGGCAGCCACCGCATCTCGGTGCTCTCGCCGTTCGCCGGAGCGGACGGGAAGCGGGCCTCCGCTTCCGCGATCACCGTCTGGAAGGACCAGCCGCCGTGGTCGTCGGTGTAGACGCCGAGGATGCGCAGGCCGTCGCCCTTCAGGGCCGCCTCCTCCAGGGCCTCCCGCATCGCGCCCGTGACGGCGTCCTCGTGGCTGTCGAGCGCCCCGCCGGGAAGGCCCCAGGTGCCCCCGTGATGGCTCCACAATGCCCGCTTCTGCATAAGGATGTGCGGGATGCCGCCGGTATCGAAGTGGACGGCCAGCAGACCCGAGGCCCCGTGCACTCCCCAGTGCCTGTGGCCCCGCTCGCACAGCGCCCACCCGTCGCCGTCCTTCGCCACCATCCCTCTATCCTGCCCCAACCCCCTCGTCCCGGATCCGCCCAGGCGGGCTTCTCCGGCGTCCTCGGTTCAACACTTTCGTGAGATGGGCCTCGCTTCGCTCGGACTGTGCTTATTTGGAGCTCGCTCCCACGTCGGCGAACCTGCCGATCGGGATGCCTAGACCACGATCAGAGTCCACAAAGCCGTGTCCCCGGAAATGTCACGGCGTAGGAAGTGGGCCGCACAGTTCTTGGTAGGCGTCGCGTAGTTCGACTGCTTCGGGTATCCGGTGCGTTTCAACGGCGGCGATCACTTCGGCCGCGCGCCAGTAGTTCGACGGCACCAACAGGCCGCTCGTTATGGCGGTGAGCGTCGCGTGCCCGGCCTCGTCGGGTTGGTCAGATGCCAGGAGCGCCAGGGCTAGGTCGAGGCGGGCTGACACGGCTCGCCGAGGGCGTGGCGGGCCGTCCTCCGTCGACTCCAGCCGGGCGAGCACCTGGCGGGCGTACGGCTCCGCAGCGGGATCTCCGAGCCATGACAGCGTCGTCGCGGTGTATGCGTCACTCTTGGCGGGGTCGTACCGGTAATGATGTTCGGGCCGGTCAGGCGATGGCAGCGGCGCGACAAGCCGGGCGACCCGGCCCAACGCGTGTCGTGTCTCGCTACCCGCACCCAGCCGCGCCCATGCCCGGCCCTCCTGCGCGGTTGCTTGGATATATGCCGAACTACCCCTTGGCGCGACCCGCTGCGCAGCCTGTGAGAGGCTCAGCGCCCGCTGGTAGGCACCGGTTGTGAGAACCTGCCACGCTTCCGTTTCCAGGCACCATGCCGCGACCTCGCGATGCTCGGCATGCCTGGACAGTTGGGCGGCCGTCCGGAGCCGCGCGGCGCCGGCCGGGAACTGGTGGAGATCGATGTGGCAGGTCGCGGCGAGCAGGGACAACCAGCCTCCGGCTACGAGCAGGCGCCGATGCTCGGCGAGCGTCTTCTTCGCGTCGACCAGCCGGGAGACGTACGCCAAGTGCTGACGGACTCGTCCGAGCAGCTCGGCCGGTGGTGTACCGGGGTAGGCCACCGCGAGATCGTCAACGGCCTGCTCCAGCAGCTCCAGAGTCTCCGAGCCCACGTCGCTGGCCGCGGCCCGTTGAGCCAGTTCCAGCGCGTCGGTCTCATCGTCACACCAGGCAGCGTTCCCGGACCTCTCGTTGGTCGTGAGCGCCAGTTCTGACATCCCGACGCCGAACGCTCGGGCGTACAGCGTGGCGTAAAGCTCGTTCGGACGATGTGCGCCAGCTTCCCATGAGCGGATCATCCGCCGCAGGCTGTCGGTCTGCGGGAGGCGGTCACGGGTACGGGCGTCGGCCGCATCGCGCAGCCGTATTGCCATGTCCTTCTGGCTCCACAAGCGGGTCCGCCGTTCAGTGCGTAGCCGAGCAGCCCAAGCCGGAACGTCGTTCATCGCGCGCACCTCATTCAGGGGACACGGGGTTCTCCGCCTGCTTCCTCCAGTGTCCTCTTCCCGTCGCGATCACGCAGCGTTGTGATGGAGCAACGTTCAGAGATGACGGAACCCGCAGGCGCGTCCACGCCGTACGGGTCCCTTGATCGCATCGGAGTGCGACCCATGACCAAGGCTAGAGCCATCCGGATCCGCTGGCAGGCCGACCGCCCACCATTGCCACTCGGCTGCCGGTGGTGCGGGCACGCCCCGTACGCCCACGACGCTTCCAGCCTGCCGCATCGCCGTCATCATCAGTGGGAGCAGCCCACGTCGGCGCAGGTTCACGCGAGGTTGGCCGCGCGGCGGCGTCTCGGGTTGTGCGAAATGTTCCCCGCCGCAGCGCCTGCGCGTCCCCTGAGGGTCCATCCGCCTGCCACCGTGCCGGGTCCGGGGCGTCACGTACGGCCCGTCGCGGCGGCCCCGTCCCTCCAAGGGCGAGGACGCTCGCCGAATACGCCGCCTTTGATCGGCGGGCGGGGTCCGTACAGGAGCGGAGTGGCGGCGTGAGCCGGGAACCGGGGCGGCACCGGATCGGCGTACGGCCCGGCCAGGTCCAGCCCCGACGCTGGGACCTGGCAAAGCGGGCGGCAGCCGCCCAACTCGACCAGATGGAACCCGCCTGGCACATCTCCTACGGCGTGGGAAGCCGCAAGTTCACCGCCATCGCCATCTGGCATGCCCCGCATCCGCTCAGAGTCGAAGCGCCCACCGTCGAGGAACTACGCGAACTGATGCGCGAAGCCGAGCTGGATGCGATGGGCATGCTGGTCGACCTCGCAGTGAGGGCATCGTGACCGGGCATGCCGACCAGCCCGATCAATCAGATCGGGTCGAGGGCGAACGGGTCGAAGACGGTCATGCTGAGGGGGATCAAGGCCACCCTCTGCTCGACCTGTACGGGTTCCCGGCCACTGCAGGACGTGGCGTCGGTGGGTACATTCCCGCGCGTCGGCCGACTGAGATGCCCCCGGTTCCCAAAGAGATCGACGTCCTGGTGGAGCAGCAGCTCGCCGTGCTTGGCCAGACGTACCCGGCCTGGCGGATAACTCGGGTCAGACGCCCGGATGGCACCCCAGGCGGATGGTGGGCCACGCGATACACGCCGCTGACCCAAGCCCAACGCGCCGCCGGCCTGGTACCCAGCATTGCTCGCGGCGACGCCATCGCCCTCGTGATGGAACTCGCCGTACAGGACGAGATCGCCAACCAGAACGGCTACACCGACCGTGGAACCGACTACCTGAACGGCTAAACCGTCACGTGAAACCGAGCACCACAGCCGATACGCCGAGGCGTTACACAACTTCCCGAGCCGAAGGGCTCGGGACGCTCGGACGTACCCCATAGACGCGCGGCGGGTCTGAGCCGGGGGTGGCGGGGTCCGCCGCGTCGACCATTCCACTCATCTGCGAGGAGAACGCCGATGCAGCCGCAAGCCGGCTACGAGAGCGGCGACGTCGCGGCGCTGGTCATAGCCGGGCTGTTCACCGTCACCTGCTTGGGGCTGGCGTGGATGGAGCATTGGGACAGCCGGCAGGACAAGCGCAGCGAAGACCGCGACCTCCCCGAGTCGTAGTAGCGGTTCTTTCTGGGGCGGTGTACTCAGCCCTTGTGCGTGAGTGAACGACTCGCCACCGCTGCCATATGCGCCCTGAAGACGTTCGCCGCGTCGGTGTTGCGGGTTCTCAGGGCGACCATGGCGGTGAGGATGACGTCGCACAGCTCGCTGTCGACGTCGTCCCAGGTGTGGGTGAAGCCCTTGCGGGGGTTCTGGCCGAGGGCGCCGATGACGGCTTCGGCCACCTCGCCCGCCTCTTCCGACAGCTTCATCAACCGCAGGAGCAGTTCGACATCGGGTGCCAGCGTGCTTTCGGCGTCGAGCCAGGCTACAAGCCGGTCGACGGTGTCCCACGTCTCGGCATCCATGGTCGCCCAGGCTACAGCGCCCTGGAGCGGGAGCCGAGAGCCACGATCGCCTTCCGGTCGTTCCCCGTTGATCACTGGTCTGTCTGGCGGGCAGTGAGCTGTTTCGAGGCGGCCGATGAGGCATTCGTGAAACGCTGTTCGTAGCCGACGGACACGGTCAGTCATCGGTGTGTCAAATCCCTCCCCTGGCACGGCTTGATGGGGAGGATTTGATACATGGACCTTCCGATGAGTGGAAGGCGCGTGACGTTGAGAAAGAGGGGGTCGGCTAACCGCCTGGTCGGCTAACCGCCGCCCTTGGCGAAGTGCTGGTAGTCCTTGGCGCCGTTGAAGTAGCCGCCCCACTCCCAGCCGTACTTCTCGAACAGCTTGACCACGCGGTCGTCCGCGTTGATGACGCCGGGCTTGTGCAGCGGGCGCTTGGCGAACTTCCTGGCGTTGTCGTGGGCGACCGAGCCGTCGGGCTCCACCCAGGGGTTCTCCCGGGGGTTGATGTCGATGGCCCTGCCGTACGAGTGCTTCGACCAGCTGCTGGCGCCCGTGGTCCTGCGGCAGTTGAACGCCGAGGTGTTGTCGGCCTCGATGGAGTCGAAGTCGCTGCCCTTGTAGGCGTCGATCGGCACCATGCGGGCGATGGGGTACCGCCACTCGTACAGTTGCTTGAACTGCGCGACCACGTCGGTGGTGACCCCCCGGTTGACGATCAGCTCGCCGGTGTGGGCCTTGTCGTCGAAGCCCCAGTACGTCAGCGTGACCTTCCGCAGGCTTTCCGGGGAGACCGGGCAGCCGGGGCGCCACGAGGACTTGAGCTGGCCGGCCGTGACCTCGGAGACCTTCGAGGTGAAGGCCGGCGGCTCCGGCGTGGAGGAGGCTTCGGGGGACGGTGTGGCGGAGACCTCGCCGGTCGGTGTGGGGGCCGCGCCGGACGGCGAGCCGGATGGTGAGGTCACCGGAGACGACGGCGCGGGCTCCGCGGTGACACCGGAGCTGGTGCCGCAGGCGGTGACGGTGGCCGACACGCAAGCCAGGGCGAGAACACCCAGGTGGCGAAGCTTTCGTATCTCGGACATACGCCAGGGTAAGGGCTTCCTGACTGCGCTCGTGACGAAATCGTGATGTCCGCCGTCCGTGGCGGCGTAACCAGACCGTTCGGGATCTGTGTCGCAGGTTTTACTCGGAAATCCTCGCGCACATGTTCGAGGGCGCGCTACAGTCTTGGCCATCGGATCGAACAGAGGTTCGGGCCGAGAGGTCCAGGTGAGGGGTGGTGTGGCCATGGCGTTGCTCTCGCCGCCCAAGCAGCAGGCGTCCGGCCGGCCGTGCGCCCCGCCCAGATCGGCGACACGCCGTAGCCCTTTCTACGGAAATCTAGGACGGCCGCTATATCCGGTCATAAAGTCCGAGAGCGTGGACCCCGTGCGCAATCCCTACGCCCCCGGTGCGGGGCAGCGCCCTCCGGAGCTTGCCGGGCGTGATCGTGAGCTGCAGCAGTTCGAGGTCGTGCTCGAGCGGGTGGCCCGTGGCCGTCCCGAGCGCAGCATGGTCCTCACCGGGCTGCGCGGCGTCGGTAAGACCGTGCTGCTCAACACCTTCAAGTCGATGGCCATGCAACGGCTGTGGGGCACCGGCAAGATCGAGGCCCGTCCCGAGCAGTCGATCCGCCGCCCGGTCGCCGCCGCGCTCCACATGGCGATCCGCGAGCTGGCCCCCCGTCACCGCGCGCCCGAGCGCATCGAGGAGTTCCTCGGCGTGCTCAAGGCCTTCGCCATGCGCGACCCGTCCGCGGCCAAGGGCACGTCCCACTGGTCGCCGGCGATCGACGTCCCCGCGGGCCGTGGCCGGGCCGACTCGGGCGACCTCGAGATCGACCTCACCGAGCTCTTCGTCGACGCGGCCTCGGTGGCCACCGATCTGGGCGTCGGCGTGGCCCTCTTCATCGACGAGATGCAAGACGTGCAGGCGCCCGACATCTCCGCCCTGTGCGCCGCCTGCCACGAGCTGTCCCAGAGCGGTGGCCCGCTGATCGTGGTGGGCGCGGGTCTGCCCCACCTCCCCGGCGTGCTGAGCGCCAGCAAGAGCTATTCCGAGCGCCTGTTCCGCTACGCGCGCATCGACCGGCTCGACCGGGAGGCCGCCGATCTCGCCCTGATCGCCCCCGCCGAGCGCGAGCAGGTCGAGTTCACCCAGGAGGCCCTCGACGCGCTGTACGAGGCGGCCGACGGCTACCCCTACTTCGTCCAGGCCTACGGCAAGGTCGCCTGGGATCTCGCGCCCGGCAGCCCCATCACGGCCGAGGACATCAGGGTCGCCTCTCCCGAAGCCGAGGAGGAGCTCGCGGTCGGGTTCTTCGGAAGCCGGTACGAGCGCGCCACCCCCGCCGAGCGCGACTACATGCACGCCATGGCCTCCGTCGGCGACGAGCCCGTGCCGACGTCCGACGTGGCCGAGTTGCTCGGGCGCAAGCCGTCCAGCCTGTCTCCGGCCCGCGACAGCCTCATCAAGAAGGGACTCATCTTCAGCGCCGAGCGTGGCCTGATCGCCTTCACCGTGCCGCACTTCGGCAAGTTCCTCCGAGCGCAGCCACTGTAGGCCGCGCCGGGTCCCCAAAGCCGAGCGCAGGTGTTCTGCGCTCCCATTGATCTCTCTACGGCTTTCTAGAGGGGAAGCTAGAGAGCCGTAGAGAGTTGAATTCGCGGTGCCGGTGATCCAAAGCCGCGAGATGTGCGGGCGCGAACGGCCAGGCTGGGGCCTTCGCGCCCGCCTCGATTGCACTGTCTAGGGCTTTCTAGCGTGCGGCCGATACGTCAATAGATTTGCGCAGAGTCCCGTCATTCCCCTCAGCCCCCACCACGGCGACCCGTACGGCGGGCCGCCGCCCGCTGAGGTATACGGCGAAGACCACCTCGGCCTCGGCCCCCGTGGCGGTGCGGCCCGGGTAGACGAAGAACCGCCAGCACAACTCCCGCCACGTGTCCTCCGGCTCCACGGAGACCAGCAGCGCTGTGTGGGACCGCCACTCGCTGCTCGACCGGAGGCGTGAGAGTGATCTGGCAGTCGGTATGGGCCGCTGCTCGCAGGGCGCGCGATACCTGACACGCGCGATCGCCTCCTCCAACTCGGGAGACAAGAGCGACAGCAGTACGACGCCGGCGGCGAGCGCGATCGCCAGGTTCCAGGAGAGCCCGGACAGCAGGTCGGCTCCAGACACGGGAACGAGCGCGACGGACACCGCCATCCCGGTCAGCACGACGGCCCTGCCGATGGAGCGCAGTCCCACCGGCGAGCCGCTCGCCTCGCCGAAGCAGCCGCAACCCACGTCAGGCCGACGCCGGCGCAGCTCCCACAGCACGTAGGTGGAGACGGAGAAGAACACGATCGTTCCCCACCGGGGCAGCGGGCTGCGAGTGAAGATCAGGCCGGCGGCCAGCACGATCTCCACGGCGGCACAGAAGATCAGCACAGGCTTGCGCCAGCGTTCGGGGACGAGCACCGCGGGGCCGAGCCGGGTGAGCCCGCCGGGCTCGGCGTCGGTCCCGACGGTCGCGATCTTGGCCACGCCCCCGAGGACGAGAAGCAGTACGAGGAGCACGAGTGCGGCGGTGGCGAGTGTTGCGACCTCCACGGTCACCCCAATCCGACGCGGGCGTTGAAGCAGCCCTTGGCGAGGTCTCCACCCAGCTCGACATAGGAGACCGGCGAAAGTTCCACGATGCGCCCCCGTGGCGAGGTGCCGCACTCCACGCACCGGTCGCAGAAGCGCCCCGCGACGCACCCGCAGGCGACGATCGGCAGCACCGAGGCGCGGCTCTCGCAGACGTTGCCCACGTAGAGCATCGAGCCGAGTGCGAGATAGGGAAGGCCGGTGCACGACACCCCCGCGTCCTCGCAGCCGGAATCGGCACGTTCCAACATCGGGTACGCGGCCCCGGCCTCCCCGTCGTCGAAGGCGTCCGACCAGGCGGCGGCTCCGGAGATCCTCGACTGGACCCCGCCGTACGCGGGCGGGGGAGGCGGGACGGCCGTCGCGCGGTAGGCGGGCTGGGAGGTCGCGGGGAACTGCGCGAAGGTCACGCCCTCCACCCGGGTTCCGATGGCGTCGAACAGGAAGCCCGGTTCGAGCTGCGGATGCCGTACGCGCAGGCGTCCGGAGGCGGCGTAGGGGATCACGACCACGCGCCTGCCCCGGTGCGGCCCGCAGTCCAGCTCGACCGTCAGGTCCTTGCGTTCTTTGCCCAGGGAGAGGATCACTCCCGTGACGCGCGTGATGTCACCCCAGAGCCGCTCGGCCACGCGGCCGGACTGCTGGGCCCGGACGATGACGCGGGCGCCGACGGGGAGCTCGGCCGGCGCGACCGGCCGGCCGTGCCAGGCTGTGGCCCACGGCGCGATGACCAGGCGTTCCTCCACGCCCTCGGAGTTCGCGAGGATGACCAGGTGCGGGCTGATGTCGAGGATCTCGCCCGTCACCCCGCTCAGCGCCGGTCGCTCTTCGGCCTCGGCCTGTGGCGGGACGCCGCTCCGGCCGAGTGCGGCGGACGCCAGCGCGTAGCGGCGCTCAACTCCCATCGGCCCCTCCCCGGTTGCCGTCGCGAGTTTCCTCGTTCGTCCGCTAGCGTCACACGGCTCGCCACCGGCACCGTGCCGGGCGGGGCGATTATTTCCCCCTGTGCCAGTGCGCGTAGCAAATTACCCACTCCAGGATGAACTACTCGCCGCCCCGCGTGGTCACCCGACTGTAACGATCTTTGCCGTTGCCGGGGCGAAACCTGGATTGAGGATCAGCCGCATTATGGCTTCCGGCTGCGATTCTGACCACGAGATTCGAATGAATCATGGCCCTTCGTCACGGCACCGGTGATCGCATGAGCGACAAAGACGAGGAGTTCCGCGAGTACGTGGTTGCCCGCGGTCCTGCACTGTTGCGCGCGGCCTACCAGCTGACCGGCCAGCCCGCCGACGCGGAGGACCTGCTGCAGGCCGCCCTGGCCAAGACCTACCTCGCCTGGGACCGCATCAACGACAGGGCCTCGCTCGACGGGTACGTGCGCCGGGCCATGGTCAACATCAACATCTCGTGGTGGCGGCGCAGGAAGCTGGAGGAGTACCCGTCGGAGGAACTGCCGGAGAACCCGGTCGGGGACGGGCCGAGCCCGGGGGAGATCCACGAGCTGCTGGAGGAGGCGATCAACCGGCTGCCCGCACGGCAGCGCACGGCGATCGTGCTGCGCTACTACGAGGACATGAGTGAACCGGAGATCGCCAAAGCTCTCGGAATCAGCATCGGCACTGTGAAGAGCACGGTCTCGCGGGCGATGGCGAAGCTGCGTGGCGATCTGGTCGTCGTGGACGCGAGGCAGCCCGAGGTGCAGGCCCGGATATGACCGATCAGGCATTACGGGCCCGTTTCCGGATTCGAGCGAGCGCTTGTCTCAGGACCGGCCCGGGGCCAGACTCGTAAAGCGGAGGTGGCACTGATGCGCAGCACCATGCCCGATTTCCCGCTCACCATCACCTCGATCATGCGGCACGGCACCGGTCTGTTCGGCGACCACGAGGTGGTCACGTACACCGGCGACGGGTACCACCGCCTGCCGTACCGCGAGCTGGCGCGGGAGGCCGCACGCCTGGCGGGCGCCCTGCGCGGCCTCGGTGTGGACGCCGACCAGCGGGTGGCCACCTTCAGCTGGAACAACACCGCCCACCTGACCGCCTACCTCGCCGTGCCGAGCATGGGCGCGGTGCTGCACCCGCTGAACATCCGGCTCTTCCCCGAGCAGGTCGTCTACATCGCCAACCACGCCGAGGACGACGTCATCATCGTGGACGCCTCGCTGGTGCCGCTGCTCGCGCCGATCCTTCCCGAGATGAAGACGGTGCGACACGTGATCGTCGTCGGCGAGGCGGACACCGGGGCGCTCGTCTCGGCGGGCAAGGACCTCCACGACTACCGCACCCTCCTCGACGGGGCGTCCGACGCCTTCGACTGGCCCGAGCTGAACGAGCGCGCCGCGGCCTCCATGTGCTACACGAGCGGCACGACCGGCCACCCCAAGGGCGTCGTCTACAGCCACCGATCGGCCTACCTCCACTCCATGAGCGTCTGCACGGCGAACGCCGTCGGCCTCTCGTCCGGCGACCGGGTGCTGCCGATCGTGCCGATGTTCCACGCCAACGCATGGGGGTTGCCGTACGCCGCGCTGATGGCCGGGGCCTCGCTGGTCATGCCCGACAGGTTCCTGCAGGCGGAGCACCTGACGAGGGTCGTCGCCGAGGAGCGGCCGACGGTCTCGGGCGCGGTTCCGACGATCTGGGGGGACGTGCTGCGCCATGCCAGGCAGCACTCTTCCGACCTGTCCTCGCTGCGGCTGGTGACGTGTGGCGGCTCCGCGGTGCCCGAGGCGCTGATGCGGGCCCTGGCGGCGGAGTTCGGCGTCCGCGTCGTGCAGGCGTGGGGGATGACCGAGACGTCCCCGCTCGCGACCGTCGCCCATGGCGACACGTGGGCCCTGCGCGTCACCCAGGGCCGGCTCCTGGCGGGCGTCGAGGGCAGGCTCGTCGGCGGGGGCGACACCGTGCTGGACGCCGACGGGGTCACGGTGGGCGAACTGGAGGTACGCGGGCCGTGGGTAACCGGGGCGTACCACCTGGACGAGGACACCTCGCGGTTCCACGACGGCTGGCTGCGCACGGGGGACGTGGGGAGGCTCGACGCCGGCGGTTACGTGACGCTGACCGACCGGGCCAAGGACGTCATCAAGTCCGGCGGGGAGTGGATCTCTTCGGTGGAGCTGGAGAACGCCCTGATGGGGCACCCCGCCGTGGTGGAGGCGGCGGTCATCGGGGTGCCGGACGAACGCTGGGGGGAGCGTCCGCTGGCGTGCGTGGTGCTCGACGGTACGGCCGGAGTGGCGGAGCTCAGGGAGTTCCTGTCGGCCAAGGTGGCGCGCTGGCAGCTACCCGAGCGCTGGGCGTTCGTCGAGGCAGTGCCCAAGACGAGCGTCGGCAAGTTCGCGAAACGGGCCCTGCGCGAGATGCACGCCCGGGGCGAGCTGACGGTCGTCGAGAGCTAGACCTGGCTGTCGGTCACAGTCGCGAGGAGCTGATCTGGCTGTCGGTCACGATCGCGGGGAGCTTGACCTCGCCGGGTTCGATCGCGCCCGCGGTGGCGCAGGGCCGTACGACGTCGCGGATCACCCGCAGGGCGCCCAGGAACGTCTCCAGCTGGTCGGGGGCCAGCAGGCCGGTGAACCAGGTCTCGATGTCCTTGAGGTGCTTGGGGATGACCTCTTCCAGCCGGGTGACGCCCGCGTCGGTCAGCGTGGCGTAGGACGCCCGCCGGTCGCTGGCACAGGCGACGCGCTCGACCAGGCCCTCGCGCTCCAGCCTGTCGACCACCCTGGTGACCCCGCTGGTCGACAGCGACGTCTGCGCCGCCAGGTCGCTCATGCGCAGCTTGCGCCCAGGGGATCGCGCCAGGCGGATGAGGGTCTCGCAGTCGATCTCGGAGAGCCCGGCCTCCGCGAAGACGGGGTTCATCTTGGCCGCCAGCCCTGAGTGGACCTCGGAGAGCAGGCCCATCGCGGTGAGCCTCGGATCGTCAGATGGAATCACGTTCACAGTCTAGACGACGTTAGTTGACGAGAGGAATATTCCTCGTGTAGACATCTGTTGGAGAAGACATCCGCACGGCAACTACTCGTTCACGGAGAGATGGCACATGAGCACTCGCGCCTGGGAAGGCATCACGATCCCCGAGCCCGGCACCTTCGACCTGGATGTCGCGCACACGCGCATCGGCTTCAGCGCCAAGCACATGATGGTGAGCAAGGTCCGCGGCCGTTTCGGGGACTTCTCCGGAAGCGTCACGATCGCCGAGAACCCGCTCGAGTCGTCGGCCGAGCTGACCATCAAGGCCGCCAGCATCGACACCGGCAGCGCCGACCGCGACACCCACCTGCGCAGCGAGGACTTCCTGTCGGTGGAGAAGTTCCCCGAGCTCTCCTTCCGGAGCACCCGGGTCGTCAGCCACTCCGGCGACGAGCTCGTGGTCGCCGGTGACCTCACCATCCGTGACGTCACCAAGGAGGTTACGCTCAAGGTGGAGTACGGCGGCGCCGGCACCAACCCCTGGGGCCAGGAGCTCTTCGGCTTCGACATCGAGACCGAGATCGAGCGCGAGGAGTTCGGCCTCACCTGGAACGTCGCCCTGGAGACCGGTGGTGTCCTGGTCGGCAAGAAGATCAAGATCGAGATCGAGGGCGAGGCCACCCGCCGCGCCTGATCCTTCAGGATCAAGGAGCTCCGGCTGTGAGCTCAAGCTGAGGGCGTGCCTTGTCCTGTACGAGGCCGTGCGGTGTAGCTGATTCCGCGGTTCCCACACTCTGTATCCACAGGCTGTGGATACAGAGTGTGGGAAACCTCTCTTCCTGTATGTGGAGACACGCCGATCTACAGTGGCACCCCTGGCTGACCTGGCGAATTGCGGGGGAATGCCCGGGGGCGATCAGTGACGTACCGGGTCACGGCTGAGGCGGTGACCTACCCACGGCCAGGGACGAAGCGTCCTATGCGCGACATGTTCGACCGCCACGGCGAATCCACTTTGCCGCCCAGCATCAAGGCCGGTACTCTGTGCTGAGCCGGTCGGGCTCCAAGCGAGCCGACGGGCTATCAGGAGGCTTCGCCTAGTCAGGTCTATGGCGCCGCACTGCTAATGCGGTTTGGGTCTACAGCCCATCCGGGGTTCAAATCCCCGAGCCTCCGCACCTCAGAGGCCCTCTCCGAGTTCTCGGACGAGGGCCTCTCTGCTGCCCGAACAGGCTCAGGGTTGCAGTTTCCAAGGCGTGCACGCGGCGGCCGGAGTCCCGCCGGAAACAACGGGCAGGGACGTGGGTAAAACGGAGAAAGGCCGCGGCCGGCACCGCCCTCCGGATCAGCTCTCGCAGGTGCCCACGGTCTCGCCTGAGGTGACGCCCGATCGTCACCCTTCGTGGTCACCGGAGGTGTAGTGCGTCCAGGGTTGCCTCCTGCCTCTCGAGTGAGGGCGCCGTCCACGCCCATAGCTCTCGCTGGTCGGTCGGGGGCGGGCCGGGTGGGGCGCGGTTGTCGCCCTCCATGGCCGGGTCAACTTCATGACATTGGGCTAATGGGAGCACTCTCCCGGACGGAATGTGCCCCCTGCTCTTGATCCGGACAAGTGGCTAGCCTGGCCGTCATGAGAGCTATTGGCTTCATCGAGTTCGGCGGCCCGGACAAGATACAAGTCGTCGACGTCCCTGAGCCCCACGCCGGTCCAGGCGAAGTGCGCATCCGCGTCTACGCGGCGGCGGTGAACCCCAGCGACATCGCGCTGCGGGCAGGCCATTTCGGGCCCCTCAGGGATCGACCGCCCTACATACCAGGGATGGACGCCGCCGGGGAGATCAGCGAAGTCGGCGAGGGCGCCCCCTGGCAGGTCGGGGACAAGGTGATGGCCCTCGTGCTGCCAATGGGACCGAACGGCGGCACCTACGCCGACCAGATCGTCGTACCGGCCGAGTCGGTGGTCCGGATACCGGAGGGGGCGGGCTTCTTCGCCGCCTCGACGCTGCCGATGAACGGGCTCACCGCCAAACTGACGCTCGACCATCTCGACCTCTCGCCAGGCCAGACGATCGCGGTGACCGGCGCGGCCGGCATTTACGGCGGCTACGTCGTCCAGCTCGCGAAAGCCGCCGGGCTGCGCGTCCTCGCCGACGCCTCCGCGGCCGACGAGCAACTGGTGCGCGACCTGGGCGCCGACGTGGTCGTGCGCCGCGGTGACGACGTTGCCGACCGCATTCGTGAGCTGCACCCCGAAGGCGTCGACGGTGTCGCCGATGGAGCACTCCTCAACGAGCGCATTGCCCCCGCGGTCCGTGACGGTGGCGGGATGGCCGTGCTCCGAGGCTGGGACGGCGACCCCGGACGCGGCATCAAGGTGCACAAGGTGCTGGTGGTCCTTTCGGCCAAGGACACCGCCGCGCTGGATTGGCTGCGGCAGCAGGCCGAGGCGAAGGCCGTGACGCCGCGGGTCGCCCGGGTGCTACCGGCTGAGCAGGCCGCCGAGGCGCACCGGCTGCTCGAAGCCGGCGGTATCCGTGGGCGCCTGGTGCTCGACTTCAACTCCTGACCGCAGAATGCCTTCCACCCAATGATTGCTGCCCTCTCCAGTCATCAGGAGAGGGCAGCAAGGTGATTTCTCGATGGCTGTCTTTTGAGATCGTCACATTCGCAGGAAAGGGCCCGTGTAGAACGTTGTGCTAAGCGCGGCGGCGCTCGCCGCCGCACGGCCCGCCGCCCGCTCCGCCCCCGGGCGTGCGGCGTGGGCGCCGGTCCCGGCCGGTGGCGCGACTCCGAGCCGCCCGCAGAGATCAGGGCAAGGTGTCCTTGATCACGATCTGGCCATCTTCGATGACGAACTTCTGGTTGGTGTTGTTGGGGTCGCACTGCCACAGGTACACCTGGGTGCCGTTGCCGCGGCCGTTGGTGGCGTCCAGGCATAGGCGGTTGCCTGCGTTGAGGGTGGACTTGAGGATGATCTGGCCTCTCTGGATGACCCAGAGCTGGTTAGTGTTACCCACGCATTGCCACTGGTAGACCCGGGTGCCGTTGGTTCGGCCGTTGGAGGAGTCCAGACACATCACCTGGCTCTTGCCGATGGTGTCTTGCACCTTGATGAGGCCGTCCTCGATGACGAACTTCTGGTTGGTGTTGTTGCTGTCGCACTGCCACTGGTACATCAGGGTGCCGTTGCCACGGTTGTTGCTGACGTCGACGCATATTGGGGGCCCGACCAAGGCGGTGCGGCTGGCGGGCTGATGAGCAGAGGCCACCGCAGGTAGAGGGGTGACCGCGCCCATGGCGGCGGAGATGACGGCGGCGGCCAGCAGACGGCGAGCAAGCATGGATGCCTCCCAGAAGAGTTGATCAAGACTCAAGCCACCATGCCATAACGGATAGTTGTCGATCAATTACCTTGTGCATGCATCTTCGTGCGCCGCAATGTGATGCCAGCCAGAGACGAAGCTGTAGCGGTCATCGGGCGTCCGGGGTTGCAGTTTGGGTTGCAGTTCACCGCCGTACCGTGCCGTTCCAGTCGGACCGGTTGCGCACGTTGGTCCAGGTTGAACCGCATTGAACGGCCAAGATCCGAGCTGCTGATGCGGTTTGGGTCTACAGCCCATCCGGGGTTCAAATCCCCGAGCCTCCGCACCTCAGAGGCCCTCACTCGATCTTTGAGTGGCGGCCTTTCTGATCCCCGTAAAGGGTTGCGGTTGCCTGCCGCGGATCACGGATGTGGTGGATCTCGCTGGGGATCTCCAGGCTGACAGCGCGGGTTTGATCCGATCACGCCCCGCTTAGAAACAGGGCATGGATCCAGACGGGAGCCTCACTGCTACGCCCGGAGCCACTGGTTGACCAAGGACACCACCGCTGTCTGCTGGGACTGGACGGCTTCCAGGTCTGGGAACGAGACCACACCCCGGTCAGGTGCGAGCCACGTCATCAGACCAGTCGGGTCCTGAAAGGCGAACTCAGCGCTGTCGGCTCGGACCTTCGCCCCACGATGGAAGATGAGTTGCAGCCGATCACCTGGCCGAAGGCGGAAGGTCACCCGGTCGTGTCCGTCATAGCGGAAGCTCGGGGCATTCCATTTCACATGCTCGGAGATATCCGCGTTCGACGCCAAAATCGCCGACCTCAGCTGTTCGACCCCCGTCTTCAAGGGGTGATCGAGGGCCGTCATGAAGCGGTCGACCTCGCCAGACTTGTTTTGCACCTGCCGGCTCCTCTCATACAGCGCCAAAGAGCATGATGCCGCATGAGGTGGTCGCCCGTCTGGCCTGTGCTGTCGTGAAACGGCTGCGAGGCGGCCAATCGTGCTTCGGGTCGGGAGCAGGCCGGGAGGTCTATGTATCGAATCCCGCTCACGGGGCCGTGCTAGAGGGTGGATTTGATACATCGAACTTGCAAGGGCCCCGCTGAACCCTGGAAGGGGGTCACCTTCCAGGGCCGTCCACGTTGGAAGCGGCGGGCTGGGCCCTCCGGGTGTGCCGGGCCGGCACGAAGCCGGCCCGGCGGAGGCCAGGGAGTGGAGCGGAGCGGGATGAGTTACATCTCGGAGTTTTGGGCGGCTTGTTCAGCGTTCTGGCGGATTCGGTCGATCTGCG
The DNA here is from genome assembly GCF_049674955.1 of Sphaerisporangium viridialbum. GTDB lineage: Bacteria > Actinomycetota > Actinomycetes > Streptosporangiales > Streptosporangiaceae > Sphaerisporangium > Sphaerisporangium viridialbum. The sequence goes on along the minus strand of NZ_CP187232.1, from coordinate 9,861,664 downwards.
CCTGGGTGACGTTGAGGGTGCCGAATTCCCTGACCGCCTGGTAGTAGGTCCAGGCGATGCCGTTACAGGTGTTCCTGGGGATGGTGGAATATCCCGCGCAAACCTGCTTCATATCGAAGTAGAACGCGTCGTCGATGTGCGTCTTGTTCGCCGGGAACTGGTTCACCGCCTTGTAGTTGCGGTAACCGAAGTCGTGACGTCGGCATGGCATTCTGAAGTCGAAGCCGAGCGGCTGGTCGGGACTGGCCGAACAGAGGTCGGTCGACCAGTCGAAGGCATAGTCCGCCCAGCTCGCCTGGTTCTGCCAGGCAGAGCGCCAGCTGGCGGCGCTGGCCGCCGTGGGCTGGGAGAACTGGGAAAGTACGGCGACCTTTTGCTCCAGTGTCACCGCGTAGGCGGGCAGCGTTAATCCGGCTAATGTGGCGAAGGAGAGGGCGACGGTCGCGAGGGCTCGCTTGAACATGGGTCTGCCTTTGTTTGGGGGGTGCCTCTCAGGGCAGGGTTCTACACCGCCTACGATGAAGCGAAATGTCATGAAACGCTGGAACGGATCTTCGTGAAGATCGGCGCGGGCATTCGTAAACAATCGCCCTTTACAAGGATTACAACGTCCTGTAATGGCATGTCTCGAAAGGTCGAGTCATGCGCGGTGGGCACCCTGCGCACGGTGGCCCCGGGCAGCCGATGACCCGCCTCGCTGCCGTGCCCGTCAGGGGATGATCAAGGGGGCCCGCAGTTTGGCTCCGGTGAGATGACGGGCGCGCCAGGGGCACCCGTGGCCCCCTCTTGATCAGGTCTGCCACCGGCGAACGCCACGGAGCCAAGTGCGGATCGTGCCCGGTGGGACGCGGGCAGGTTGTCGCCTTTCCGGTCCGCTGGTCAGGTCAGAGCGGCGGTGATTCGCCGGCGGAGGGGCGCTTCGTGGGAGGGGTCGGTGCGGAGCGTCAGGGTGAGGCCGGTTTCGGCGGCTTCGGCCAGGATCGCGAGCAGGGTGGCGAGCTGTTCGGGGGGCTCGGCACTGAGCAGGTCCTCAGCGTGCTCGACGATCAGGGTGACGTTCCCTGTGCGGGTCGCGTCGCGCAGGGAGTCGGCGAGTGCGTCCCAGTTGCGGCCGAAGTACTCAGGAAAGCGCAGAGCCCGCGCCGCCTCCTCGAAGAAGGCGGCGCGGGTCTGGCATGAGCGCCCGTCGACGACCGCCGGCGCCGGGCCGGTGGACACCGTCAGCCATCGCGGCAGCGGACGTGCGGCGGATGTCATGGGAGTTCCTAGAGCTTGTAGAAGTCGGTGTAGTGGTTCGGCGAGAACCAGACCACGCCGGTGCTGCGGTTGACCACGATGCGGTACGCGTCACGCGCCGCGCCCTGCGCCCGCGAGTACACGTCGTACTCGTAGTAGGTGGCGCCGCTGGGAAGTTGGCCCTCTCGGTTCTGGAAGCGTCCGCCAGTGTAGTTGTACCTACCGTCGGGCCAGGTGTACCAGCCGGCGGTGGTGGGGTAGCCCTTGGCGGCCCAGTTCGTCTTGGCCGACCGCGCGTCGGAGCACCGGGAGATGGTGCAGGAGTTGATGACCGACGCGTCGGCGGGGGTGATGCCGACACCGCCGATCAGGGACGTGATGGCGGCCAGCATGATGATGAGCCGTGCGGGCCAGGAAGGTCGGGGGCGTTGCAGGGTGTGCACGAAGCCTCCTTGTGGGGATGCGAGACGACCAACCCCGTCAGGATCACCGTCAAATCGGGTCAAATAAAGTCAAAGATCTCCAAAGGTATGGTGAACTCTTTGTGGCACCAGGCCGGAGCCGAGGTCGCGCTACGGGTGATGGTCTTCCTTGCCGCGCGAGTCAAGGCAGGCGAGATGATCAGCCGAGGAACTCTTGCGGGGGCGGGCGAAGGCCGAGCAGATCGCAGGTGTACCGGAAGATGGGCAGGCTCGGCTTGGCGGCTCCGGCTTCGCTGGAGGCCGGCACGTCCGGCAGATCGGTTGTCAGCCCGCCACACTCCGACAAATGGTGAAAAATCGTTCTCTTAGGCATGGGGAACATCAATCCACCGCGTGCGATCATGTCTCTGTCCCGGTCCAGGTGCCCCCCCTCCCTGGAGAACAGGCAGCAAGCCCATGGAAACGCCCCTTTCCGAATCGCCACCGCTCCCACGGCGGGACGAAGCCATACGCTGCGCCGAGGCCGAGTCCGGCAGTCGCTGCGTGCTGCCCCCCGGTCACCCGGGTGAGCACGTCTATCCTCGCCAGCCCGACACCTGACCGCCGTACCGGCGGTGATCACAGCCGGAGCGTACGCCGCGTGCTTGGATACGCGAGTGGCGACCCGCGGAGACGACCAGGCCCGCGCGAGGATGAGAGACGCGCGGGTGGCCAGGCTGGGCACGGTCGGGGAGGACGGGGCGCCGCACCTGGTGCCGGTGACGTTCGCTCTGGACGGCGATCGCCTCGTGACGGCCATTGATCACAAGCCCAAGCGGACCACCGACCTGCGGCGGCTGCGGAACATCCGGGCGAACCCGAAGGTGTGCGTCCTGGTCGACCACTACGACGACGACTGGACGCGCCTGTGGTGGGTCCGCGCCGACGGCGAGGCCACCATCGTGGAGCGAGACGAGGAGCGAGACGAGGAGCGACTCCCCGCCCTCGCCTCACTGGTCGCGAAATATCCCCAATATGCGGATCACGTGCCCCAAGGGCCGGTCATCCTGATCCAGATCACCCGGTACGCGAGCTGGTCGTACTCCGGAGCGCTCTAGCGCTGGGCGCCCGACCTCGCCGGGGTCCCGTCGGCAGAATAAGATTCCATGCATGCGGATCTTCGCGAACGTAAGCGAGCTCAAGGCGGCCACCGGCGAGCACCTGGGGTACACCGAGTGGCGTGAGGTCACCCAGGAGCAGGTCAACCTGTTCGCCGACGCCACCGACGACCACCAGTGGATTCACGTTGACATCGAGCGGGCCAAGGAAGGCCCGTTCGGCGGCCCCATCGCCCACGGCTTCCTCAGCCTCTCCCTGCTGCCCTCCTTCATGACGGAGCTGTTCAGAGTGGACGGCCTGAAGATGGGGATCAACTACGGGCTCAACAAGGTGCGTTTCCCGTCGCCGGTGCCCGTGGGAGCGAAGATCCGCGCGGGCGCCGAGCTCCTGGACGTCAAGAGCACCCCCGCCGGCACACATTCCAGCCTCCGCGTCACCATCGAGGTCCAGGGCACGACCAAGCCCGCCTGCGTGGCCGAGACCCTCTCGCTGTACGTCACCGACTAGACCGAGTACCCCGAGGATCCCGCGTACAGGATCGCCGCTTGCACCCGGCTGCGCAGGCCGAGCTTGCCCAGCATCCGGCTGACGTGGGTCTTCGCCGTGGCCTCGGTCATGGCGAGCTCGCGGGCGATCTCCGCGTTCGACAGCCCGCGCGCCACGCAGCCCAGTACCTCGCGCTCGCGCGGCGTCAGGACCTCCAGGTCGTACGGCCTGCGCTCGCTCGTCCCGGCGAACTCCGCGATCAGCCGCCGGGTCACCGAAGGCGAGATCAGTCCCTCGCCGCGCGCCACCAGCCGTACGGCCTGCACGAGGGCGTCCGCGTCGGTGTTCTTCAGCAGGAATCCGGCGGCCCCGGCGCGGAGCGCCCCGAAGACGTACTCGTCCAGGTCGAACGTCGTGAGGATGAGGACGTCGGCGATGCCGCTCAGCTCGCGGGTGGCCGAGATGCCGTCCATGCGCGGCATGCGGATGTCCATCAGGACGACGTCGGGCCTGAGCTCGCGCGCCATCCGAACGGCCTCCTCACCGTCCGCCGCCTCACCGGCCACCTCGATGTCGGACTGGCCTTCCAGGATCAGCACGACGCCGGCACGTACCGCCGCGTGATCATCGGCGACCAGGACCCTGATCATCCGCTGCCCTCCGTCGTGCGGGACGGCGTCTCACCCGCGACGGTCCCGGTCTCACGTGCCTTTCCGGCCCCGATGGTCTCGTACGGCTTCGCCTTGACGGGAAGCGCGGCGGCAACGCGCCATTCGCCGCCCATGCCCGTCCTTGACGCTTGTCCTGCCGTGAACGAGCCCCCGACGAGCGCCGCCCGCTCCGCCATGCCGACGAGCCCCGCGCCGGAGCCCGGGATGCCGGCGGGCCTGTCGGCCGGCGGATTCACGATGATCAGAGTCACCTCGTCCGGTCCGTAGTCGATCGTCACGCTCACCCGGCCGGTGCCGTGTTTGAGGGCGTTGGTCAGGGATTCCTGAAGGATGCGATAGCCCGCCAGCTCGATGGAGGCGGGGAGGTCACGCGGCGTTCCCGTCACGGCCAGTTCGATCGCCATGCCTGTGCGCCGGGACCGTTCGACCAGGTCGGTGGCATCCTTGAGGCGCTGCCCCGTCGGCCCCGCGTCGTCGCCCTCCGCGCGCAGCAGCCCGATCATGGTGCGCATCTCGGCCATGCCGCGCACGCTGTTCTCCCGGATGGACTCCAGCACCGTGCGGACGGCCCGGGCGTCGAGGTCCTCCCTGGCGATGACCGCGGCCGACTGGATGGCCACGGCGCTGAAGTGGTTGGCGATCATGTCGTGCAGCTCGCGTGCCATGCGGGTGCGCTCGGACGTCACGGCCGCCTGGCGGTCCAGCTCGGCGAGCCGGGCAAGTTGGTCGGCACGTGCCCGTTCGGCGATCGCCTGGTCACGATGCTGCCTGAGGGTCATGGCGGTCATGGTCGGGGTGACGAGGACCAGGCCGGCCTGGATCCCGCCGACCGCGAGCGCCGCCCAGTTCCTGGCGACGAATCCGGCTATCGCCCCGATCACGACGGCCAGCACCGAGGTCACGGCGAGGAGCCAGGTGGCGAGCCGGCGCGGGCCGTACAGGGCAGCCGCATAGATGTTGTCCGTAAATATCAGGACAGTGCCGAGGGAGGGGCCAAGGCAGATGTCACCGGCGATCGCGATCACCCCGAGCACGAGGGCCGCCACGGGCGCGCGCCGCCGCACGAGCACGCCCAGACAGGTCACCGCCAGCGGGATCACCAGCAGCGGCGCGGGCTGGCCGCGGTGGATGTACGCTCCGCCGGCGAGCAGGACCAGACCGGCGGCGAGTGCCCCGAAGGCCATCAACGCGTCCTGCCGCTCCGGATCCATGCCCTTCATACCACCATGTCCGAATGGCGTCCGGCACCATCCGCGGCACGGCCTGCGCGTACACAGAAAGATGTAGCCGGGTTCGTCCCCGCTGACGACGACGGCCGGGCGGGGCATGGCCAAGGCTTGAAGAGTGATTCTGGCTGTGATCGTCGCATGTGAGATCGGCTTCTGGGTGCTGCTCGGCCTGGGCCTGCTGGCGCGGTACCTCTTCCGCCTCCGGCGCCTGGGCGGCGTGCTTCTGCTGTGCGTGCCCCTGATCGACGTGGTCCTGCTCGTCGCCACCGTGGCCGACCTCCGCACCGGGGGCACCGCCACCTGGAGCCACGGGCTCGCGGCGGCCTACATTGCGTACTCGGTCGTGTTCGGCCACCGTACGCTGCGATGGGCGGACCAGGTGGCGGCGCACCGGCTCTCGGACGGCCCGCCGCCGTGGAAGCCTCCTGCGGGCGGCATGGCCAGGGCCAGGTACGAATGGGGCATCTGGCTGCGCATCGTCCTCGCGTACGGCATCGCGTGCGGGCTGTTGGGCGTGGCGATCTGGATGATCGGCGATCCGTCCCGTACGGCGGAACTCTCGGCGTTCATGGTCGGCCTGGGGAAGGTGCCCGCGATCGCGGTCCTGTGGCCGCTCAGCTACACCCTGTTCCCCAAGAAGGCGAAGGTCAGGTGACCTGCGAGCGGAACGGCAGCTCGGCGTGAACGCGCCACCCGCCCTGGTACGGCCCGGCCGTCACCGCCCCGCCGATCTTGCTCGCGCGGCGTCGCATGGTGGCGAGCCCTTCGTGTGGACCCTTGGAGGCGGGCGTCCTGCCCTTCATGGCGTTGTCCACGGTGAGCGTGACCCGGTCGGGCTGGTAACACAGGACCACCGTGGCGTTCGGCGTACCGTGTTTCAGCGTGTTGGTCAGAGCTTCCTGGATGATCCGCATACCGGCGAGGTCCACGGGGTCGGGCAGCTCCTGGGGCGATCCGGCCAGATGGAGACGTATCGTCAGGCCGCCCTGGCGTGACGACTGCACCAGATCGGCCAGGGTCGGGCGCGGGTAGTCGTACTGCGCGCGGAGCAGCAGCCGGGTGAGGTTCGCGACGTGCTGGGAGTGCGCGTGGGCCGCCACCGCCCGGTTACGGCGCCTGAGAAGGAGCGCCGCGAGGATCACCGCGGCTCCGAGGCAGGTCAGCGCGATCGCCACGACGACCTGCGTCGAGGAGCCGACCATCGCATTCAACGCTGGCTGCTGATTCATGCCTTCAATCCGCAGGTCCGAGGGCCACGTCGCGTGACCCGAGGTGGTTCATTGCCGCCGAGCGCCGTCGCCACGCGCGGAACCGGGAAAGTTTGCAGAGCATTTGTCCGTTTACAACGGCTTTCCACCATCAATCCCATTCATGCCGCCGCTCTGGGCGCCGTGGGGCTGCCTATGCTGTGGGCGTGGACGAGAACTTCCTGGAGGACACCTTCCAGCTGCGCACTGACTACATACCGCTGTGCGACCTGCTGAAGTACTGCTCCGTCACAGAGAGCGGCGGCGAGGCCAAGCACTTCATCGCCGAGGGCAACGTCATGGTCGACGGCGACGTCGAGCTGCGCAAGACCTGCAAGATCAGAGCCGGCCAGGTCGTCAGCGGCATCGACTTCGAAATCCGCGTGGTAGCCGCCCCCTGGCAGCGGGACGCTGAGCCGCTTCCCTAACCGGTTCGGCACACCCGCGAAGACCCGCTATGCTTATCCAGGCAAGCAGGCGGCCGTAGCTCAATGGATAGAGCATCTGACTACGGATCAGAAGGTTACGGGTTCGACTCCTGTCGGCCGCGCCAGTCGAAAGGCCCGTCACCAGGGAAAACTGGGGACGGGCCTTTCGCTTTGTCTGGACAATCTCCGGATCTTGCTAACACCCTCGCTAACAGAGGAGCCACCCGGTGGCTCCCACCTACTCCCCAACCGCCTCAGCGAAGACATCAGCAGCCGAGGCTTCCGCGGCCCGGATCACGTGCGCGTACACCCGAAGCGTGATCGATGGATCCGCATGCCCCAGCCGAGCGGCGACCACATGCACCGGGACGCCGGCCAGCAGCAGGGTCGTCGCGTGGATGTGCCGAAGGTCATGCAGCCGCGCATGCGGCAGCGGCTCCTTGGGCTTGGCTCCTTGCGCCGGGTTGTTGTACCGCTTGATCACCGTCGCGATCAGCGAACTGACGGTGTCCGGGTGGACCGGCTCGCCCCATCCAGTGGTGAACACGTAGTCGTCGGTCCCTCGCCACTCCTCTCCGACGGCGAGCTTGTCGGCGGCCTGCCGTCGGCGCTGCTCCCGGAGCACCTGCACGGTCCCGTCGTCCAGGCTGACGATGCGCTTGCGCCCGCTCTTGGTGGTGCCCTCGATTCGCTCACCGTCGATGAACGCCGCCGACCCCTTGATTGTGAGCTGCCTGCCGTCCAGGTCGACATCAGACCAGCGCAGATTCAGCAGTTCCCCGCGACGTGCCCCGGTGTAGGCGGCGATGTGGAAGAAGGCGAACAACCGATGTTGCCGCATGGCGGTCAGGAACGTCTTGAGCTGTTCAGTGGTCCAGACGGTTCCGGGTTCGCGCACCTCGCGTCGGGGGCGCTTAGCCCGATCGACCGGGCTTGAGGCCAGCAGCTGATCCACCGTAACGGCGTCGTGGAAGGCCTTCCGCAGCACCGCGTGAACGTAATCGATTGTCCGGGACGAGAGCGCCCGCCCGTTCTTCCCGCCGCCGGCCATGAGGTCTCGATAGAGCTTCGTCACGGTCACCGACCGCACCGCTTGAAGCCGCAGGCCACCGATGTGCGGCTTGACGTACCGGTTGATGATGTCGCGGTAGTCCTTGAGGGTCTTGGGCTTGATCTCGACCGCGTGGGCCTCGATCCACTCGTCAAGGTACGCGCCGACCGTGACGGCGTTGCGATCGACGTACTCACCCCGCCGAGCTGACACGCGGGCCTCGTCACGAGCGGCTTTGGCGTCGTCTTCAGTGGCGAAGCCACCGACCCACTTGGGCTTGCTGACGCCGGTCTCCGGGTCTGTGACCCTGATGACGTAGGACCAGGTCTTGCCGCGCTTCATGACGCCGTCGCGAAGCTTGGCGGTGGTCTTCTTGCTTGTCCGGTCCTGGTTGGGGTCCGGGTTCGGAGTGGAGACGAGGGTCTTGGTCACGCCGCCCTCTCCTTCTCCAGCAGCGCGGCGACGTAGTTCTCAAGGGCAGATGCCGGAATGCGACGGGAACGGTCGATGTGCAGGTAGGGGATCTCGCCGTTGCTCATGAGGTGGTACAGCTTGGCGCGCGAGATCGACAACGCCTCTGCTGCCTCGGGCACGGTCAGCAGGAGCTTGGCCATGTGCTCACCTCCTCGTCGGTTGAAGGGGCGCTTCCTGTCAGGGCTGCGGCGAGGACGGCGTCGGCGACGGACAGGCCCTTTCCGGCGTAGGCCCAATGGGCGATGACGAGGACGGTGTCCTCTTCGAAGAGGGGCAGCCGCCCGGTGGAGATGGCTTCTTGGCGTTGGTGGTCGACGCGTTCGGCGCGGATCTTGCCGAAGGTTGTGGAGTAGTGGCGGGACTTGGTGGAGAAGTGGCCGCGGAAGCCGAGCATGTGGGCCCATTCGGCGAGCCGGAGGTCGCCGAGTTCTTCCATGGCGCCCACGCGGAAGCATTCGGAGATGAGCCGTCGAGGGTGCTCGCGGATCGGAAGGGCGTTGAGGTCTTCGGTGGGGTTGATGCGGCGGTCGAGCGTGCCGACGCATTCGGCGGCCTTGGTCGCGTACTTGGCGATGTAGCCGGCCACGGCCTGATCGGTGAGGTCACCGCCGAGGGTGATGGGCCGGATGTCGAGCTGCGTCCCCCAGCGCAGCACCGGGGACGGCTTGCCGTCGATGGCAGGGGCTTTGACGGTGACGGCCTGGTGGGCGTGCTGGACGGCTTGGGCGAGCACGTCAGCGGTCGCCCAGGCAGGAGGCGGACAGTCAGGTCCCTCCGGGCCGTCGAGGCGGATGATGGCGTGGAAGTGGACGACGCCGCGGCGCTGGTATTCGGCGACCTTGGCGAAGGCGATGGTCAATTCTTCGCGCAGGGCCTTGAGGCTGTGTCCGGTGAGCTTGGCGACGTGACGGCGGAGCGCGAGGGTGAAGCGGCGCCACAGTTCGGGAGCCAGGGCGTTGAAGAAGACCGAGCCGCTGTAGTCGTAGCAGTCCGGGCACAGTGGCTCGCCCAGGCAGTCTTCGTCGGCGCCGTGCCGGGCGGTGCAGGACATGAGTCGTCCGTGCGGGCAGGTCTTCGCGTCGCGTCGGGGGTGGCAGGGCAGCAGCTTGCCGTCGCGCTCGCGTCGGGTGTGGACGGTGCCGAAGGAGGGGGCGGTGAGGGTGACGAACAGGCAGGGGTGGGTGCTGACGGTGTCGGGGACGCCCTTGCCGCCGGCCAGGCCCGCGCGGATGAGCTGGTAGGTGTCGGCGCGGTAGGTCTCGGCGCAGGCGGGGCAGCGGGAGGACCGGCGGGTTTTGCACGGCACCCGCAGGACGCCGTCCGGTTCGCTGGTGGTGGAGTAGCGGTGGAGTAGGGCGCCGGTGGCGCGGTCGACGTGCAGGACGTGGCCGCGTAGGTGGATGGGTTGTCGGCATCCACCGGTGGCCTTGATCTGTGCGGCCCAGCGGTCGTAGCCGGGGTCGTGGAGGCGAGTGATGATCTCGTTCACTGCATTTGAGCTGGTGGCGTTGGGCATGATGGGCGTGTCCCTTCCGGGTCGTGTTGGTTCGGTGTGGGATGGCCCCCGACGTGACGGACGTCTTGGCGGATGTGTGGTCACGCCGGGGGCGCTAACGGCTGGTCAGCAGAAGCCGAGGCCGTCGCAGAGCTGGCAGGTGATGCCAAGGCTGTCGAGTCCGGTGCCGCCGCAGTCGCAGCACCGCCCTCGCTGAGGCGGTATCTCAGCCGGCGTCTCCTGGTCGTCGGGTGGGTCAGAGTTCATGGGGCGGCTCGGTGGTGTTGGAGAGGATGGCTGTCGCCTCGTAGTGGACCGGGCCGAAGCGGCGGGCGGTGGCGTACAGGCCGTGCGGCAAGACGCGTCGGTCGACGTGGGTGCCGAACAGGGTGGCGATCCGGTCGACCTCGGCGCGCAGGGCGGCGTCGGTGGCCTGGGCGGGGTAGTAGGTGATGATCGCCGGGTCGGTCGGGACGGGGATGGCGGGGTTGGCCTCGATAAAAGCGGCCAGGTCTCGTAGTCCGGCGATGAAGGCGGTACGGCGTGCGGTGTCGGTACCCATGGCTGTTCTCCTTTCAGAGGGCGTCCGGTGCGGTGCGCAGGTGGCGCAGCAGGTCGGAGGCCAGTTGGTGGGATACGCCCAGACGGGCACGCAGGGTGTCGTGGTTGATCGGCCTGTCATGCGTGGTCTGGTATTCCTCGGCCACGCGTCGGGCGTAGGCGAGGAGCTCTGTGGCCGGGCCGTCGCGTTCGGTCGGGGCGGGCAGTGGCGTAGCGGCCGGTTCGGGGACGGTTTCCGACGTGGAAGCCGGAGCCGGGGACGGCTCGGAACGGGAGGCGCGGCGTTCCAGCATGGAGACGGCGATCAGGAACGCCCCTGCCGGGGTGGCGGCGGTGATCCACCCCCATGGGGACGGTTCGGCTTGGGCGAGGTTGGCGGCCAGGGACAGGAGGATCCCGGCCACCAGGACGAGGGTCGGCCAGGAGAGCCGGCCGTTCCGCTCGTGTCCGGTCCTCTTGTCGCGTTGCCGTTCCCGGGCGGCCATGACGCAGGTCAGGTCGACGCACACCGCCACTGCCCAGGCCATCGGCCCCGTCTGTCCGTGCTCTATTGCCGTTTCCCGGATGTGGGTGAAAGAGCCGGCACCGGCGATGAGCGCCAGGACGAGGACGGGACCGGAGTCCAGCAGCCAGGAAGTGAGGCGTCGCACGATGACTCAGCCCTTCGGGGTTTCCAGGACGGCGGGGTCGGTGTCGAACAGCTCGGCGAGGTCGGCGTCGGTCACTTCCGCGCAGCCTTCGCCAGCCATCAGCTCGGTCCAAGCCGGCGCGAGGTGCGCGAAGGTACGAGCCGCGTACTCGGCCTTGTCTTCCGGGACGTAGAAGGATCGGGCCCGGTACCACTCGCCGTCCTGGGATGCGACGATCGCGACGCCGGGTGTCTCGGCGGCGATGGCGCGGGCGGAGACCAGGGCTGCGGGGTCGAGGTCGCCGAGGGTCATGGTGGCGGTCTCGGGGTCGTTGACGCGGTGGCAGATGCGCCCCGAACACTGGGCACGCAGCGCCGTGACGCCGGGGCCGAGGTCAGAGCCGATGCGCTGGCCGCAGCAGAACAGGTAGATCCCGAACGCGCGACCGAGCTGCCCCACCCGCAGCAACGCTGTGGAGGCCTTGGCGATCTCGTCCTTCTCGGACTTGTCAGCCATCAAGTACAGCTCGGCCAGCTCATCGACCAGGGCCACGACGGGAGTCGGCCGCACGGCATCTGGAAGCTGCCAGATGTTGCGGGCTCCCGCCCTGCGACAGACGATCATCCGGTCGAGCATGAGCGTCACCAGGTCGCCCAGGAGGCTGACCGACTCGGCGCGGGTGGTGGCCAGCGCGGACAAGCGCGCGGAGTAGGGCGTGAACTCAACCCCGCCCTTGAGATCGAACCCGACCAGTGCCACCGGCTGTGGCGCGAGTCCGACGATTAAGGCGTTGGCCAGGTTGGACTTGCCAGATTGGGTGGCTCCGGCGTTGATCCAGTGCGGGACCGTCCGGAAGTCGATCACCCAAGGGCCGCCCGTCTCCAGGCGCCCGACGACCACCTTGAGCAGTTCCCGGGACGGCGGTAGCTGGTCGACCTGGGTCAGCGGGTCTCGGGTCGTGGCCGCCAGGACGACGCGCCCGCGCCGGGGGGAGGAGACGCGGACGGCATGGACGCCCCAGGAGTGCGCCAGCCGTTCGGCAACCTCGGCGTAGTCGGCTGGGATCTGCCCCTCCAGCAGCCGCACCGTGACGCGCCAGCCGTACCGGGTTGGCAGGGGCAGCCACATCCACGGCTTGGTGTCCACGGCGACCCGTTGGAAGCGCCGCTTGACGCGGACGGTGCCGGTGGAGGAGACCAGGCCCTGGACGGTGGTGAACCAGAAGCGCTGCCGCTTCTTGGTCAGGCCGCAGCCCAGGGCGACCTTGCGCCAGCTCGCGCGGATGCTGAGCGCCGCCAGCGGATAGACCAGGCACAGCCAGAACGAGCGGTGGTGCCGGCGGTGCCAGGCCCGGAGCCCGGCCACCAAGGTGACCAGGACTCCGAGCGCGATGAGCAGCGTGTCAGGCACCGCGCACCTCTGCCGGAGCGCTGGCGTTGGCGGGGAGGAGGGCGGAGGCGCGGTAGGAGATGCCCCAGCGGCCGGACAGCTCCCAGACGTAGCCGATCAGTCCGACCGGGGTGACCTCGTCGCCGGGGGAGATGGGCGGCTCGCCCACGATGCTGACCTTGACCAGCTCGATCTTGCCGAAGGTGTCCTCGACCGAGAACAGCACCTCGTACACCGTCTGGCCGCTGGTCTTGTCGGTCTTGAGCTCGCCGGTCTCCTTGTTCACGATGCGCGGGCACGGGGCCTTGACGCAGATGAACTGGAGCCGGGCGACGTCGACGGGAATGGGAATGTTGCGCATGCTGAATAGACCTCTCGTCTGCCTGCTGAGCAGGGGTGATGGACGAGGGAGAACACGCGCCGTCAGCACCGGAGGCGATAGCATCGAAGCGCCAACTAGGGTGCTGATCGCATCCGGGCCTGGGCGGGTCTCCCGCTCAGGCCACTTTCATGTGTGGCCTGTTTCCCGCTGTCGTTGCAGCGGTCGGGCTGGTGTCTGTCACTAACTGTCCCTGAAACGCGAGAAGCGTCTGTGCTGGGCTGTCACCTCCCTTGATTACGGAGAGTCTCAGCGTCAACACAAACGCTACTCGGTACTGCGAGTATTGGCTAGTACTTTTAGTGCGTGGCCACGTACTTTTCTTACGCGCCCACCCGATCGGCGAGTTCTCGCAGGTCAGAGGAGGGCGGGTCTTGCATGGTGAGCAGGTCCGACACGAGCTGCTGGGCGATCCGGTGGTTGCGGATCTGCTCAGGAGTGATGGACTCGGCCTCCAGCAGCGCCGCCACCGCCTCGTCCACCTGGCGGCGCTGGGCGTGCGCGCGGGCCAGATCGACATGCAGCCGGGCGCGGCGCTCGCTGGACAGCGGCGAGGTGTCCACCGTGGCCCCGACGCGCAGAGCGTGGCCGGCGTCGCCCAGCTCGACGGCCACCGCGACCTCGTACAGGGCGACGTTGGCGGGGCCGAACTCGGTGTTGTAGTCGTTGCGTCCCTCGTCCAGCCGCTCGGCGATCTCCCGAGCGCGGGCGAGGTGTGCGTAGGCGGTGTCGGCCTCGTTCAGCCGGGAGGCCGCCACGGCGCGTTGCAGGGTAAGCCCACCCCACAACGACATCGCCTCTGGCTTGCCTTCCTCGGCCAGGAACCACAACGCCTCAGCCGCCGTACGTGCGGTCTCCTCCACCTGGTCGAAGTGCCGTGCCCCAAGGAACACGAACCCCAGCCGGTAGGCCCCGGCCGCCATCAGCAGCGGATCACCCGCCCGCTCGGCCGCCACGATCGCCCGATCCGCGGCAATCCACGCCGCCTCTGGCTCGGCCAGCTTGGCCAGCGCGGCCGAACACGCCTGATAGGTCACCGCCAGCAGCGTGAACAGCTCGGCACGCCGCTCTTCCTCGGCTGAGCGGACCGCGCTTTCCAGCGCCGGAACCAGCCCTTGCAGCAGGTCGGTCAGCTCCAGGTACCGGCTGGCGTGCGTCAGCTCCCACGCGTGATCGACGCGGGTCCTGATCTGCTCGGTAGGCGGGACGGGCGCCGCGTGCAGCATCGCCCGCAGCGAGTGCGCCCCGGACAGCACCAGCCGAAGGCCGGCCGTCCCGGGGATCTCCTCGGCGGCCGCGGCGACCACCGGCGCTTCGGCGGCCAGCTCCGACAGCGGGACGTCCAGCGCTTCGGCCAGCTTCTCCAGCACCGACATGCGGTCGACCTTGCGCACCCCGCGCTCTACCTGCGAGACCCAGGCCACCGACCTGTCGATCAGCCGGGCCAGCTCGGGTTGAGACAGGCCACGTCGTTTGCGCTCCTGGGCGATGCGCCGGCCAAGAGCGCGCTGATACTCGATGCTCACCCGTCTGTTCCCTTACCGCTCTGCAGCTGCAACCAGTCGACCTCGACCGAGGACAGCAACTCGCCCCGAGCGCCCAGGAAGTGCTTGGTGTGGGTCTGCTCCTCGTGGGCGTCGAAGGCCGCCCGGTCACGGTACAGCTCGTAGAAGATCCGCAGGAGCGGCTGGCCGTCGACCCGGTGCGAGGCGTACACCAGCGTCCCCGGCTCCCTGTCGCGGATCTTTTTGATCGTCTCGGCGACGAGCTGATCGAACGCCTCGGCGCTCGCCTCGTCCTTGCAGGTGAACCGGACAACTAGACCAAACACGCGCACCCTCCTTGATCGCAGGCCCGCCGTGGGCCGCGGGCGACCGGTACTTGTCTACGGGACCAGCACTTATTGTGCGACGCAAGTACCCGAAGTCGCTTGTACTGCAAATCCTACACCCGTATTTTAAGTACCGATAGGAGGGCCGTCTGGCCTCTGACCTGCATGATCTTGAGGTGAGCCGACATGATCCCGCGACAACGCCCAAGCGAAGACGAGGCCACGCGGAGCCACACATTCCCCGGGAGCAAGGATCAGGTGCGCGAAGCCCGCCGCTTCGCTCGCACATGGTTGCCCGACCATCCCGACGCCGAACTGATCGCCAGCGAGCTGGCCACCAATGCCATCGCCTACACCCGCACCGGCGCCCCCGGCGGCACCTTCATTGCCACCATCACCGTCCGGGAGGACGGCACCGCCTACCTGGAAATCACCGACCAAGGCGGTCCCACCACCTTCGGCCCCCGCACCTGCACCAGCACCGAAGGCGGACGAGGACTCCCCCTCATAGCCGCCCTCGCCACCGCCTGGGGCATCAAAGGCGACCACACCGGCCGAACCATCTGGGCGGAACTACCTCCGCCGAGTCGGTGACCGACATACAGGGCGCCCTACGCGAGCTGCGGACCCGCTTCCCTCGATGGGCGTTCCTCTACGACCCCTTCGCCCACCAGTGGGTCGCCCTGCGAGGCCGCAAAACCCTCTTCACCGCGGACACCCCTCAACAACTCGCCGCCCGCGTCACCCACACCCAAAACCACCCACGTCCCCCAAGGCCCCAACCCCGCCGATGACCCCGTGCCCCCACCGCCGCCGATGACCCACCACCACACAGCCCCGACAGCCCGCGACACTGACGCCATAACGCCGGCCTGCCCGGTCGACTGCCTCAGGACCGTCCTGTCGACCATCACCCACAACACCCTCACCCACGCCTACGGCGCCTCCTTCTCCCCGCCCCGCACGGTCGCGGACGTCATCACCCTCTGGCACACCCACAGCCTGAACGACATCTGGGGCTTAGGCCGGCGCCGCATCGGCGAACTCGAAGTCGCCCTCATCTACATCGGCACACCCCACCCAGGGAACACCCTCACCAACGACGGCTCCTGAAATAGCGCCGCGAAGCCGGACGAGCTGGACCGTCAGCATGGCCGACAGCTGAGATCATCAAGTGTGTCGATTCCGCACATCCTTGACGACTCCTCCGTGCTGTCGCCCCGAGCACAGCGGTTCGTTCGCGAGAAAGGCCGGCGCGAGAACGTGCCGACCGGTGAACAGCTCCGCGACCATTGGCGGAGACACGGTAGAACCGGGCCGCTGGTGGACAAGATGGTGGACTACCACGCGCGATGGGGCGGCCTCGCCCTTCCCGAACTGGCCATCCCGCTCTATGACGGCGGTCTGGCCGTCATGTACGGAGACGACCCAGACGACATCGAAGGCGTGGGACCGTGCTTCAGCGCCGGCACCGATCACTACTCGGTCGCCCACTGGTTATGCGTCGACCTGCAGGGCTGCTTCGGCGTGCTGTACGAGGACTGGGTACCCCTCCACTCCTCCGTAACCGGATGGATCGAGGCATCGGCCCTCGCCGACGTCGCTCAGACCATGCACCAGATCAGGGTCTGGAGGGGCGATGAAGCCCGTCAAATGCAGAACCTCCTCCAGGCCATCCCGGGGCTGACCTCCGTCCTCGAGGTCGAAGGACTCGCCGACAACTGGTGGGAGAGCGACGGCACACTCCTCGCCACCTACGAGGGAGAGGCCAAGCTGTTCCCGACCGGAAAGGAGTTCACTGCCCTCTACACCGAGTCACAGCACCGAGCCGAAGAGCTCCGTGCACGACTGCTCGGCCTTGGACTCTGACCGAACAGGCTAACCAGACGACTCGCAGAGTCGGCAGGGACGCCATCCAATCGCTTCAAGATCATCGAAGGGCCACGGGCTACGGATGAGTACTTTCTCTACGTCTTTAAAGGCGGCCCGCTGCGCGGCCCGCCGGGCGCGCCGGACGGCCGCGTGCCCGGCTGCGGCTCTCCGGCCGGTCCGGACACGCACCGCCCGGCGCTCCCGAGGGCCGACAGAAACAGCCAGTGGGACGGTGAGAGTAGCTCCACTTGTCTCGTCATGCTGACCAGCTGCCGGATCTCGCTGAGCTAGGGGTGGGCCATCGCACTGATACAGGTTGCGATCGCGCCGTGGCGGGTCATCACACGGAGTGAGGGCGATCGAAGGTCCGGAGCTCGTTCCTCGCCCCGGCCCACCGCGCAACCTGGGCTGACGTGCGTACGTCGCTGGCGCGTCAGAATAGGCCCCGTAGGGTGTGCGGCTGTGCAACGGGCTTGCACTTTGCCCTAAGTATCTTTACGTGTATTCGAAGCGCCCGCTACACGGATGTTGTCGGTCTGGGGTCGGCGCGTACCCCCTTCGATTTGTTCCCATCTAGCTGACCGCTATCAAGAGCGCGCAACACGCCTTTGAACTAACTCTAATCAGTGCGTCCAAGTACTCTTTTTGCCTCTTCGTGCCAGAAGAGCGAAGCGCGACGCGAGGCGACCAGCCCATCTCGAACTCCGTCGAGCATAACGACCATAGTGGCGATGATCGTGCGTAGGTCGCTAGGGAATTCGTCGACGGGACGTCCATTGAACGCAATGAAGCGCATTTTCGGGCTCAGAGTCGAAATAAGTTCCTGCACTGCTACGGCGTCGATGGTCGAATTCAGCTCGTGTGCAGCGGTGTTCCGTATCCTATTCAGTTTCAGCATCGAGGGAAGGTCCTCGCTGGAGATCAGCTGCATTGCCGCAGCAAGATGGATACGCTGACTAAAGGACAATCGCGCTTTCTGTAGGTGCTCAGGCCGGGGAAGAACTTCCTGTAACACGTCGTTGATCATGAGCTCGACCCACAGATGTCCACGGATTATGATCTGAAGCGGCTCTTGCGCGTTGAGGTGTTCCAAGAGGCGTTGTTTGTCTTCCTCGCTAAGCCTTGATCCACCTCCGAAGATCTTAACCTCGAAGGTGTGTTCATCGTCGATCCTGAGGTATCTGGTTCCCCATTTCCTTTGGAGAGTTGTAGCATCCATTGCTCCTTCAAGGCATGCGATACAGTCATTTATGGCTTCATGGCTCTTGGCGTCTGCGACATTCTCGGATAGTTCTTCTAGCTTGCCTCTGACGTCATTGCCATAGTTCCATCGCCGTGCAGGCCTTGCAGAGCGCAGTAATGTCCGAACGGAGTATATGAGCCCTACGACGTTATCCGGTGCGCTTTTGGCTGTGGCGAACAGGAGTGCATCCACTTCAATAAATGCAAGATCCGCCAAGAATCGTCCTCCTTGTGATGATTTGCCGGTTATTATCACATGCGAGAATCGGTGACGCCATCAAGGGGCCGTAACTCGACCGGGCCGGAGGTGTGTGGTGTGGGATCTCGCGACCTCCATCCATGGGAGCCGGAGGGCACGTCCATACATTGGAGTAACGGGTGACCAGCCAGTTCAACCGTGCTCACCGGCGCGTCACAAGCCTCTGACGATGTCTCGTCACGGACCTATGGTTACTTCACGACGACAGGTATGGGGAAGTTCAAAAAGCGGCGTGAGCCGGCCAAGCCTGATCCTGCGAAGCCGGGTGCCGACGAACTTAAGGGCCGAGTGCCGACGAACGCAAGGTACGTCCGAAGCTCGGGAGGATCGATGCGCAGCGAGCTGCGGCCAAGCAAGAGGGCGAACGCTGAAGGTCGCCAGGAGGAGCGAGAGCTTCCAACGACAACCTCAGTAGGCTCGGAATGAGGCCATCGCATCGTAGACGTAGCTAGAGTCCAACAGCAACAAGATCTCTTCAAGCGATATCCGAAGGACGATGCCATCTTCCTCTCGGCGCTCTAAGATGATGCTGATTTTCCACGTGGCCATTGACGCCAGCTCCTCGAACACTGGACGACTCCAATGGATGACGCTACATGCAGCTTCGCGGGTTGCATCAATCCGATCAGCAATGAAATGCGTAGTCTGTGCCGCACGCATTATCTTCAGTATTTAAACAACCGCCCATTAACGCCGATTAAGAAATATGCTAGCACTGACGGAATCTGCTCATATCCTTCTTGTGAGAATAGAATCAGGGCGCGCGGCCTATGTAAAGGCCACTACAATCAACAACTAGCAGGCCGTCCACTGTCTGACCTTAAGGCGAAAATCGAGCAGGGGTCTATCTGTTCGTTTCCCGAATGCGAGAAGCCTGAATATAGTTACGGATTATGTCAGGGGCACTACGCACAAGACTACAATGGCAAACCTCTTAAGCCGTTGCGCACATCAAACAAGGGAAAGATCTGCACGTTCGACGAGTGCGATAAGCCTATGGTGAAAGCTGGGTTATGTCACGGTCACGCGGGGCAACACTATCGAGGTGAAGTCCTAAAGTCTCTCCGGTTGAAGCTCAGTAGGAGCCGGGCCCGTCAATTGAATGCAAGAGGACTGCATTGGTGCGGGCATTGCGAAAAGGAGCTACCTCTGTCCGACTTCGGATGGAGCAAGAAGGATAATTGCCCCCAATCTGGCTGCAAACTATGCCGCAGCATGCGGAAGAAAGCCGCCGCAAGCAATCTCACTCTTGCATTCATCCGCGCACTCTTCGAGTTGCAAGGCTTTAAATGTTATATTTGTTTACGCCCATACGGCAACCCGAAGGAAAATGAAGATGTCGACTGGCTCCACCTCGATCATTGGAGTGGATGTTGTGAAAGGAAAACCAAGGACGATCCAATTTGCGGAAAATGTGTGCGCGGACTTCTGTGTGAGTCATGTAATGCGCGCGGCCTCTCATGGTACGAGAAGCTTCCTGAACACCTGAAGACAATTGAGCGAGTCAACGAATATCTAGGGCGTGCAACCTGGCCAGCAGAAATTGTCCGTCGGAGTCTTAACAGCAAGGTGTGAACCTCGTCCAAATCTGACGACCCGGATGCTCGATACAGCTTGATTCCGCAGTATCGCGAACTTGAGAGATTGCGGCAAATTTTCGTCGGCGCGTGAGGCGCCACAAGGACCCGTACAGCAGCCCGTACAGCAACACCACCGCACACAAGCACACCTCGCCAGACCTATCTACCGCTTGAGCGGGACGGCGAGTGTTCAACCAAGTGACTGCCTCTCCCTACGGATCAGAAGGCCAGGGGTTCGAGTCTTCCCGATCGCACAGATAGGGGCCCCTCGTCATCACCACGATGACCAGGGTCTCTACATATATTCGATCATGTTTCGTCGTCCGACTGTGTTCAGCTCTGATCAGCCGTCTCCGGTTGGTCTTTCCCAATGCTTTCCCACCCGGGAAGTGAGCCTGAGTAGTTGTTGCCTTCCCACTCGGCCATGGCAGTTTCCCACGCATCGACTCTGAGAACGAAGTTGACGACGGACGCCACCAGGTACCCGATTGGCTCCTCCTCCTCGTAGTACTTGGCTATCCGGTCGATGAGGGCTGCGAGCGCCATCGCCGTAGTGGTGACGGGGTCGATCAGCCCTCGGGGCCTCGCGCCGGCGTACCACGAATCAGCAATTGCCCAGGGCTGGCTGTGCGCGATTCCCGATGGAATCTGATAGTGGATCCCTCCACCGAACTTGGCCATGAGGTCCGCTACAAGTCGCGTTGTACGGACTCGAACAGGAGAGACATGTCCGTCGAGCACGACAGCTGAGCGTGCTGCGTTAACACTCATTCCTGCGGTCTCATACCGAGAGATCGCCGAATCCACTGCACGACTTGCCCTATCGGCCAGCGTGCTTACGGCTTGCTGCTGACGGTCCAACATGTCCTGCGGAGGATCTTCTCCTAGGGACATAGCCCCTATCAGTTGCCCGAATGATTGATCGTATCGAGCAGATTCAAGCATTCCTCGGAGATAGATGGCCGCCATGCGAGTGAGGCGCTGCTGTGGCGGGATGCCGACGTCGAGCAGGTAGGCGCAGACGGCAGCGCCTTCAAGAGCCGCCCGCGCAAGGGTCACGAAGGTCCAGTCGTGTCCCGCGCTGCGCCTCAGGTCGAGTCGAAGGGCCCTCGTGTGTTCGACGGTATTTGCGAGAGCCATCAGGGCAGCCTCATGGCCGCTCTCAAGGATCTCCATGCGTGCCGCGTTCGCCGCTTCGTCGGCGCTGTCGCACAGATGGCTCTGATCCTGTGGCTGCAGCCGGAAAGTTGAGCCCTTGCCACCAGGCAGTGAGGTGGCGAACTTACCCACAACGATGATGACGTGCTTCGCTGCGTCAGCAAGAATCTTGTCGGCTTCTTCGACGACGTCGTGGCGTACCGCCTTGACGTACTCCTTGGCGAGCGAGGGCATGTCCACAGGGCTGATGTTACGGATCAAGCCCCGTGGCATGCTCCTGATTTATGTGGTGAATGCCACCCAATATGTGATCGATCCGGCGCGTGGCAATCTCGTAGTGGCCTACGAGGCACTTCTCGTAGGTCCTGCGAACAACCTCCATGCACCGTGGCCCGCGATGACCACGGTGGGATCACCGTGAGTGGGGGCAAGGCGTCGATCTTCCACCCCTGGTCGCTTGACCGGACTCGACTGGCATCGTCGGCTACAAGTACTGGTTGCCCGAGGGCGACCGGTAGACCGAATCGTGAGGTGTGGCATCCCCTGGCCTGTGGTGCGGGCAGGGGCGTCATGTGATGTGGACGCCCGCGGGTGGTGTCCAAATAGCCGGCAGTAGTTCTGTCGCCCTTTGGTAGGCGAGCTTGAGGGTGGCGTGTCGGACGGCCGCAGTTTCTCCGGTCTGGGCCATGAGTACTTCGCGCAGCGGATGACGCGATTCGATGAGGTCGTTGTTGCGCTGTTCGAGCCATGGCATCCAGGTTTCGTGTGGTGCTCGATCCAGCTTCGCCTGATTGCAAGGCTTGCATGACAGAACCAGGTTCCAGATGGCGTCGACATCGGGGCCGTTCCAACGGCGGGTGAGCAGCTTCCAAGGCAGGACGTGCTCGACGACGGGCCCGGTTCTCATTTCCTGCGCCATGACCTGGTTGCAGTAGGCGCAGCGGCCGTCTTGATATCCGCTGAGGGCGGCGACGACTCCGGTAATGCTCTTGCGGCGCTGCTTGGTCTGGAGCACCAGGTGTTGGGTGTCAGGGTCGTAGACCAGCGAGGGGGCGAGTACGGCATCGGAAATGCCGGTCGCCCACGCCGTCTCCACCAGCCGCCAACGGGCAGCGGTTTCGGCATCCAGGTCCTGGGCGTGTACAGATCCGGCGAGTTCGAGTAGTTCCTCGTGCAGCACCAGGCCTGGAGCAGCGGAGTTCTTGCGCTGGTCTTCGTAGTAGCGCACCGGTGCCTGGCCGCCACCGAGCTGGGGGAACGCGTCGATGACGTTGTTGAAGCCGAGCTGGACGGTTCGCCGGTGCAGCGCGTCACGGTCGAGTTCGCCGGCGTTGAACGCGCGGCAGGCGTCCAGGAACTTGCTGCGGGCCGCGATGCCCTGCCGGGGTTGGCGCTGAAGGGCCTGGCAGAGCAGTTCCGCGTACCGCGGCGCTAGCTCCTCGAGTGTGACGCGGTTACGGCCGGTGGCGGCGATTTCCAGCAGTGTCGCGCCGAAGGCGAACTTGTAGGTGGCCGAGTTGGCGCCGTACAACACGATGGCACGCCATACGCTCTCACCGGTGACCACGCCGCGTTGGTAATCCACGAGGGCAGTATCGGTCAGGAGGGCGACATTTTGAGCCAGGAACAGACGATCATCTACGGCAAGCTGGTCCGTGATCGGATCCCGGAGATTATCGAAGCCGACGGCCGGAAGGCCAAGGTGCGCGTCCTTGACGAGTCGGATTTGGTCTCCGCTCTGACAGCCAAGCTCGCCGAAGAGGCCGAAGAGCTGCGCCAAGCCGAGCCCGATGATCGCCTAGGGGAACTGGCTGACATCTACGAGGTGCTGACATCCCTCGCCACAACACTCGGATTCTCCGACGAGCAGGTCCAGGAAGCGGCACGCCACAAACGGGCCAAGCGGGGCGGCTTCAACCGCCGACTGTGGCTTGACGATGTGACGTCAGCTGGATGAATCGCGCCTGGCCATGGTGGTGGAGTAGCGATGATCCACCACGAGGCCTTGGCCAAGAGACGGAAATAGAGGCCATAAGGGGCGCTGTTCAGTCCGTGGGCTGGGAGCGGGCCTTCGGCTCGCTCGTGGCATCCGGCTTGGGAGGGGTCGACGCTGAGGACAGCAGGCTGCGTGCGGTCTCGATCTTGTCGCGTAGCGCGGGGTCGAGGACGAGGAGCAGGTACAGCAACGCCCAGACGAGGCTGGCCAGGAAGGCCGACCGGTAGGTTTCGGCGTCCAGCCCGAGCAGCGGCTGAAACGCGATCACGCCGAGGACCGGTAGGCCCATGACGGCGACCGCTCGGGTGACGGGCAGGACACGGCCACGCCACCCCGGTTTGGCGAGTGTCGCCTCGGCTTTCGCCTGGCGCAGGTGGGACAGTTCGCCGCGGACGATGGCTCCGGCGCAGCGGCGCAGCTCGGCACGCACGAGTCCCAGATCGTCCGGCCCGGATGTGAGGATCTGCCGTTTGAGCCGGCGGAGGGCGCGCGCGGCCGCGGCGGCCCGCTCGGCCAGCCATAGGTCCATCCCGGCGTCCGACGCTCTGAGCTGCTGGGGAAGGTCTCGCTCGATGCCCTGGGCGGCCTGTTCAAGCAGCCAGGTGTCATAGCGCCGCTCGGCGAGAGAGCTTCCGGCACCCGCCCGCTCCAGCCGCAGGATCAGGTCGAAGAGCCGGTCGAGGACGGCCGCCCGGCCGTTGCTCCGGCGGATCATCTTGATCGGCACGCTCCCCAGCCGCCCGTGGAGCCACACGAACGCGCCGCGCGCGGCGTAGGCGGACGACTGACCCAGCAGGATGACGCCGGCGGTCGCCGCGGCCGCGCCGAGGCCTGCCCTCGACAGCGCCATGCTGGCTGCTGCGCAGCCACTCGCGATCATGGCGCCCTTCAGGAACGTCACCCTGTAGCCGGTCGCGATCACGGCGAGCAACGTCGTGGTGACCAGGGCGACTGTGACCGCTGCTCCCGGCAGGGCGAGATTCATCCGCACGGCGGCCACGCCTGCGGCGAGGGCTCCGAGCACGGCCGCGATCCGCCGCCCGGGGTCCTTGACCGTGCTCAGCAAGTGCTCGGCTCGCGCCCAGCGCAGGTGGTACGCCTCGATCTCGGCACGGACCGCCAGCATGCGGCCGTCTTGGGGGATCTCGAGGGAGTCCAGCACCCGCAGGTTGAAGTGCCAGCTTTGCCAGGTGCCCATGACGCTTTGGTCGAAGGCCAGGATGCGCCGGCGCAGCCACCGTATCGGGCCGCCGCTGAGCCATCCCCTTCTGCGCAGCCACGTGCCCTCCATGCTCCTCGCCCCGGCGTGTCGGCCCTCCGCCAGGCGGGCCAGCGCGTAGAAGTGGTGATCCTCATAGAGGCGGGCAAGCCGGTCTGACGCGTCGTCGCCGGTCGCCGCGGTAAGCAACCGTACGGCCTCGACCGTGCAGCCGAGCGTCTCCAACTGGGAGGCCTGTGCCACGATCGCAGCGGGGTCGCCCGGTTCCTGGTCCAAGACCCGTCGGCGCAGGGCCAGCGCCGCCTCCGCGGCCCCGCTCGACTCCACCGCGTCCGCCAGCTGAGGGAGTATCTCTGCGTGCCGCTCCGGCGGGAACAGGGCGAGTACTTCTTCGGCGGTCTGCATCGCCTCGGTCGCCGGGCCGTAGCGGATCAGCTGCTCCCAAAGCGCGAGGTTTCCGGGCAGCCGGGTGACCGCTTCCCGCGCCGTGCTCCGAGCCTGGTCATCCAGGTCGGCGTAGTAGAGATAGCGGGTGCGGGCCGCGTACGCCTCGACGTGGTCAGGGACACGCGTGAGGACCCTCGCCGCGTAGGCAGCAGCCCGTTCATCGCGGTCCATGTCCGACAACA
Organism: Sphaerisporangium viridialbum; assembly: GCF_049674955.1. GTDB lineage: Bacteria > Actinomycetota > Actinomycetes > Streptosporangiales > Streptosporangiaceae > Sphaerisporangium > Sphaerisporangium viridialbum. The sequence continues at coordinate 9,837,083 of NZ_CP187232.1, read as the reverse complement.
GCTGAGCGGCCGCGAGCAGGGCGTCGCCTCCACCGCCGCACCGCGAGACCAGCTCTTCGACGATCCGCTCCGCCTCGGCGAAAGCGTGCAGGGCAAGCAGCACTTTCGCCCGCGCTGCCATTGGGCGCATCGACGAGGGGTTATGCCGGGCCGCCTCGTCCAGGAGTCGTAAAGCGGTGTCGTCCGCGCGCCGACCGTCGAGCGCCTCGGCCACGTCGCAGAGCAGGTCGGCTCCGTCCACGTAACGCGCCGCCACCGTCCGCGCGACCGCCTCGGCACGGCGCCACCTGCCGAGCTCGATCAGCAGTGTGAGGTGGTCCCTGTGGACCTCGATATGGCCGGGTTCAAGGGCGGCAGCGCGGCGGGCGGCCCGCAGGGCGCGGCGCCGCCAGCCTCGGGCAAGATGCACCTCTCGGCTGAGGTCCCACATCCCTGAGTCACCCGGCCTGCGCCTGATCGCCGCCCTGACTTCCCTCAGCGCTTCCGGGTAGCGCCGGTGATCGATGAGGAGCCCGACCAGGGCACGCCGCACGTCTGGGTCCCAGGGGTTCTCCGCGATCGCCGCCCTGTAGTGCTGGACCGCCTCGTCCACCAGGCCCGCCACCGCGTACAGCTGCGCCGCTTCTATGGACTCGGACGCCTGGTGGAGCCGTTCCAGGACGCCCCGCGCCTCGGCCGGACGGCCGAGACGGACCAGCGACAACGCTCGCGACCTCAGCAGCACCGCGTCATCGCGACGAATCTGCAAGGCCTGTTCGGTCACACGCAGGGCATCGGCCTCGCGGCCACGTCGCCGGTAGGCTTCCGCGATGTCCAAGTAGGTCTTTGAGGTGATCGGCTCGTCGGCCGCGTCCGCCGCCCGCTCGGCGTCCGCTGGGTGTCCCCGGGCGGCCAAATCCGCCACCCGAGCTTCCGGCGGAAAGCCGCTGTCCGCCCGCCATGCCTCGGCCTCTTCGTGCCTCCCAAGGGCGCGCAGGCAGGCGAGCCGGTCCAGGATCGCCTCGATGTCCGGCGGGCCGGCCTGGAGTGCTCGGTCGAGGTAGGGCAGCGCGAGCCCGTGGTGGTCGCGGGCGATGTACGCATCGGCCACCTCCCGCGACCTGTCCGGCGGCAGCGACGCGAAGACCTTCCCGGCCTCGGGGAGCCGCAGCAGTTCGAGAAGGGCGACACCGCACATCATCTTCAGATCGGAATCGTCCGGTTTACGGAGGAGACCGATGCGTGCCGCCTGGAGCGCGTCGCCGGACAGATGGGCATCGGTGGCCTGGCCGGCCAGCAACAGCCAGAGCCGGGCGCTGTCCGGGCAGTGCCCGACCGCCTTCCGAGCCTCCCGCAGCGCTTCGCTCGGCCGGCCGGCCGAGGTCAGATATGCGGCATGCCGCTCACGCGCCTCCGGATGACACGGATCGGCCTCCAGCGCCCGGGCGGCGTGGCGGGCGGCGCGGGCGTTCTCCGAAGCGTCACCGAATGCCCGGGCCACTTCCAGGCTTCGGTCGCGAAGTTCCTCGGGCGGGCATTGCGCCAGGTAGGCGTCGAAGACGCGTTCACTCTCCTGGACACGCCCCATCTTCAGCAAGGTCACCGCCCGCAGACGTAGCGCCTCGCGGTCGTCGGCTGGGTCGCCGAGCAGGCGCAGGGCCTGGTCTAAACGCCCAGCCGTAATACATTCCTCGACCAGCGCCAGCACGTTCCCTCCAGTAGCTCCTCACCCGTTGTATACGCGAGACAGTGATTTGTCGGCAGAAGTTCGCAGAAGCTAGCAAACATTGGGCGCTGAAGCGCGAGATTTCCCGTGAGACGACGAAGGCTGGCCGAGGCCGTAGACGCCTACGCGCTGTCGGGAGTTGAGGGCATCCGCAAGCCCGCCGTCCCTGTTCGAGATCGCGGCAAGCGCTGCGGCATGACCCTCGCCAGGGGGGTTGGGCAATCGGTAACAACCTCACCGCTGACACAGCCGGCGGACGCGCCGCGGGCCTTCGGACTATCTGGATCGACCGGGGCACCTGGCCCGGTGTCGACCACCAGGCCGACCACGTGGTCACGGACGTACTTCAAGCCATTGAGCTCTTGCAGGAGAGGAAGGAGGGCGACGGCTCGCGATGACAGCAGCGGTGACAGCAACGTCGGGCACCAGGGGCGTCCCGCAGCGGCCGTGCACCACCCTCTGACCTCGGTCTCTGGTAGGGGAGCAGGGTGGTTGTTCCGCCTGAAAAGCGGAAGGTCGGCGTTCGACCACGCGCGCGATCACTGCGCTCTTTGGTGAGGCTGAGCCGGGCACTCCGGAACAAACGACGATTACCGTGTGCCGCGGATCAGGTGTCTCAGAATTCTACGCGAGGGCGTTCGTCAAAGTCCCGGTTGAGCAGGCTTCGGACGTCAGCTTCGGGAAGTCCCGAGCGACCGATGAAATCATGGAATGACAGCCCGGTCGTTTCCATGAGTTGCAGCGCGCGTTGCAGGAGGACCGGAGCTTCGGGGTTTCCCAAGTTGCCCGGCTCTACCTTGCGCCACCCTCGCACCGACAAGGCTTTCCACGCCTGCGCGTAGGTATGCTCACTCATAACGCCAAGTGTCTTTGCCCTGACCAGGAGGGCGGCAATCGAGACGTGCCATTTTGCCTTGAGATGGAGGAGCGTAGGCCAGTCGAGTCGAGCGGGTAGCTCCGCTTTGATGTCTTCGGCTGGCATAAGGAACGCGGCAGCAAATTCGTTGGCCTGATTTTCGGTTACTTTGTCACCAACTTGACCAGCGGAGCCGTGCAGGACTAGATGGCCTAGTTCGTGGGCCGCATCGAAGCGTGATCGGTCACGCAAGCCTTTGTCGGCACCGAGTGCAACGACAGGCCTGTCAGGGAAGTCGACACAGAATGCGTCAACTTTCTCAATGCTGACACGGAAACGAACAACGACTATTCCGTTCTTTTCAAGTAGCCTTACCATATTTTCGATCGGGCCATCGGGAACACTCCAGTGGCTGCGCACCTGGGCTGCCGCCTGTTCGATATCAACAGGCTGGAGGGGTTGCCCTTCACTGCTGGCGATGCGCGGCAGGTTGAGGTCGGGCAAGGCGACGAATTTTTCGAGTTCGAGAGCGAGTTCGCGTGCCAGGTGCACGTAGGCCAATGCCTGTTGACGGTCTCGCGGAGAGGTGGACCGAAGGCTTCGAAAGAATCCGTTGACTTGCTCCTGCGCGGGCGGGCGCGCTGGGGCGGCGAAGAAGGACAGCGGTACGCGCAGCGCGACCGAAAGTCGACGCAGGGTGGACGTCGCCGGTCTGGTGTGTCCGTTCTCAAACTGGCTCACCGATGCGGAAGTGACTGAGCCGACTTCCCGGGCCAGTTGCACTTGAGTAAGCCCCCGGAGCTCGCGCGCCATCCGCAGTCGGGTCCGGTCGAACAAGGCCGCGATGTCACCGGGATCCAGTTGCGGGTCGTTCACGTCGCTCGGTCTCCCGTGCCAGTCCATGTCCGCCGGATGAGCGGACGATTTTCGATCTTGATCAGTCCGTTCGCATCTTAGGCATGCCTACGTTACCGACTAGTCAAATTGAATCCGTGTCCGGGGTACATCTGTGCGACCTGTAGCGTCTCGCGGAACCCTGTGTCGTGTACTCTACTGGAGCCAAAGAAGATGATGTTGAAATCTGAGGTGCCTACCGCGCCTGCGGGGAGGAGTAGACGTTGAAGGTTCAGGAGTGCGTGCTGTCGGATGAGGTGATCGTTGCCGACTCTGCAGAGACCAAGTTGTGGGACGCCATCGTGGTGCCGGGCGAGATCAAGGAGCGACTGCGCAACCAGACCTTGTTGTCCCTGATGGTGCGTCCCGAACTGCCGTTCGCGGTGACAGCGCTGCATGGCTTGTGCACGCTCTACGGTCCGCCCGGCACCGGCAAGACGACCCTGGCGCGCGGACTACCCGCGCAGATAGCCGGGTACGTCGCAAGCGGCAAGGTACGGCGGATCGAGATCAGCCCCCACGGACTGATGAGCGCCGAGCACGGACAGTCGCAGCAGCGAGTAAGCGAACTTCTCGGTGACTACGTACCGGGCCTCGCCTCGGACGGCTTGCCGACCGTGGTGATCCTCGATGAGGTCGAGTCGATGGCGGTCGCCAGATCGGCAGCGTCGCTGACCGCTAATCCAGCTGACGTGCACCGCGCCACGGATGCGGTGCTTACCGCGTTGGACCTCAACGCCGCTGAGCACCCGCACCTGTTCTTCGTCGCGACGAGCAACTTCACGTCCGCGCTCGACCATGCGTTCCTCTCCCGCTCCGACGCGGCTATCCTCGTCCCGCTTCCCGAGCCGGCGGCGCTGCGGGAGATCCTGGCCTCCACGCTGCTCACGCTCGCCGACAAGTACCCCGCGTTGCGGGAGTTGGCGCGCTCGGCCGGGATGAACGGCCTCGCCCAGATTGCTCGTGGGCTGGACGGCCGCCGCGCGCGCAAGGCGGTGTTCGAAGCCCTTGCTCAGCGGCTGGACACGGTCTTGGACCCCGGCATGCTCACCGAGCACGACCTCGCCGCGGCCGTCCGCAACGCCGTCGGTGAGGCGACGTACCACCCAGAGGCGGCCCATGCTGCGCACTAGGCAGGTAGCGGCCTCCCCTGTGCGTAGCGCCAGCGCGACCTGGACGGTGATTGCCAAGCTCGTCGCGGACACCGTGGCGCAGTCCTCCGCACTGTTCCGCGGCGAGGCTGAGCAGGCCCTGTCGGCCGCCGAGGCGGTCGGGCGGATGTTGATCGCGGCGGGACATCTGGAGCGGCACCCGATCACCCTGGTGGCTGGCAAGGTGCACTGCGAGATCACGACCGTATCCGGCACGGCGGCGCTGACCTTCGAGGAGAACCTTAACCCTCCCCCCGGCGCGGCGGGGGCGGGGAGCTTCACCATTTACCTGCCTTCCCCGGCGCCACTCGAGGATCAGGTCAAGGCCGCCGCCGGCGGCCACGCCCGCCTGTCCGACGCCGCACCGCCGACGCCGCAAGTAGAGGCAGCCAGCTCCGTTCCTCTGATCGACCACGCGGCGCTGCGACGGGCGGTGACGGAGCGATGACCTCCACGTACACCTACAGCTACACCCGCACCCACACCGCCACCCACCTGACCGACGTCATCCTCGGGACGATGGCCGACGTCCTCTCCGACCTGGGCATCAACATGGAACGGCTGCACCGCGACTGGGTAAAGAACGAGAACGCGATCAAGGCGTGGATCGAGGAGGGCTCGCTTAACACGGTCGTCCTCGAGTGCCATCAACCCTCGGGCACGGTGGCGCCGGTGATCGAGTTCCCGGTGTCCTATATGACTTCCGGCGACGGCAACGCCGAGTTCACCGCCTCGCGCGCCCGCGCCGCCCGGTTCCGCGCCAAGTTCGACCGTGTGCCCGCAGGCACCACCTACCAACTCTTCTGCACCTTCAACGGGCCCCGCACGTCCCAGCCCGGCTGGGGTCCGGGACAGCGGGCCAGCACCGACGGCCTTCGCGGCATCACCTTCGGCACCCTCGGCTCGGCCCCTCATGCCTCAGCGGGCATGCGCTACTTCCACAACTAAGATCACGGGCGGGACAATATGGGATACGTTGACGACGCTTTCGTCAAGCTGAAGCACAACCTGGAGATCACTAAGACCGAACAGGATCTGGCGAAGGCACGCCACGCGGCCATCCGCGACTTCGTCAGGCTGCACTGGGACCTCGCCGACGACTTCCTCACTGGCAGCTACCGGCGCGACACCAAAACGAAGAAGCTCAAGGACATTGACATCTTCGTCGTCCTTAAGGCCGACGGCTCCCAGGCCGGCTACCGCGACCAAGCCCCGATCCAGGTGATCAACGCCCTGGAGACGCTGCTCCGCCAGAAGTGGAGCGCCGCCTCCCGGGACGGCATGGCCGTCGTCATCCCCTATGGCGCCGACGACGAGGTCATGTCGATCGACGTCGTCCCCGCCTTCGACCGCGAGGGCGGCGGCTACTTCATCCCCAATCCCTCGGCGGGCGATTGGATCGCGACCAATCCCAAGCGCCACCACGAGCTCAGCATCGCCAAGAACGACGACTGCGACGGTAAGTACGTGCCCTTCGTCAAGATGGTCAAAGGCATCAACCGCGAACTCGGCGAGCCCGTGTCGCCCTCCTTCCTGCTAGAGGTCATGGCCCAGTCCCTAGTGAAGCCACCGATCGGGCGCTACCAGGATGAGATCGTGCTCTTCCTGGCCACCGCCGCCGAACGCATCGGCGACGAATGGCCGGACCCCGCGGGCCTGGGCGGAGATGTCAACGCGGTTATGAACGCGACCCAAAAACTCGCAGCGGCCAACGCGCTCAACCAGGCTCGCGCCATCGCCGAACGAGCAGTGGACCTGGAGGACGAGGACCAAGAACGCGCCGCCTATGACGAGTGGAATAAGCTGTTCGGAAACCGGATAACCAGGCCTTGAACCTCTCCACCAACCCTGACGGCCCCCGTGGCGTGCCGCCACGGGCGATCCACGAGCGGCAACTCGACGACGACATGCTGCGCTTGCAGCGCGCTGCGTCGGCAAGCCACCAACGCGGCCAACTGCTGGAAGCCATCCGGGTCACCGCGGCGGCCGTCCTCGCGGTGGCCGGTGTCCTAATCACCCTGCTGGGCCACGGCCGGCAAGTGGTGTCCATCATCGGCTTCTTCTGGTTCATCGTCTCCGCGTTCTGGCTCAAGCGCCTGGCCGGGAACACCGCCCGCCAGGGCGCCCTGCTTCAGGAGATGTTCGACATCGCCCTGTTCCACCTGCCGTGGCGCTCCACCGTCGCAGGCGACCCCGTCCCCGAACCCGACGTCTACCGCCTCGCGCGCAAACTTCTGCAAGGAGGCGCGAAGGACAAGCGCATCACCGACGGCTGGTACGACTCCACCGCCGACGTCCACCACCCCTTCGACGTCCTTATCGCCCAGGAACAGAACCTCTCCTGGGACGCCCGCCTCCGCCGCCGATACAGCTACCTCGTCGCCACCGCCGCGGTCCTGTGGATCGCGATCGGCCTGGCCGCCGGCCTCGTGGTCGCAAACGCAACCCTCCCGGACACACTGCTAAGCTTCTTCGTCCCGTCCCTGGCCGCCTACCAGATCGCCATCGAAATCTGGGCAGGCCAACAGCGCGTCGCCGACGAGCGAGAACGACTCATCAAGATCGTCAACACCGAACTGCACAACGGACGCCCCGGCCCCCCTCCCAAAGCCGAGTGGCACCGGCTCCGGGACGTCGCTCGCGACGTACAGGACGGAGTTCTCCGCACACGCCTGGACACCACCCGAGTGCCCGAGTGGTTCTACAAACACTTCCGCGACAACGACGAACGCGACTTCGGCGACACTGCAGAAGGCCATCGCCTTCGGCTTGCCCAGCACGTGCCGCTGCCTCCATAGCAACACTGGGCGGGACACTCCGGTCCCGCCTAGTGGACTGCCTCAACCGGGCGATGACAGCCCTAATCGGCCCAGGGTCAACCCGGTGTCGGGCAGACAGCCCGCACACGCCGTGCTGCGGGAACTGGGCGTGATGCCGGGTGTCCAAGGGCGTGGAATGGACGCCGCCCTCCATGACGCCGTGCTGGCCGCCTAGCAGGACAGATCGACGATCAAATTACTGGCTTCTTCGTCCGTTATCATGTCTTTTCGCCAATTCCACCTTTTCCTTCTACCGCAGTCGCGGGAAGGCGCGATTCAGGGGTACGCACTTCGCGAGTGACGAACTGTGTGACAGAAGGGTGTACACGTCGAAGGCCCAAGATCTTGCTAACGGTTCTGCTAACACGGTCCTTGGATGCTGGTGGACACCAGCAGAAGTCGATCAAGAGGAAACGCGCTCTGAGTAAGGCAAACGAGACGTCGAGAGATGCGGGTAGTCGTTCTCGAGCTGGCTACGGATCAGAAGGTTACGGGTTCGACTCCTGTCGGCCGCGCTCCAGCTCAAAGGCCACTTCCGATCTTCGGAAGTGGCCTTTTTGATGCCTGTACAGCAGCGGAATACAGCAACGCCCTCAGCCGTCAACGTCCAGACTGTGGTTCAGCCGGTCGACCGCATCGGCCCCGACCAGGCAGCCCGCGAGATCGCCGACGCGTTCCACGCCCTCACCGCGCCGTCTCCTCACGCGGCGCGCCCGCTGCCGGAAGACGCTCAAGCACGGCCGGCGGGATGAGGTCCAGCCGCCACCAGGTGCCGCAGTCCCCGCAGGTGGCCCCGCCGGGCAGGTGGCCGACGTAGGGCCAGATCCACGTCCAGCGCACCCGCAGGTGCGCACAGTCGCCGCCCCGCCGGCGACCGGGCTCACTCAACGGCAACGGCCGTCGAGAAGCGTTCCCAGCGGCACGGTCCCGGTAGGCGCTCGGCGCGGTCATGGCCCGCCTGGTGTCGAGGCGGCGGCCGGGAGCACCTGGCCGAACAGTTGGAGGAACTCGGCGACCTTGTCGCGTGCTCGCGCGTAGGCGGCTTCCTCGCTGGCGAACCTCTCGATCTCCTGTGCACCCTTGGGACCGGGCAGCTTGCAGTGCAGCTCGTAAGGCCGGGAGATCACGTCCAAGGTGAAGGCTCGCACCCCGCCGACCATGCCGTGTCTGAATGCGTGCACCTTCTCTGACTTCACCCAGACGATCTCCAGGTCAGTGGCGGCCAGACCCGCTCTCGGCCTTGAGTGCCCGAAGTTCGCGGTAGCGGGTGGCTATCCGCCGTGCCGCCGATTTGGGGGCTTGCGCGGAACACCAGGTGTAGACCCACCGCCCTGTACGCGGATACGCGGCCGGTCCACCAGCGGTAACGCATGCCGGCATGGTCGGTCTCGCACCAGATCACCAAGCCCTCCCACACCGACAGCGCCGCCACACGATCACCCTCGTGCGGGTCCGCGGTGATCCCGAAAGACTCCAACTCCCGGCACAACCGCAGCGCGGTTACGGCGACCGGGAAACGCCGCACCCCGGAGAACCCGCCGATGGCCGTAATCTGTGCGCCCGCCGGCCCAAGAGCGGTCACGGCTTGCGCCCTATCCCGCCGTAGGCCCGTACGCGGTTGTCCTCGAAGAACAGCGGCCCGTCGGGCCGCCACAACGGCAGATAGACCACCCCCGGCGCAACCAGTTGCAAGCCGTCGAAGAACTCGGCGATCTCCACACAGGAACGCAGCACCGCCGGAGCGCTCGCACCGCGGTAGGAATCGGTTGCCCCGCTCAGCTCCCTGTGCCGCTCCGCGTGCGAGATCACCAGGTACGAACCAGGCGCCATCGCCTCGACCAGCGTCGAGACGATCCCATACGGGTCTTCCTTGTCGGCGACGAAATGCAGGATGGCGCACAGCAGGACCGCCACAGGCTCCGAGAAGTCGATCACACCACGGACGTGCGGATCACCCAGGATCTCCCAGGGCCGACGCAGGTCGCCGGCCATCACGTGCGTGTTCGGGTTGTCGGCCAGCAACGCGCGAGCGTGCATCAGCACGATCGGGTCATTGTCGACGTAGACCACCCGCGAACGAGGATCGGTGCGTTGAGCCACCTGGTGAACGTTCTCTCGCGTGGGCAGCCCGGCCCCGATGTCGACGAACTGCCGGATACCGGCCTCACCGGCCAGGAACCGCACCGCACGGCCCAGGAACTCCCGATTGGCCCGAGCCATCAACGGCACATGCGGAGACCGCCGGATCACCTCCTCGGCACGCTCCCGATCAACCGCGAAGTTGTCCTTACTTCCTATTGCTCAACATAGGCTTATGGCACGACAAAGATCGTGGTACCGACCAGCGGAGCACTCCCCGTGTGGGGCGCCAACATCCGGATCAGCGAAGACCCCGAGGTGTTCGACCCCAAGACGGGCGAACTTCGCAGGCTGGAGAGAGTGTGTCCAGTTAACCGTACAGTCCCGACCGACAGATCCCCGGATATCAGCACGGGCAAGGGCAGCGACGGCCGCGTGCTCTGCGGTCTCCACACAACCGATGGCCAGTCCAGCCGCGACAAAGGGCAAGGCCAAGACGAGGACGCTCGCAGTGTCGAAGGCCAAGGCAGCGTAGGCGACACCGAACAGGGCCACGCCTGCGGTCATGACCAGGACAGGGCCACGTTGCCCGAGTAGATCTGCGGTATGTCCAGCGGGTACCGATGCCACGGTGGCGGCGACGTTGTAGGCGACATACAGCCCAAGAGCGATGCTCGTAGCCGCCTGCGTGCCATGTCCTGGAGTGAGAAGTTGAGTGGCCCGCAAAATGAGCAGGGTGGCAGCGACATTGCCCACTTCAAACGCCGTGATGGCACCGAGCAGACGGCCGAGATCCCCCTGGAGCACAGGCCGGATACGCAGTTTGATCGGAACACGTTCCCGCACCGTAGGTCGAGCGGCCTTGCGGATCGCATAAACGATCGCCAACGCCGCGAGAATGCCAGGAACGACAGACACCAAGATCGCCGTCCGCACGCTGAACAGCGCGACCAGACCGAGAGCGAGCAACGGGCCGCCGATCGCCCCAACTTGCCATCTATCTGGCGAGCAAGGACGGCTATGAGGACCAGGTCTGGTTCACCGGCAGCCCGCAAGAGGCCCTCGCCCTGGTCCGCAATCTCTACGTGACGAACGGCCCCCCGGTTTCCCGGCGGGCCGTCCTTCGCTGTCCGAATCCTACGACTGGGACTCCTCGATCTCCACGTCCGAGGCCCCGCCCTCCAGCAGAGCCCGCCTGACGCGCCTCAGGTCCTCGCGCGCTGCCTGATCGTCCGGGTCGTCGCCCGTGTCGCAGTACAGCTCCCAGGCCGAGGCGATCCCACCGTCCGGGCTCTCCTCCACGTCCTGCGCCTCGTCGGGGATGACGACCTCGATCTCCCAGCGCTCATTGCTGAGAAACTGGGGCGTCGAGTTGAAGATGCCCAACGCGTCGGCGGTGCGCTGCGCGACGGCGTCTCCGCTCATCCGCCCCACCACTCTCACAGTGAAATGCACGACCGCCTCACTCCTGGTCCGCCGAACCTGACGGCCTCATTGTCGCTCTACGTGACCAACTCCATCGCCCGTTCGAAGCCGTACGCCCGACCGTAAGCGCTGGCCGGAACCAGGTCAGCCAACAGGGCGTTGCGAGCCGGAACACGCAGGCCACGGGCAAACCACGCTGCGGACCGCAGAGCCCCCGCCTGCCAGACGTTGGTCACAACCCCCGGCAGGGACGACAGGACAGCAGTTGTGGTGTACCCCCCCACCGCCACCGTCCGGCGTCGCCGAGGATCATCGGCAAGCGCGCCACCTGCCAGGCGGCCGACTCCAGCAAGACCATCAGCGATGCCCTCTATCAGACCAAGCGCGGCGGCCGGTGCTCCCAGAGCCGAGGTGAGCAGACTGGGCAACAAGGCCGTTGGCACCTCGTGGCCGACATCAGCAAGGAAGCTCGCCGATCCGATCCCGGCAACTCCCGGCCGCATCCATCGTTGATCTTCGCTGCTGGACTCACTTGCGGAAAGTTCCGACACGGGCGCAATTGTGCCCTTGGTCTTGCCCCGGTTTGGTGAACACCTGATCTCTGAGGAACCCTGGTTCCCGGAAGAAGGAGTCCACTGTGCCGAACAACTATCCGCCGGAGTTTCGCCGGCAGATGGTGGAGCTGGTGCGCGCGGGACGATCGCCGGAGGAGCTCGCCAAGGAGTTCGAGCCCTCTGCGCAGTCGATTCGTACCTGGGTGCGCCAGGCAGATCTCGATGATGGCCGCCGCCAGGACGGCCTGACCAGCGCCGAGAAGGACGAGCTGGCCAGGCTGCGGCGGGAGAACAAGATCCTCCGCGAGGAGAAGGAGATCTTGCGCAAGGCCGCGGCTTTCTTCGCGCGGGAGACGGATCTGCCGAGATGAGGTTCCGGCTGATCCATGCGGAGAAGGGCCACCACGATGTCTCCCTGCTGGCCCGGGTGCTGGGTGTGTCGCGCCAGGGCTACTACGCGTGGGCCAAGCGTCTGCAGCGCGGTCCGTCGGCTCGTGCCCGTCGTGATGCGAAGCTGGCCGAAAAGATCCGTGCGCACCACACGGCGTCCGATGGGATCTACGGCGCGCCGCGCATCCATGCCGACCTGCGCGAGATCGACGGCATCCACATCGGCCGCAAGCGGGTGGCCCGGCTCATGCGCACGGCCGGGCTGACCGGTGTGACCCGCCGCAAGGGCTGCCGGACGACGATCCCCAGCAGGCAGGCCGCCGCGGCCGACCTGGTCAGGCGGAAGTTCACCACCGATCAGCCGAACCGCGTCTGGACCGCGGACATAACCTACGTGCCGACCTGGCAGGGCTTCCTCTACCTCGCGGTGGTCCTGGACGTCTTCTCACGCCGGATCGTCGGGTGGGCGATGGCCGACCACATGCGCACCGAGTTGGTGACCGACGCGCTGGCGATGGCGATCCACCAGCGCCGCCCCGACCCCGGAGTGATCCATCACAGCGACAAGGGCAGCCAGGGCGGACTCAACCGGTCGTCGCAACACATGAAGAGCGGAGTGTGTTGTGGCGGACAGAAGGTTGCGGGCTGGTCGTGCGCCGATGCGGTCTCCCGGACGGCCTCCGGCCAACCGGCGAGAAGAGCAGCAGCGTTTCTGGCGGAGGATCGCTGAAGGGCTGTCCAGCGAGGACGCCGCGCTCGCGTGCGGCGTGTCGGCACCGCTGGGGTCCCGGTGGTTCCGTCAGGGTGGCGGGATGCCGCCGATCAGCCTCGCCCCGCCGTCGGGGCGGTATCTGTCGTTCGCCGAGCGTGAGGAGATCGCGTTGCTGCGCGCCCAAGGGTGCGGGGTGCGAGACATCGCCCGTAAGGTGGTCCGGTCCCCGTCCACGATCTCACGTGAGTTGCGGCGTAACGCCGCCACCCGCGGTGGCCGCCTGGACTACTGGGCCTCGACCGCGCAGTGGCATGCCGACCGGCGCGCCCGGCGCCCCAAGGTCGCCAAACTCGCCGCGAACGACCGGCTGCGCAACTACGTTCAAGACAGGCTCGCCGGCACGGTCACCGCAGCTTGCGGGACGCCCGTTCCCGGCCCGCAGGTGCGCTGGATCGGACGGCGTCACGGGCGCCGCCAGGACCGGCGCTGGGCGACCTGCTGGAGCCCAGAGCAGATCGCGGGCAGGCTTGGAGTGGACTTCCCCGAGGACGAGACGATGCGGATCTCACATGAGGCGATCTACCAGGCCCTGTATATCCAGGGCCGCGGGGCGTTGCGCCGCGAATTGACCGCGTGCCTGCGCACCGGACGTGCGATGCGCGTCCCCCGTGCCCGAGCCCGCCAGCGCGGCAGGAAATTCGTCACCGAAGAGGTGATGATCAGCCGGCGGCCCGCCGAGGCCGAGGACCGCGCCGTGCCGGGGCACTGGGAGGGGGACCTCATCCTCGGCGTGAACAGCTCCGCGATCGGCACCCTGGTCGAGCGCACCACCAGGTTCACCATGCTGCTGCACCTACCGCCCATGGACGGACACGGCGGCCCCCGCACCAAGAACGGCCCGGCTCTGGCCGGGCACGGCGCCCAAGCCGTCCGCGATGCCATCGCCGTCACGATCACGACGCTGCCCCACCAGCTCCGCAAGTCACTGACCTGGGACCAAGGGGCGGAGATGGCCCAACACGCCCAACTGCGCATCGACACAGGCCTGGCGATCTACTTCGCCGACCCGCACAGCCCCTGGCAGCGCGGCACCAACGAGAACACCAACGGCCTGCTCCGCCAGTACTTCCCCAAAGGCACCGACCTCACCCGGCACGCTCCAAGCGACCTGGACGCCATCGCCGCAACCCTCAACACCCGACCTCGCAAGACCCTCGGCTGGAGAACCCCAACCGAAGCCCTCAACGATCACCTACTATCGCTCCAACAAGGCAGTGTTGCGACGACCCCTTGAACCCAAGCAGTACACCTCGATCGCCTTCGGTCAGCGATGCCGGCAGGCCGGCATCCGCCCATCGACGGGCAGGACCGGGACGTGCTTCGACAACGCGATCACCGAGAGCTTCTTCGCCTCCATGGAATGCGAGCTGATCGATCGGCGAACGTTCCGGACCAGGTCAGAGGCTGAACGAGCAGTGTTCGCCTATATCGAGGGCTTCTATAACCCCCGCCGCCGTCACTCCGCCAACGGACAGATCAGCCCCGCCCAGTACGAGCGGAGACACGCACTCAAGAACCACCAAGAAGGCGACTATGCTGCCGCGTAGCCGCAAGCCCTGACGTGTCTACCAAACCGGGGTAACTCCACCTGATCGGCATGCCAACCATCCGCCGGCGGGCTCGTCCGAGCTGGTGTAAGAGCCTGCTGACGAAGGGATTTGGTGTTGGGGTTCGAGTCAGGAAAGCACCGGGGCGTGATCAATCATTGGGCTATCGACCTGTGGGGCTTCACCCCTTAACGTCAGCGCGAGCGCGCCGTACGTGAAGACGCTTCCATACTATGATGATCTACTGATGAGGGGAATAATCGCGATATTTGCGGTCTTGCTGCTGACGGGGTGTTCGACGGAGGAGCCGAAGGAGTGGCTGCTCAAGGATCCGAGCCGCTGGCCACTGGCGGCGTTGCCGGATTCGGCATCCAGGTCGGGGGTGCCGAACGGGGCGGACAAGGTGCTGGCGCGGATCCAGGTCGCGAAGTACGACATGGTCCCCTGGATCCACAGCAAGGGTGTGTGTGGGCTCGCCGACCAGGGGTCCTCCAGCGGCACCTTCAACATGAGCGTAGACCTGACGAAGTCCGAGGGGAACATCACCACTGCAGAGGAGGGTTTCGCGGGGCCCACGGAACCCATGACCGGAGTCAACTCGGAGAGCACGGTGACGCTGTGGTGCACGCCCACCCGGATGTTCGTCACCGTCGAGGCCAAGGACCTGGGAAAGGCGCGGGTTTACGGGAACGCGGCGGCTAAGAAGACCAAGGGGAAGTTGACGGTCGTGGTAGGCACGCCGGAGGCGGTCAAGCAGGCACTCCCCGACGCGACCATGATCGGTCGCTAGCCCCGTTTCCGCATGTGAAAGCCGTGCACTTAAGCTTTTGTTAGCAGGGTCTAAGACCCTCGTTGAATTGGACTTCCCTCCTCGGTAGTCCGAACCGCGGCTGCGTCGATGGTCCGGCAGCCGATCTGCTGTACAGCAGTCCGTACAGCAACACTGCCTTACGCGATCACACGGCATCACACCGCATCCACTGTCTGAGCAGCGCGGGATGCCATCGACGAGGCATCTGCCTTTCCCTACGGATCAGAAGGTTACGGGTTCGACTCCTGTCGGCCGCGCTCACGCTAGAAGGCCCGTCACCAGGGAAAACCTGGGACGGGCCTTTGTGTTTGTCCTGACAATCTCGGGATCTTGCTAACACCTCTGCTAACAGGAGGGTTGGCCCATGCCCCCCGCCCGATCACGCTCCGGGTCTACGCCCACGTGATCCGCGCGGCGGAAGCCTCTGCGGCTGACGTCTTCGCCCAGGCGGTCGGCGAGTAGCGTATCCGCGTGACCGAGGCGAGCGGTGACCACGTGAACGGGGACGCCGGCAAGGAGCAGGGTCGTGGCGTGGATGTGCCGGAGATCGTGAAGCCTCGCATGCGGTAGAGGCTGCTTTGGCTGCGTGCCTTGTGACGGGACGTCAGCCGGCGGATCTGCCAGCCGGTGGCCCGGCATCCCAGGGTGAAGGTGGTATGCCGGGACGGGTCGGCCGCTTTTGCCGAAGTCATCCGGCAGGGAGCCTCGCGGGCGATCGGTGGCATTGACGGCACGATCCCGCCGGGGTGGTGGACAAGACCGTGACCGCGCACAGTCGCCGCTGGGCACATCGGACCGTCCTACCGCACTCCGGTACCCATGAGGCGACGGTCGGCCTGGCTGATCGATGGCCGTTCCTTGCCGCAGAGGGTCATCAGGTTGTTCGACCTCAGGGGCGAGTCACGTGGGATCGGCGACCATTCCCGGTTCGTGGTGCTCGCTGCCGCGGTGGCCCGGTCCTCGGGGCGTGTGGTGTGCGTGGTGTTCACCCAGGCCAGGGAGCGATACGGGTGCTCCTTCGCGCGATCTGGAGGGCGTCCGCCGGGTGAAAACCGGGTGACATTTCGCATGGCTTGCCGGAATGCTGGGGTCGGGCGATGAGTTTTGTCGGTGGTGCCGGTCAGGCTTTGCGTGACGACGAATTCATGTGAGACCCACGGCTGGAACGCCAGCAGTGGCGACGTCATGTCCGACAACTCCGATCGAGGTGCCGTGTCCATCCCACAGCTCGACTCACCCGCCAAGTCCGCGACCGCCGTTTCAGGTCGCACGCCGGCCGTGATCCGGCTGCTGGTGCTCGCCACATTCGTGGTCATCCTCAACGAGACGATCATGATCAACGCGATCCCGCAGTTGATGGGGGCGCTGCACATCACCGAGCAGACTGCGCAGTGGCTCTCGACCGCCTTCATGCTGACCATGGCCGCGGTCATCCCGATCACCGGGTGGTTCTTGCAGCGGGTGTCCACGCGCCACGCGTACGCCACGGCGATGGGTCTGTTCTTGCTCGGCACGACGCTGGCCACCGTCGCGCCGTCGTTCGAGGTGCTGCTGGGCGCCCGAATCATCCAGGCGTCCGGGACGGCTGTGATGATGCCACTGCTGATGACGACGCTGATGCAGGTGGTGCCCGAGAAGGACCGGGGCCGGGTGATGGGCACCGTCAGTCTGGCCATCTCGGTCGCACCCGCGATGGGCCCAGCGATCTCGGGGGTGATCCTTCAGCTCGGGTCCTGGCGCCTGCTCTTCGCCGTGGTGCTCCCCATCGCCGCCGCGATCACTTGGGGCGGCCTGAGGCAGCTCAAGAACATTGGCGAGCCCCAGTTCAGCACCATCGACTGGTTCAGTGTGGCGACTGCCGCGGCCGGCTTCGGCGGCCTGGTCTACGGGCTCAGCCGGCTCGGCAGCGATAACGTCGGCGTTGCCGTCGGGATCGTGGCGGCCGGCCTGGTCGCCATCGCCGTCTTCGTCGTTCGCCAGCTGTCGTTGCAGAAGCGCGGCGTGCCGTTGATGGACCTGCGGACCCTTCGGCACCGCACCTACACGGTCGCGCTGATCCTGATGTCGGTGGCCTTCATGGCGATGCTCGGCTCAATGATCTTGCTGCCGCTGTACCTGCAGAACGTCCGCGGACTCAGCGCCCTGCAGACCGGACTCCTCGTGATGCCGGGCGGCCTCGCGATGGGTCTGCTCGGTCCGACCGTCGGCCGCCTGTTCGACAGGTTCGGCGGCCGGGTTCTGGTCATCCCCGGCGCGATCGGGATCACGCTCGCGCTCGCCGGCTTCACCCAGGTCACGATGACCATGCCGTACTGGCAGCTCCTTGCTCTGCACGCGCTGCTGATGGTAAGTCTGGCCGCGACCTTCACCCCGGTGTTCACCCTTGGGCTTGGAGCGGTTCCCTCGCACCTCTACTCCCACGGCAGCTCGATTCTGAGCACAATCCAGCAGGTCGCCGCGGCCATCGGCACCGCGCTCGTGATCACCGTGATGAGCGCGCGAGCCGATGCCCTGAGATCCCAGGGAGCCACCGAGGTGCTCGCCAACCTCGGCGGCATGCGACTGGCCTTCATCATCGGCGCGGTGCTGTCCGTGGCCGTGGTCGTCACCGCCCTGCTCCTACCGGCCCGGGCGGAGAGCACCGGCGAGCATGAGGGACACGGTCTATGAAGTCGGCGTGACGGCGGCGGAGTGGGACGCCGTCCGTAAGCTGAGGGTGTGTCCCCCGCACTGGTCCTGCTCGATGGCGTGCGCTGGCAGGGTGCGCGCGTGGTCGGCGATCGCGCGCAAACCCTGCTGGCCGTACTCGCCATGCACGGGCGTGCAGGGCTCAGTGACGAGCGCCTGGTCGAGGAGTTGTGGCCCGACGAGGCGCCGGCCAACCCGACGAAGGCGCTGCAGGTTGTCGTCTCGCGGACCAGGGCGGCGACCTGCGCCGACGTCGTGGTGCGGCTCCCGCGTGGTTACCGGCTCGGGCTGCCCGCCGGTCAGGTGGACGCGCTGCTGCTCGGCGCGCTGGTGGAGCAGGCACGGGCCGCACTGGGCGAAGACGACATGGAGCTCGCGTGTCGCCGCGCCGAAGAGGCCATGGGTCTCGTGGCCGGCGGCTTGGATGGCGCCACGGGTCCACTCGCTGAGCTGAGGGGCGTCGCCGCAGGGTGGGTGGCCGATGCGCGACGGGTGGCGGCGATCGCGCGGGGCCGGAGCGGCGCTCACGAGAGCGCGCTGCCGCTGCTGGAGGAGGCCGTGGCCGATCGGCCGCACGACGAGGAGCTGCTCGCCTGCCTGCTGCGCAGTGAGGCCGCCGTACGAGGTGCCGCCGCCGCTCTGGAGCGCTACGGGCGGTATCGCGCGGGTCTGGTCGCGCGGCTCGGCACCGAACCAGGGCCTGAGCTTGCCCGCGTGTACGCCGAACTCCTCGTCGCCGATCGGCCGGTGCGTGAGGGCATCCTGTTCGACGGTTCCTCGCTGCTCGGCCGCGACGGCGACATCCGTGCGGTACATGCCCTGTTGCAGACCAACCGGGTGGTCTCCATCATCGGCCCTGGCGGGCTGGGCAAGACGCGGCTGGCTCATGTCGTCGGCAGGAACGCCGCGCAGCCCGTCGCTCATTTCGTCGAGCTCGTCGGCGTCTCCTCGCCGGAGGGCGTGGTGGGCGAGGTGGGTTCGGCGCTCGGGGTTCGGGACTCGGTCAGCGGGCGTCGTGCCCTGACCGCCGAGCAGCGCTCCGACGTTCGCGCCCGGATCGCCCAGCATCTCGACCAGGCTCCGGCGCTGCTGATCCTGGACAACTGCGAGCATGTGATCGAGGCCGTCGCCGATCTGGTGGCGTTCCTGACCGTGACGACCCGCGACCTGCGGGTGCTGATCACCTCGCGCGCCTCCTTGTCGATCCCCGCCGAACGCGTCTACCTGCTCGGCGAGTTGCCCACGGGCGACGCGGTGGAGTTGTTCCGCCAGCGCGCCACGGCCGCCCGCCCGGGTGTGCGGATCGTCGAGGGAGTGGTCGAGCAGGTCGTCGCTCGCCTCGACGGTCTGCCGCTCGCGATCGAGCTGGCCGCGGCCAAGGTGCGGGTGATGTCGGTGGAGGAGATCGCGCGGCGCCTGGCGGACCGGTTCGCCCTGCTGCGCGGCGGGAACCGTACGGCCCCCGACCGGCACCAGACGCTGCTCGCGGTCATCGACTGGTCGTGGAATCTGCTGGACGAGCCAGAACGGCAGGCGTTGCGGTGGTTGTCGCTGTTCGGTGACGGTTTCACGCTGGCCGCGGCCGAGCATGTACTCGGCCCGGACGCCCTGCACGTCGTGGACGTGCTGACCGAGCAGTCGATGGTGAGCGTCCGCGAGACGACGTACGGCCTCCGCTACCGGATGCTGGAGACCGTCAGGGAGTTCGGGCGGATGCGGTTGAAGGAGGCCGGCGAGGAGGCGCCCGCTCGGGCGGCGCAGCGGGCCTGGGCGACGGCGTACGCCCTTGAACACGCCTTCGAGCTGTTCAGCCCGGCGCAGTTCGCGGCGGTCGACGCGTTGCGCGTCGAGGAGAGCAACCTCGCCGATCTGCTCCGGCAGGCTCTCGGCGAGTCCGATCCCGTTACGACGGTCCAGTTGCTGGCCGGCGTCGGCGCGCTGTGGTCGATCCGTGGCGACCACTCCCGGATCCTCGTTCACTGGGGCGCGATCAGCCAGGTGATCACCGGCTGGGCGCCGCCGCCGTACCTCGTCGAGGTGACCAGGGCCGCCATGCTGATCACGCTCACGAACATCGCGATCATCACCGATCGCCGTGTCGATCCGTTGCGCGATCTCCTCCGTACGCTGCCCACCACTGACGCGACGGATCCCCGCGTGGCGGCGATGGCCACGGTACTGCTCGCGGCCGACGGCGCCGAGGTGCGCCACCGGCTGGCGGAGTTGTGCCGGAGCACCGACCGTGACATCGCCTTGGCGGCGACGCAGATGAGCGTCCACGTCTTGGAGAACGCGGGTGACGTGACCGGGGCGATCGAGGCCGCCGAGCGGACCCTGACGATGCTCCGCGAGGACGAGGGACCGTGGCTCGCCTCGATCATGCATGCCGTGCTGGCCAACCTGTTCATTCAGCTCGGTGACCGCCGGCGGGCGGTCGGACACGCGCGGACCGCCATCCCGGTGCTGAGCCGGCTCGGCGCCACCGACGAGGAGACCCAGCTGCGCGCGGTGCTGCTGACCTCCGCGCTCGCCGACGGCGACCTCGACACCGCGGAGGTCGAGCTCGCCGAGATCACCCGGATCAACGACAGCGAGGCAGTGCTCGGCGGGATTGCGATCGTCTCATTGTGCGCGGCCGAGCTCGCACTCGCCCGCGGCGAGACGGCCGCCGCGCTCGCGGAATACCGCCTGGCCGTCCAGCGGGCACGCGATCTGCGCCTGCCCGGGATGCCGCGCACGGAGTTCACGCCGTGGACGATCGTCGCGGTGTCGGTCACTCTGACGGCGTACGCGTACCACGCCCCGCCGGAAGACGTCCGGTACGGCGAGGAGTTGTTCTCCGCCGTCCGGGGCTACGACCTGCTGGGCGTGAAGAACCCCGTCCTCGACTACCCGCTGTGCGGCTCGATGCTCTTCGCGCTCGGCGCCTGGGGGTTGCTGCGGGGAGCCATGGCCCCCGGCGACTCGATCGGGTTGCTGGTGCTGGCCGAGCGGTTCGCGTACAACAGCAGCATGCCCAGCATGACCTTCGAGCGGATCGAACCGTACGCGGAGCGGGCCGCGCCCGGGATGATCGCCGCCGTGCGGGCCGAGTACGGCGATCGACGCGGCTCCGACCTGCTCGACGAGGCGCGGAGTCTCGTCGAGCAGGTTTCCGGCCGTGACGGACGGAGGTCACATGTGCCGTTTGTAGCTGCGTACCGACAGCGGCGCGAAGATCGCGATGACGATCAGGCACGCCAGGAGCGTCCAGGCCACCTCTCCGCTGACGAGGGCGCTGTTGGCGAGGTCGCGGGCGGCCGTGACCAGGTGTGAGACCGGGTTGATCCGTACGAACGCGGCCAGCCAGTCGGGCAGGGTCTCGACGGGGACGAACGCGTTCGACAGGAACGTCAAGGGGAACAAGATCATCATGGAGATGCCCTGCACGGCCTGGGCGCTCCGGGCGATCGTGCCGACCCAGGTGAAGACCCAGGCCAGCGACCAGCCCGTGAAGATCGCCAGCAGGATCGCGGCGAGCACGCCGCCCACTCCGCCGCCCGGGCGGTAGCCCAGCACCAGACCCATGGCGAAGGTCAGAGTGGCCGCGATCGTATAGCGCAGCAGGTCGGCCACCATCGGGCCGGCGAGCGGCGCGATCCGGGCGATCGGCAACGACTTGAACCGATCGAAGACACCCTTCTCCATGTCTTCGCGGAGTTGCGTGCCCGTGGCCATGCACGTCGTCAGCACGGTCTGGGCGAGGATGCCGGGGATCATCAGGGGGAGGTAGCTCTCCACGTCGCCGGCGATGGCGCCGCCGAAGATGAAGGCGAACATCGCGGTGAACAGGATCGGCTGCAGCGCCACGTCGAAGAACTGCTCCGGGTTGCGGCGCATCTTCTTGAGCGCCCGCCACGCCATCATCAGGGTCTGGCCGAGCGTCTCCCCAATGGAGATGCGCCGCCGGGCGGCGGCCACGCGGTCGGCGGCCCGGACCGCCTCGCGGGCGGGTGCGATCATAGTGCTCATCGGTTCTCCCCCATGCCGGTCTTGTCGTCCCCGTCCGTTTCATGGCCGGTGAGGGCGAGGAACACCTCGTCCAGGCTGGGCTTGGCCACGCTCACCGAGGAAATGGACACTCCGGCGGCGCGAAGCGCGATCAGTACGTCCGCGGCCAGGTCGGCCTGGTCGAGGGCGACGTTGAGGCGGCCCTGCTCCGGGCCGAGGATCGGGTCGGAGCCGAGGACGCGCCGCACGACCTCCACGGCGGCGGGCACCGCGCCCGGCTCGGCGAGCAGCAACTGGAGGGCGGAGTTGCCGACCGCGGTCTTCAACTCGTCGGGGGTGCCCTCGGCGACTTTGCGGCCGTGGTCGATAACGGCGACGCGATCGGCGAGCTGGTCGGCCTCGTCCAGATATTGCGTGGTCAGCAGCACCGTGCAGCCATCGGCGACCAGACCGCGGATGGTGTCCCACATCTGGCCGCGCGTGCGCGGATCGAGACCGGTGGTGGGCTCGTCGAGGAAGATCAGCGGTGGCCTGGTGATCAGGCTGGCCGCCAGGTCGAGGCGCCGCCGCATGCCGCCGGAGAACTGCGCGATCGGTTTGCCGGCGGCTTCCTCCAGGCCGAACTGGCTCAGCAGCTCGGTGGCGATGCGCCGGGCGCGCGGCGCGGCGATGCCCTGCAGGCGACTGAAAAGCCAGAGGTTCTCGCGGGCGGTCAGGTTCTCGTCGACCGATGCGTACTGTCCGGTGACGCCGACGAGCTGGCGGATCACGTGCGGGTTGCCGGCCACGTCGACCCCGAAGATCTCGGCACGGCCCGCGTCGATCTTCAACAGGGTGGCCAGCATCCGTAGCGTGGTGGTCTTGCCGGCGCCGTTCGGGCCGAGGACGCCGAAGATCTCACCTGGGCGTACGTCCAGGTCGATCCCGTCGACGGCACGGTGCTCGCCGAACGTCTTCACCAGCCCTTCCGCATGTACGGCCAGATCAGTGCCCGCGGCGGGGGCCGGGCCGCCGCCGGTTCGTCCGAGTTCTGTGATGCTCATGGCCTCACTCTCGGTGGCGCCGGTTTCACGGCACCCTCGACCGGGTTTCACCGGTTGCGGGGACCTCTGCCGGATGCGTTCCTCCGCCAGTCGAGCGAAGTGAGCAAGTCAGTTCACCAGGGGGATCGGGGTATTCGGCGGCGTTGGCGATGGCGTTAAGGGCAACGGCACGGTAGGGGTCCGGTCGGTGATGTGCACGGTACGACCTGGCCGGCGTGCGGCGGAAGGCTCTCGCCGAGAAGTGATCTTAAGCCGATCACAAGGATGACCAGCCAGCGTGGGCGGGGTCGAACGGGTGGGCGCTGCACCTCGGATTGTCGCTCCTGCTCCGCAATCCATGTGAGGTAATCGGCAATGGATCACAGAAGCGAAATAGAAGTACGCTGGCTTGATTGGCGCGATGCCGGCGAAGAGATCCTTGGGGTTCGGAGACGCGTCTTCACCGACGAACTGGGTTGGCGAGAGCACAGAATACACCACGACAGGGATCCGGACGGCCTTCATCTCTGCGCCATATCCGGTGGAAAGATCGTGGCGGTCATCTCCGCGTACGTCTACGAACCGGGAGCCCCCGAACTGGCCGTCATGGAGCTGCCGGATACGGACGGACCCACGGTTGAGATCGGCAAGCGAGTAGGACTTCCGACGCATCGGGGCAGTCTTATCAGCGCAGAGCTCGCGACCTCGATGGTGCGTCAGATCTGCGAGGCGCTGCGGCCGTCCCGTTTCTTTCTCATCGTGCGCGTGAGCGAGCAACCGCATCTTATCGAACGATACGCGAGAAGAAATTTCGTCTACCATACCGAGGTCGGTTCCGGCGACGACGCCGTAGCGGTAATGAAAGTAGAGGGCGAGGAAGCCCTGGAGGAGTTCTACCTCAAGCACCGAGATCTCGCCAGGGACTCCTCCGACGGCAGCCCCGTATTCGTTCCCTCGCTCGCCCGGTTTCTCGTGGAGAACGGGCGTGACGATCTCCTGGCGGTGGAGCGCCTCGCGGTGGAGAACCATTACCTCGAATTACTGGCCATCCAGACGGAGGCGCCTCGTCTGACGGCCCAGGGCCGCTTGATACTCGCCGAGCAGCGTCCCCGCCTGGCCTCGACACCGTTCCCGCCCGCGCCCGCGTCGCTGCTGGACATCGGGACCGGCCCCGGGGAGTATCTGGCGGCGATCGCGAAAGAGGAGCCACTGGCCGGGTACCGCGTGCAGGGTGTCGAACCCGCTCCTCAGCTGCTCGTCAGAGCCCGTTCGAACTTCCCGGAATACGATTTCCGGCAGGGTACCGCTTACACCACAGGTGAGCCTGATTCGTCACACGACGTGGTCACGGCACACTTCCTGTTCGTGCATCTTCGCAGTCTGGATCTCGCCCTCCTCGAAATGCGCCGGATCTTGCGGCGCGGTGGGCTTCTGTACGTGGTCGATGTCAACGACGCCGGCTTCTCCGCCCCTGAGGTGATTCAGCGCGTGGTCAAGGCATACGATCGCAACTATGTCGGCGATCGCTTGGTCATGAACGACCTGCCGGATCGCGCCGAGGAGTTCGGCTTCCAGCTCGTCCGGCGTTTTGCCACAACGCTCGGAAACACAGGAGACGCCCAGCCGATCTTCGATCCGGACAGGATCCGCCTCGGACACGCAGACGCTTGGAACCTATTGTCCTTCGTACGCTCACAGAGCGGCATCGAACAATCGTTCAAGGAAGCGCAGGACCACTACTTCAGCACCGAATGCGAGATCAGCATCCCCCTCGAAACCCAGGTCTACCAGCTCTCCCCTACCCAGAAAGAGGGACCCGGCCGAGGGCGTCGGCCGCCGTGCCGATCAGGGGGAGCCGTCGGCGAGGATCTGGGTCAGGGCGTTTGAGGCTTGGCGGATTATGCCGGGGTTGGTGTCCCAGTAGTACGGCAGGGCCGCCACGGCCTGGCAGAGTGCCCAGCCTCGGCCACGCGACCATGACGCGTAGTCGACCGCGAGTTCGGCTCGGAACCGCTCGCGACTGTCCCCCGTGAAGACGTTCCACGCGGGCTGCAGATCACAGGCGGGATCGCCCACGTTGAGGCCACCGAAGTCGATGACCGCCGACAGGCGGCCGTCCACGACGAGCAGGTTGCCCGGCAGTAGATCGCCGTGCACCCAGACCTCCGGACCGTCCCAGGCCGGGGCGTCCAGGGACTCCTGCCACGAGCGGAGCGCGGCGGCGCCGTCGATGCGGTCGCCGAGTTGTGCGATCGACCAGCGAACATGCTCGTCGTTCTCCGCGAGCGGTGCGCCACGAGCGCCACGAGGCCGCGGATGCGCACCAGCCGTGTCGACCTGGCGCAGCGCGGTCACGAACGCGGCCAGATCAACGGCCGCCTGATCCAGATCGTCGATCGTGCCGTTGGCGTTCTTCCCGGGCAGCCACTCGTACACCGACCAGTCGAAGGGATAGCCCTCGGCGGGATGCCCCATCGCCAGTTGCACCGGGAGCGCGAGCGGCAGGTGCGGCGCGAGCTTCGGCAGCCACTCCGCCTCCTTCGCCGCTTGCGCCGTGGCCCATCCGATGCGCGGCAGTCGGGCGGCCAGGTGGTCACCGAGCCGATAGATGTCGTGATCGGTCCCGTACGACTCGACCGGATCGACCGGCAGATCGGCCCACTGCGGGAACTGCCCCGCGAGCAATCGGCGCACCAGCCCGGCATCGGTCTCGATCTCGTCGGCATGCATCTTCGTCGCGCCCATATATCGGAATCCTTGCGAACTCGGGTGACCGCGGCAACCGAGTTTCCGACGTCGGCGGTTCGAGCTCGGTCAGCCTGTGAGCCTGGTGGCGAAGGACTCGATCGTGGCAGCGACCTGGGCGGGTGCGGACGCGTGGGCGGTGTGCCCCTGTCCACGCAGCACCACCCGCTCGGCGCCGGGTAGCACGCGGGCCAGTGCATCGAGGCGTTCGCTCAGGTGAGCGGGGCTTCGATCGCCGCCGAGCAGCAGCACCGGGGTGTCGATCCCGGCGTAGGCGCCGAGGCGGACGCCGAGCCGGTCCAGCGCCTCGTTGTCGTCGATCTGGTGGGGGACGAGCGGGCGCAGCCGCGGGCTGAGGGCGGTGAACACGCCGGCCAGGAAGGCCATCCAGGCCGGCAGTCGCACGGTGTCCCGGATGAAGATGCGCAGTGCCCTGCCGGGGCGGCCGGCCGCGATGGCCCGCCGGGCGCGGATGTTGATCTCGCCGCCGGGGCCGCCGAGCGGGGCGCCGATCACGACGGGTGGCTCGTAGAGGACGGCGCCGGCGAACATTTCGGGCGCGGTGACCAGCGACTCCAGAGCGACGACCGCGCCGGAGGAGTGGCCGACGAGCAGGATCGGGGTGTCGATCTCCCGCGCGGCGGCGAGCACGTGCTCGACCTCCTGCTGGATCGTCGCGGGGCCGGGCAGGTCCTGCCGGTACTGCCGTCGGTGCAGGCGTACGACGCGGTGACGCGGCGCCAGCAGGGTCGCCACCTTGTCCCAGGAGCGGCCGTCGTCCAGCCCGGGATGGAGAACCAGCACCGCCGGCCCCCGGCCCTCGTCCATGGCTCGGACCTCGGTGCCGTCAGGCGCTGTGGTGATGAGCATGAAAGCCTCCTTAGCGATGCTAAGGCTAGCTTAGCGTTGCTAAGGTGGCAATGATGAGCGACCGCGGACGGGCCGGGCTGACCCGGCAGACGATGATCGACGCCGCGCTGCGGTTGCTGGACGAGGTCGGCCTGGATGGGCTGACGGTCCGCCGGCTCGCCGCCGAGCTGGGCGTCCAGTCACCGGCGCTCTACTGGCACATCCGCACGAAACAGGAGCTGCTGGACGGCATGGCCGATGAGATCGTGCGGGCCGCCGGCATGGGGCCGCCGCGGCCGGAAGAGTCCTGGCAGGAGTGGCTGGCCAGGCGGGCCCGCGCGTACCGGGCCTCGCTGCTCGCCTACCGCGACGGCGCCCGCGTCGTGTCCGGCGCGGCGGAGCTGAGCCCGGAGACGGTGCGGATGTTCGAGGAGGAGCTGGCCGCGATGACAGGTCGCGGCTTCACCCCCGTGCTCGCGGTGCGCACGATCAGCACCCTCACGCACTACATCACCGGGTTCGTACTGCAGGAGCAGGCGACCCGTCCGAGCGGACGCCCCCGCGAGGAAGCGGTGCCGACCCTGACGGCGGCCCTGCACGCGGGCGGCGGCCCACTCGGCGAGGACGCCTTCGAACACGGCCTGCGCACGATCATCACAGGCACGGCCGACGCGTTGGGTTGAGAGGGCCGCCGCTGGTCGACGAATCGTCAACGCGCGGAGGGCTCGAGCTTCCGCGCTTTCCGGTCATCGTTGGCGTTGATGGCCATGGTAGGGATGCCGCGGGCCGCAAGGTGCGCATCCGGGGATCCGCCCGCCCTGACCGCGTTCGTCGTCGGGTGCAGGCACGGCGGCGTTCCGAACACCACTCCGTCCAGGAAGTTGCCGGCCGTCGGGGTGCCACCTGCGGCTGACACCGATTCGAAGGCGAATCGTGTGGTGGTCTGTCCCGGAGGCACGACGTACACCCCGGTGTAGTAGCCCCAGGCGGTGTTGCCGTCGGAGATGTCCGGAGAGGAGGCCCCGGCAGGGACTTGAGCCACGGTCGCGCCTGGTGCGCCGATGAGCACCCGCATCACGTCGGTCCCCAGGCGGCCTCGGTGATGCAGAGCCCAGGTCATCGGTGTCCCGGGAACGGTGGGCAGGTCCTGGTAGAGAGTGGAGACCTGGTTGGCATTGAGCTCGGCGAACTGCTGGCCGTCGGCTGCCGGTATCCCGCTCGCGCCGCCCCGCCAGAACTCCAGCTTGTTGTCCGTGGCGGTGGTGTGCCAGCCGACGCCCGGGTTGGTGGAGGCGTCGGGGATGGACCAGTCGACCGTGGCCACAGGCGGCGTCTCGAAGCTGCCGTTGACCAGGTTGACCGGTTTCCAGGGACAGGTGACGGTGACCGTGACCGTGGCGGTGCTGGTGCCGCAGGCGGTGGTGATGGTGTAGCTGAAGCTGTCGGCGCCGTTGAAGCCCGGGGCGGGTGTGTAGTTCACGTTGCCGCCGGAGATCGTCGCGGTGCCGTTGCCGGGCTTGGTGACGCCGCTGATCGTCGGTGAGGTGGCGGTGTCGTTGGCCAGGACGGGGATGCTGACGGCTGCGCCCATCGGGGTGGTGGCGGTGTCGGCGGCGGCGTTGGTGGGCGAGATGGACTGCCCGCTCACGATCTGGATCGGAGCGGCGGGTGTGTTGTTTCCGAGCTGGCCCGGGGCGGCGATGACGCTGCTGATCCCGGTCGGCCGGATGGTCATGCCGCGCCCGATGGTGCCCTGCCTGACCTGGAAGGTGATGACCTTCGGGGATGGGTCGGTCTTGGTACCCTGCGAGGCGATCGACAGGGTGTTGCCGCTGATGGTGCCGGTCCCCGACTGGCTGACGACATCAGCGCTGGCCAGCAGTGACGACAGGTCCCACGTGGTGGTGTAGCTCCTGACCAGCAGCGGCCACTGGGCCGTACGGTGCGCCAGCGTCAGGGTGAAGGTGCCGCCCGGTGTGATCTGCCCGCCCCACAGGGATGGGGAGGTGTCGACCGAGACCGACCCGCTGCCCAGCATTCCGCCGAATACGTTCTTCCAGTAGTAACTGACGGGGTAGGTCGTCTGCCCCTGCCGGACACAGGGCGTGGCGGCGGCTCGCGTGACAGCCTGCCGTGCGGTGGTGGCGGCGTGCGCACCGGTGCCGGCCGCCACCTGAGTACCCGATGTGGCCAGCAGCGCCATGAGGGTGCAGGCCAGCGCGGTGAGCGCGGATCCGGGTCGTCGTGATGTCAACACTGAACTCCCACTCTGTCGTGAGGGATGTCCTCGTAGATCAACTTCACGACGACGCTACTCTGAGTGATCGATCCGTCGCGTCAGGTGCCGGGCTGTGTGATCTCCGTGTCGCCCCCCTCGGGCACGCCCGCGACCGCCGGAACTTGCCGGTAACCGGTAATGCTTCCGAGATTCCGGACATGGAAGGGTGACCAGATCATGTGAGGAGGCCGGATGGGACTTGATCCCCACGGCCGGTTCGTACAGATATACGAACACGCCTATCGCCCCATACTCGGGTACGTCCTGCGCCGTTGCCGAGATCCCGACGACGCGGCCGACGTGGTGGCCGAGACGTTCGCCGTCGCATGGCGGCGGATCGACGAGATCCCGCCGGGGGACGAGGCCAGGCTCTGGCTGTACGGCGTGGCCCGCAGGACGCTCGCGAACCACCGGCGCGGCGAACGGCGGCATGAGCGGCGCACCGCCGCGCTACGTGAGCAGATCACCGCCTCCCCGGCGCTGACCGGGCCGCCGCCGGCCGAGTACGCGCGGCTCGGCCGGGTCTTCAGGACCCTGAACGACGATGACAGGGAGCTGCTGTCGCTGGTCGCCTGGGAGAAGCTCGACACCGAGCAGGTGGCGCGCACGCTCGGTATCACCCGCAACGCCGTACGTGTCCGGCTGCACCGGGCACGCAAACGGTTCGCGCGTGCCCTGGCAGACGCGGGGATCGACCTTCCGCTCTTCGAGAGGACCGCACTGTGAACCTGGATGATCTCGCCAGAGTGCACGACGACGACCTGAGCGGCGAGCCTGCCGGCCAGGTGTCCGGAGTGGGGGCCCAGGCGCTGCTGGCCTCGATCATGTCCGAGCCGCCGGGACAGGTCGGCAGGCCGCGCGCCAAGAGGCTGCGCGGGCCGGTGCCGTGGCTCGCGTCGGCGGCGAGCGTGGCCGCCACGGTTCTGGTGATCACCATGGTGACGGCGCCGGACGGGCGGGGGCCGAACCCTTCGCCGGCGGCCTCGCCCGGCATGCGGCCGTCGGCGCGCCAGGTCCTGCTGGCCGCCGCCACCGCGGTCACCGCCGTCACGAAGGCGCCCCTGTCGGGCGCGTACTGGCGCACCACCACGATTTCCGGCATGGACGCGATCTCGCCTGATCGCGGCTACGTCATCAGGCGGCGATTCCTCAAGGACGAGTGGCTGGCGCGCGGGTCCGGGGCACAGAGCTGGTGGATCACGCAGTACCTCGGCGCGAAGCCGCTCGGCCGCGAGGACCGGGCCGCCTGGCGGAAGGCGGGCTCGCCGACCCAGTGGAAGTACCCGCTGGACATGACCGGATACGTCGGAGTCAACTCGTCGGAGCTGGTGCGGGCCGGAGCGGAGGAGAAGATGGCCGCGCGGCTGGGCGGCGGGTGGAAGGGCTTGGGTGGGTCGCTGACCAAGAAGTCCCTCACCTGGGACGAGATCCGCCACATTCCGAGCGGCGAGCGGGAACTGCGCGCTTACCTCGAACAGCGCCTCACCGCCCCGGCCAAGGGCGGCTCCGGGCAGGACCCGGGAGGGCGGGACTCGGCCCTGCGGGAAGCCTGCATGGAGATCGTCTTCGGTCTGCCCGTCTCACCCGCTGTCCGCGCCTCCGCCTATCGCATCCTGGCCACCATGCCCGCGCTTACGTCTCTGGGCAGGGTGAAGGATCCGCTGGGCCGTACGGGCGAGGCGTTCGGCTACCAGGTGGCCGCCGGCTCCGGGCGGGGGGAGAAGGCGTACGACGTCGTGAACGTGATCGATTCCGCGACGGGCCTGCCGCTCGCGCAGTCGACGACGACCACGGTCGAGCTCGCCGGCGGCCGTACCGCGAAGACCACCAGCTTCACGGCCTACCAGCAGATGGGCTGGACCGACGCCAGGCCGTCGCTGCCCGCCAAGCGCGATTGACTCCGCTCCGTCTGGATTCACGTGCACGGCGGGCGAAGGGCCCTTTCCTGGTGTGGAAAGGGCCCTGTTCGCCATCGCGGAGCCGGTAGGTGGCTCCCGGCCGGTGCTAGGAAGCGGTGCAGATGAGCGGGGAGGGGGTGGCGTTACTCGCTCCGTTGGCGAGGAAGCCGAAGGTGGTGGTTCCGTTGACCGGGACGCTGCCGTTCCAGTTCAGGTTCGTGACGGTGACGCCGCTGCCGCTGGTCGAGAGGTTGCCGTTCCACAGTTGCGAGATCGACTGCCCGCTGGGGAGCGTCCACTGGACCTTCCAGGCGCCGATCGGAGCCGTGCCGGCGTTCTTCACCGTGACCTCGCTCTGGAAGCCGCCCTGCCACTGGCTGGTCACCTTGTAGGTCGCCGTGCAGCCGACATTGCCGGTGAAGGTCGGGGTGGGGGTGGGGGTGGGCGTCGGGGTCCGGGTGGGCGTGGGCGTCGGAGTGGGGGTCGGGGTAGGAGTGGGGGTCCGGGTGGGGGTCGGGGTCGGGTTGCCGGTGGGCGGAGGGGCGGCGACGGCCAGGTCGTAGGCACGCTGCGGTACGAACTGCCCCGCGGGGCCGATGCAGCCGTCCGACTCACCCGGAGGCTTCACCCAGAGGAACGCGTCGATCGACGCGTCACCGGTGCTCGTCGTGCTCCAGGTGCCCGTCGCGCGGCCGGCCGGGTCACACCACTCGCTGCCGGACGGGCCGTTGCCGTTGCGGCTGGTGTCGATCACCGCGCGCAGCCTGGAGACGCCGGTCGCGGAGATGATGCCCTTCGCGTACGACACCAGGCCGGGAGTGGCCCGGTAGTTCGAGGTGTTGAGGGCGATGCCGTCGGCGCTGTTGGCGACGTCGGCGCCGTTCAGGCGGGACGCGGCCTCCGAGGCGGAGAGCCAGGCGTCGTGGCCGATGTCGAAGTAGACCTTGACCTGGGACGACGTGCCCCTGAACTTCTTGCCGGCGTACGCCATGGACGCCTTCACGTTGGCCTGCTGCGTGGAGTCCATGCAGTTCGTCATGATCGCCAGTGCGTCCGGCTCCAGGACGATCGTCGCCGGCCGCCCGCCGAGGCCGGCCGCGATCTCGTCGATCCAGGCGCGGTACGCGGTGTGGTCGGGTGCGCCGCCCGCGCTCGCGCCTCCACAGTCGCGGTTCGGCATGTCGTACACGACCATGATCGGGATCTTGCCCGCTGCCGCCGCCGCGCCGACGTAGGTGTCGACCTGGCCGCGTACGGTCGTGGGGTTGTAGCTGGCGAACCACCGGCCCTGGGGGACCGCGGCGATCCTGTCCCTGATCACGGCGGTACGGCTGTCGCCGGGGTTGGCCGCCACCCATTTGGCCGCGTTGGTCTGCGGATCCACGTAGAAAGCGGAGTCGGCGGCCTGGGCGGCGGACGAGGTGAAGACGGCCGCCCCCGCCGCGGCCGTGGCGGCCACGGTGAGGATGGCCGTCATCAAGGGCCTTCTGCGAGCCATGAAATACTCCGTCCGGTACGGTGGGAGCGCTCCCACCAACTTCCCCGGATCGTAGGGAGCCGCCGCCGGTCCCAGAAGGGCTCGGTTACTAAGGCCAGGCTCTCAACTTAATAGCCGCAGGCTGGGCATGTCGACGCCGCCGGTGGCAGCTGAAACTTTCATCACACGACGCCTGGGCCCGTTGTGACCGCGCCGGTCGGTGCGCGGGGCGTCGACGTCGATCTCGGAGTGGGCCGGAACCGGGGCGGAGCGGTTGACTTCGGTGGGGGCGGCCATGCGTGCTCCCCTGGCGGATCAGAGGTGTCAGACCTGGTTCCCGAACCGGCGGTGAGCCGTCGGTTCACCGGCCGTAAGCCAAGAATGCCCAGCTCGGGAATGCCCTGGCGCCTGATGCTGTCAGATGAGAGGTGACCGGACCCAGGGAAGCGCCCACGCCCTTCTTCGGAAGCACCGTCTGGGCGCGGCGCGTCGAGACGCCGCTGCGGGAGTTCCTGCGCACCGAGACCGGCAGCGCCGTGATCCTCCTGGCGGCCACGCTGGCCGCGCTCGCATGGGCCAACGTCGACCTGCCGTCGTACGAGGCCTTGTGGGGGACGCGGCTGTCGCTCGACTTCGGCGGCTCCGGCGTCTCCCAGGACCTGCGGCACTGGATCAACACCGGGCTGATGACGATTTTCTTCTTCGTCGTCGGGCTGGAGGCCAGACGCGAGTTCGACATGGGAGAGCTGCGCGACCGGCGACGGCTCATCCTGCCGGTCGTGGCCGGCCTCGGCGGGATGATCGTGCCCATCGCGATCTACCTGCTGATCAACAGGGGGCTGCCCTCCGCGCACGGCTGGGGAGCCGCGATGTCGACGGACACGGCGTTCGCGATGGGGATGCTCGCCCTGGTCGCCGCCCGCCTCCCGGCTCGCGCGCACACCTACATCCTGACCGTCACGGTCGTCGACGACCTCGTGGCCCTCTGCGTGATCGCCGTCTTCTACAGCGAGCACGTCGCGCCGTTGGCGCTGCTGGCCGCGGTGGCGATCTTCGCGGCGATGCTGGGGGTCAAGGCACGCGGCGTACGGCACGGCCTGGTCTACGCGGGCTTCGCGGCGGCGGCCTGGGTGGCGCTCTTCAAGTCCGGCGTCGAACCGGTCGTCATCGGCCTGGCCATGGGGCTGCTGACCTACGCGTCACCGGCGACGCGTGGCGACCTGGAGCGCGCGAGCGACCTGTTCCGGCTCTTCCGCGAGCAGCCGACACCCGAGCTCGCCCGTTCCGCCAGCGTGGGACTCTCCAACGCCGTCTCGCCGAACCACCGCCTCCAGCAGCTCTACCATCCGTGGGCGAGCTACGTGATCGTTCCGCTGTTCGCGCTGGCGAACGCGGGGATCCCGATCAGCGGTGAGTTCCTCACCCGGGCGCTCACCTCGCCGATCACGCTGGGGATCCTGTTCGCCTACGTAGCCGGCAAGCCGATCGGCATCGCCGGTTCGACCTGGCTCGTCTCGTGGCTGAGCCGCGGACGGGTGCGCCCGCCGGTCGGCTGGGCCGCGGTCGCGGGCGGCGGCACGATCGCCGGCATCGGCTTCACCGTTTCGCTGTTGATCGCCACGCTGGCCTTCAGCGGAGATGGGCTTGAGGAGGCGAAGTTCGGCATCCTCGCCGCGGCACTGTGCGCGTCGCTCCTGACCTGGGGTGTCGCGCGCGTGACCGCCATGCTCCCGCCGAGGCTCCGGGCGCAGGCGCTGTTCGGCACCGCCGAGAGCATCATCGACCTCGCCGCCCCCGTCGATCCCGACCGGGACCACATACGAGGCCCGAAGGACGCGCCGGTGACCGTGGTCGAGTACGGCGACTTCGAGTGCCCCTACTGCGGCCAGGCCGAGGCGGTCGTGCGGGAGCTCCTCGCCGGCTCCGGCGACGTCCGGTACGTCTGGCGCCACCTCCCGCTGCACGACGTGCATCCCTCCGCGCAGCTCGCGGCCGAGGCCACCGAGGCGGCGGCCGAGCAGGGGGCGTTCTGGGAGATGCACGACCTGCTGCTCGACCACCAGGGGAACATCCTGCTTCCCGATCTGCTCGACTGCGCCAAGCGCATCGGGCTCGACGTCGAGCGCTTCCGGCGCGATCTGGAGAGCCAAGTCGGCGTCCCGCGGATCGAGGAGGACATGGACTCCGCCGACCTGAGCGGTGTGTCCGGCACGCCGACGTTCTTCGTCAACGGACGGCGGCACCACGGCGCGTACGACATCGTGACGCTCACGGCCGCCGTCCGCGCGGCCCGAGCCCGAGCGGCCCTGACGTCGTAGGCGATCGAGTCCACGATCTCGGACGGGACCACCCGGCACTGGCTAGGATCGGGTCAAGATGGTGATCGAGCCCACGCATCCGGACGGCCGCCCGCGCGGTTCCTTCGCGGCGGCTGGGGCTGCGCTGTTCCGCCTCGGACGGCTGCGTGACCTCCCGGTCGTCGTCATGCTGGCGTGGGTGGGGTGGCTGGCCATCCCGTGGCCGTTCAGCGGTCTCGCCCAGGCCCGCAGCGCGGCCGATCAGCCCCTGAGCGCCGGCGTCTCGACGGGGCAGGCCCTCGACCCAGACGGTTCGGCCGGCCGGATTCCCGGCAGGGCGGCTGTCTGGGCACTGCCCGCGCCGCCTGCCCATCCGCCGCTGCTGGTGAAGCCGGCGAGTGACCGGACACCGGCGAGCCACCAGGTAACCGTCACTGAGCCCCCCGAGACGGCGCTCGCGTCGATGAGCTCGCAGGACCTCATCGCAGAGGAGCGGGCGCGCATCGCCGCGGAGGTGCACGACGCCGCCGGGCACGGCCTCGCGACCATCGCCATGCAGGCCGGGGTCGCCCTGCTCATGCTCGACGAGCGTCCCGACCAGGTCCGCGCGTCGCTGGAGGCGATCCGCTCGACCAGCAAGCACGCGCTCGACCAGCTCCGATCGGCACTCGACCTGATCGACCCCGCGACCTCCGGCCACGACCTACCCCAGCTGATCGGCGGCGTGCGCGCGGCGGGGCTGCCCGTCGAGGTCGAACCGGCCGAGCCGAAGATCCCCGCGTACCTCGAAGGCACCGTCTACCGAGTGGTGCGCGAGTCGCTGACCAACGTCCTGCGTCACGCCGGTCCCACCGAAGCCCTGGTCCGCTTCACCGACGATCCCTCCGGGTTCGTCCTGGAGGTCACCGACAGGGGAAGCGGCATCCCGGGAACCGCCGAGGGCCGGGGGCTGGCCGGCATGCGGGCCCGAGTCGCGGAGGCCGGTGGCACGTTCGGCGCGGGCCCCCGCGAGGGCGGCGGCTTCCGCGTCGTGGCGCGCTTTCCTCCGGCTTCGCCTGATCCGGTTCCCCCGGCTTCGCCTGATCCGGACTCCGCGTGACCCGGGGACGCCGCGGCCCCGCCACCCCGTGACGCGGGGCGCCGCATGACTCCACCAACGAGCCCGATCCGCGTGGCGCTCGCCGACGACCAGGCCGTCGTCCGCATGGGGCTCAGAGCGCTCATCGACCGCGAGCCCGACCTGGAGTTCGTCGGCGAGGCGGCCGACGGCGCCGCGGCCCTGCGGCTGCTGACGGCCGCTCGCCCCGACGTCCTCCTGCTCGACATCCGCATGTCCGGTATGGATGGCATCGATACGCTGCGGGCCATCGCCGCCGATCCAGCGCTGAGCACCACTCGGGTGGTCGTCGTCACCACCTTCGAGGTGGATCAGTACGTCTTCGCCGCCCTCCAGGCCGGAGCCAGCGGGTTCGTCCTCAAGGACAGCGCCCCCGAGGAGCTCACCCACGCCATCAGGGTCGTCGCCTCGGGGGAGGCACTGCTCTCCCCTTCCGTCACCAGGAGGGTGATCGGCCGGTTCAGCCGCCACGACGCCGCCCCGGTCGAGGGCCTCGACACCCTCACCCCTAGAGAGCGCGAGATGGTGGGCTGGGTCGCCACCGGCCGGTCGAACGACGAGATCGCCAGTGAGCTCGTCATCAGCCCCGACACGGTGCGCACCCACGTCAGCCGCGCCATGGTCAAGCTGCGTGCCCGCGACCGCGCCCAGCTGGTCGTCTTCGCCGTCAGGTCCGGGTTGACGATCCCTTGAGGAAGCCCTTGTAGGTGCGCTGTTCCAGCTGCGCCTCGATCTGCTTGACCGTGTCCATCCCGACTCCGACCATGATCAGGATGGTCGTGCCGCCGAACGGGAAGTTCTGCTGGGTGGACGGATCGTGCAGCAGCACGAACGCGATGACCGGGATGAGCGACAGTGTGCCGAGATAGACCGCTCCCGGCGCGGTCAGCCGTGAGAGCACGAATCCCAGATACTCCGCGGTGGGCCGCCCGGGCCGGAGGCCGGGCACGAACCCGCTGTGCCGCTTCATGGTGTCGGCCACCTCCACCGGGTCGAAGGTGATCGACACGTAGAAGTAGGTGAAGGCCACGATCAGCACGAGGTATGCCGTTATGTAGACCGGGTGGTCGCCCGAGACCAGGTACCGCGCTATCCACTCCGCGACCGGCCCCGTGCCGCCCATCAGCTGCGCCGCCAGCTGCGGCAGGAAGAGCAGGGACGAGGTGAAGATGACGGGGACGATCCCGGCCTGGTTGACCTTCAGCGGGATGTAGGTCGAGGTCCCGCCGTACATCCTGCGCCCCACGACCCTCTTGGCGTACTGCACCGGGATCCGCCGCTGGGCCTGCTCCATGAACACCACCGCCGCCACCAGGAAGACCCCCGCGACGAGCATCGCCGCCAGCGCGAACGGGCTGATCACGAAGATGTTCGAGACGTAGGAGGGGAACACGGCGACCACCTGGGTGAAGATCAGGATGGACATGCCGTTCCCGATGCCGTGGTCGGTGACCAGCTCGCCCAGCCACATGACCACGGATGTCCCCGCCACCATGGTGACCACGATCACGACGACCGTCATCGCGCCCTGGTCGTGCAGCAACGGCCGGTCGCAGGTGGAGAAGATCTTGCCCGCGCGGGCGAGCGAGACCACCGTGGTGGCGTTGAGCACGGCCAGCGCCACGGTCAGGTACCTCGTGTACTGGGTGATCTTCGCCTGCCCCTGCTGACCCTCCTTCTTGAGCGTCTCCAGGCGCGGGATCATCACGGTGAGCAACTGGACGATGATGCTCGCCGTGATGTACGGCATGATCCCGAGGGCGAACACCGACAGCTTGAGCATCGCGCCGCCGCTGAACAACTGCAGCATGTCGATGAGGCCGCCGCGAGTTCCCCGCAGGCACTCCCGTACGGCGGCGACGTTCACCCCGGGCGCGGGCAGGCTCTGCCCGAACCGGAACAACGCGATCACCGCCAGCGTGAACAGCATCTTCTTCCGAAGGTCGGGCACGCGGAAAGCACGAACGAGAACGGTCAGCATGCGCCGAGTCTGGCCGCGCGACCGGAGTAGGACATCCGCTCACCTGCGGCTTCGCCATACGCAGATCCGCGTACGCCCGCGGGCCCGTCAGGCTCCACGGAGAGCTCGCCGCGAAGGCCGAGGCTCTACGGCGAACTCGGCGCGAAGTACGAGAGGGTCAGCCAGACGACGGCGGCGGCGACGCCGATCAGCACGGCGAGATCTCTGGGACGTTCGGGGATCCTGTTCCACAGCGAGCGCACCGTCGCGGCGTGGGCGGTGGGCCTCCGGTAGCGCCAGGGGGACAGCACGATGAGGGTCCCCGCGAGGAACAGGTGCCATTTGACCAGGACAGCGGGATGCTCGTCGACGCCGAGCCCGTAGCGGAGACGTTCCAGGAGGTCGAGGAGGGAGAGGGCGAGAAGCGTCGTCCCTGCTCCAAGGCAGGCCAGGCGCCTCAACCGGCCGGTGGCGACGGCCCTCGCGGTCGCGGCCAGCGCGACGACGACGATCGGCAGGCCGGCCGGTCCGGCGGAGTTGGCCCACGAAACAACGGCATCCCAGGGTGACTCCTGATACACGAGGTGTGAGCCCTGGGAGACGTCAAAGGCCGCGAACGGCATGCGGCAGTCCACCTTCGCCCACACGGCCGCCGCTGCGGCGACCGTCCAGAGGGTGATCCCGTGCTTCACCGGGGGCAGCGGTGACCGGGCCGCCAGGATCAGCCATATCGCGACGGCGTAGCAGGCGATCAGGGTCCAGGGGAGCGTGACGGGAAGCGCCCGTCCGGTGCAGGGGTCGGTGCCGGGCAGGGCGACCGCCGTGAGGAGCCCGGCCGCGAGGACGGCTCCCAGCGCGGAGACGGCGATGGGCGTGGCCCGGCGGGGCTCACGCAGTGCCAGCCCGGCCAGCAGGACCGGCAGCAGGAGCCGCGACCAGTGCAGCAGCTGCCACGCGGCGACCTCCATGGTGGAGGGGTCCTGATAGTCCTCGTAACAGGTCCACCCGAAGGCGTCGACGCCGACCCTGAAGGTGGTCAGGATGACCGGCCCCGAGCTCGCCAGGACCGCACCGAAGCGGAGCGCCGCTCGCGTCTCCATCTCACCCCCTCCGAGGTGATCAACTCGGGTGAGAGTAGCGGATATTACGTCACGAACCCCGCAACACGGCGAAAGCGATATGTCATAACTCGTACAGAAAAAGGAGGGTTTGCCCATGATTAGGGGGATTAGTGTCATCGTAAGTCGGAGGGGGTACGGCCCCTGGAACACGACAGTTTCCCCACCGGCGGGGACGGATCATCCCTCGGACGGCGTGCGCGCCGCAGGCAGCGGATCGGCCGCGATCACGGTGGACCGAGATCGAAAAGCACATGTGGGGTTCACATGAGCGAAGAGTATGAGCGCAAGACGGACAGTCTCGCCAGCGCACTCGGCTGGGCCAGCCTCGGCCTCGGATCGGCGCAGCTCGCCGCGCCGGGGTCCATCATCCGCCTCATCGGGCTGGACGACTCGGCCCTGGCTCGTGGCATGGTGCGGCTGGTCGGCGTACGCGAGCTGTTCCACGCGGCGGTCCTGCTGGGCAGCCGGCGACCCGCTCCCTGGGTGTGGACCCGGGTGGCGGGTGACGCCATGGACCTGACGGCTCTCGGCCGGGCCATCGCCAACCGCGAAGGCCGGCGCCGCCGTCGCGTCACGGCCGTCACGGCGGCGGTCGCCGGCCTCACGGCCCTCGACCTGTACATCGCCATGCGGGCGAACCGGCGCAGGCCGAGCATCCAGCCCGAGGGCGCGATGGAGTTGCACGCGGCCACCACGGTCAACCGTCCCCGCCAGGAGGTGTACGAGTACTGGCACGACTTCGAGAACCTCCCGCGCTTCATGGCGCACCTGGCGTCGGTGGAGACGATCGGGGGCGGCTACTCGCACTGGAAGGCGCAGGGGCTCACGAGGAAGTGCATCGAGTGGGACGCGGAGATCATCGACGACCGTGCGGGAGAGCTGATCGCCTGGAGGTCGACGGAGGGCGCCACCGTCCGCAACAGGGGCGCCGTGAGCTTCACCGACGCCCCCGGCGGGCGCGGCACGGAGGTGCGGGTGGAGATCGAGTACGACCCGCCGGGCGGCAAGGTCGGGCTCGCCTTCGCCAGGCTGCTCGGCGAGCACCCCGAGCAGCAGGTGCGCGACGACCTGCGCCGGTTCAAGCAGGTCATGGAGACCGGCGAGGTGGTCCGTTCAGAGGGAAGCCCGGAGGGCATCCGGGCGCTGCGGCAGGCCATGCAGCGTCCCGCCCAGCCCGTGCGGTGAGACCGTCCCGCAGCCCGTGACGTGAGGAGGATCCCATGAAGGCCAACTGCTGGATGGGCCGCAACACCGTCGAGGTCCTGACGGTCCCCGACCCCAAGATTCTGAACGCCCGCGACGCGATCATCCGCATCACCTCGTCCGCGATCTGCGGCTCCGACCTGCACCTGTACGACGGCTTCATCCCGACCATGGAGAGGGGCGACATCCTCGGCCACGAGTTCATGGGCGAGGTCGTGGAGGTGGGCCCGGACGTGTCGAACTTGCGGGTCGGCGACCGGGTGGTGGTCCCCTTCCCGATCGCCTGCGGCAGCTGCCTCGCCTGCGAGCACGGCATGTACTCGGTCTGCGAGAACAGCAATCCCAACGCGAGCCTGGCCGAGAAGTTCATGGGCCACGCTCCCGCGGGCATCTTCGGCTACTCGCACATGCTCGGCGGCTTTCCCGGAGGCCAGGCGGAGTACGCGCGCGTGCCGTTCGCCGACGTGGGACCGATCAAGATCGAGGACGACCTGCCGGACGAGCAGGTGCTGTTCCTGTCCGACATCTTCCCGACCGGCTGGATGGGCGCCGAGATGTGCGAGATCAAGCCCGGCGACGTCATCGCGGTCTGGGGAGGCGGTCCTGTCGGCCAGTTCGCCATCGCCAGCGCCTTCCTGATGGGCGCCGAGCGGGTCATCTGCATCGACCGCTTCCCCTACCGGCTCCAGATCGCCGCGCGCGCGGGTGCGGAGACGCTCGACTACGAGGAGATCGACATCCCGGACGCGCTGCGCGACATGACCGCCGGCCGGGGCCCGGACGCGTGCATCGACGCGGTGGGCATGGAGGCCCACTACCCGATCCCCGCCATGCAGGCCTACGACCGGGCCAAGCAGGCGACCCGGAAGGAGACCGACCGCCCGTACGCGCTGCGCGAGGCCATCCTGTCCTGCCGTAACGGCGGGATCGTCTCGGTGATCGGCGTCTACGCCGGCCTGGTGGACAAGTTCCCGATGGGCTCGTTCATGAACAGGTCGCTGACGATGAAGACCGGCCAGTGCCACGTCCAGCGGTACATGGAGCCCCTGCTGGGGAGGATCCGCGCCGGTGACATCGACCCCAGCTTCGTGATCACGCATCGCCTGCGGCTGGAGGACGCTCCGCGCGGCTACGAGATGTTCAAGCACAAGGAGGACGGCTGCAACAAGGTCGTACTCCAGCCGTAGGAAGCCCGCCCGGAATCTCGGTTCCGCCGCCGGCCCCGTGGTCGCGCCCTTGTCTCCCAGACGGAAATGGAGTGCGAGTCGTCGAACCACAGGAACAGCCCGTATTTGTCCTGCAGCGCCAGAAGCCCGGGCAGGTTCGCGACGCCGCCCATGGAATAAGCGCCGTTATACGCGACCCTCGGATCATGTCCTCGAGGAAGTTCATGTCGTTGTGGGGGGCTCGTTAAGACCGGGCTCTCGTCCGCGCACACGGGCTTCATGACGTCCATGCGGAAGTGGCTGCGCTTGTCGAAGACCGTGACGCGGGACTTTCCGTCGACGAGCACGCCCGAGGAGATCAAGTGCGTCGATCGCGCCCTGGATGACCGCGGGATGACCTTCCTGATCGACGAGATCCGGCCTCGCGAACAAATCGCGGGGGAGCAGGTGAATGCGGCGGACATGCGAATCCACGGCTCGTCCTGAACCGTCACGGCCCGCACCGCGTCATTTTGGAGCGGAAAAACCTGTGCGCATTCGCCGTTTATCACAATAGACGTACCAGCCGGTCAACGCCGCGCTATTCACACCGGGAGGTCGTCAATAGCGAAGCGTGCCAGGGTAGGGGTTGACAGGCCTCGGCCCGATTCAGGGGTTGACATTCCTTGTGCCAATAAATCACACCCTGCCCCATCAAAGGTGAGCAACCTGGAAGAAGACACGCGTGCGGTCCGGTGGGACCTTCTTGGTGGCGAATATCTCGCCCGGGGGCGTGTCGCGGGTCGCGGGGGGCCTGGCCCGGGCTGTGCACTGATTGGGGTACTGATGCTGAACCGACGACGATTACTGGCCCTCGGTGCCACCGCGGGCGGGGCGATGCTGCTGCCGTTCACGAAGTTCACTCCGGCCGGCGCGAAGGACGGCGTGCCCCTTCGCAAGGAGTACCTCCTGGGCGACCGGGCCCCGCGTACCGGCGTGCGGCGGACCCTGGCGTCGTTCACGACCCAGATGCCCGTGCCGCAGGTGCTCCAGCCGGTGCAGTCGGGGGGCGTGGACATCTACAACATCCCCATCCAGGCCGCCACCGCCGAGATCCTCCCCGGCGTCCAGACCCCCGTGCTGACGTACGCCGGCCAGTTCGGCGGCCCGACGATCAAGGCCAAGACCGGGCGCCGGGTGAAGGTCATGTACCAGAACCGGCTGGACATGCCGGCGAACGTCCACCTGCACGGCGGCCACGTGCCGGCGGCCAGCGACGGCCACCCGATGGACGTGATCCAGCCCGGCCAGGCGCGGGTGTACGACTACCCGAACGACCAGCAGGGCGCGACGCTGTGGTACCACGACCACGCCCACCACATGGAGGCCGAGCACGTCTACCGGGGCCTGCACGGCTTCTACCTGATCGAGGACGACAGCGAGCGGGCCCTCAACCTGCCCTCCGGGGCCTACGACGTGCCGATCATGCTCCGCGACTCGGAGTTCGACGCCAACGGCGAGCTGGTCTTCTCGGACCCGGCCAACCGCACCACGATCCTCGCCAACGGCAAGGCGCAGCCGTTCTTCCCCGTCGCGGCGCGCAAGTACCGGTTCCGCCTGCTCAACGCCTCCAACGAGCACATCTTCCAGCTGAACCTCGGCGGCAAGCCGATGACGAAGATCGCCTCCGACGGCGGGCTGCTGCCCGCGCCCGTGCAGGTGACCGAGATGGTGCTCGCCTCGGCCGAGCGGGTGGAGGTCGTCATCGACTTCTCCCGCTACCCGATCGGCACCAAGCTCGTGCTCTCCAACGGCGGTGACCCGGTGCTGAGGTTCGACGTGGTGCGGCAGGCCGCGGACACCAGCCGCGTCCCCGCCCAGCTCCGCGCGCTGCCCG
This sequence comes from Sphaerisporangium viridialbum, assembly GCF_049674955.1. GTDB lineage: Bacteria > Actinomycetota > Actinomycetes > Streptosporangiales > Streptosporangiaceae > Sphaerisporangium > Sphaerisporangium viridialbum. The sequence goes on along the minus strand of NZ_CP187232.1, from coordinate 9,794,393 downwards.
CCCTCCCGGCCGCGACGGTCGTGCGGGACGTGGCGATGAGCTTCGACCTAACGGGCACCGACCCCATCGGCATGATCAACGGCAAGGCGTTCGACCCGAACCGGGTGGACTTCCAGATCAAGCGGGGCAGCACCGAGATCTGGAACATCGTCAACGCCGAGACCATCCCCCTCGACCACACCTTCCACATGCACCTCGTGCAGTTCAGGGTGCTGGAGCGCGACGGCGGCGCGCCGCTGCCGCAGGACGCCGGCCTCAAGGACACCGTGCTCGTCCCGCCGGGCGGGTCGGTGAAGGTGCAGGCCACGTTCCGCGACTTCCTCGGGAAGTACATGTACCACTGCCACTTCCTGGAGCACTCATCGGTCGGGATGATGGGCCAGATGGAGATCATCCCGTAGACGCGGACGCGAGGGCCCCTGGGCGACGGATCAGGGGCCCGAGCGCGGCCGAGCTGGAGGTGTTCCGCGCCGCGGACACGGAGATCGACTGGCTGGTGCTCGCGCCGCCGCCGGTCTTCCTCGCCGACGACGTCGCCCCCCGGACCGCCACATCGCGAGCGCGATGAGCACGTACGGCACCGCGAGCAGCATGAAGATCGGCCCGGGACCGGTCCTGGTGGACGCCAGCCCGTACGCCGCGAAGGCCAGAACCGCCATCACCTCCGCCCCGAAGCCCGCCATCGAGGTGACCGTCGCCCGGGCACCGTCCGAGATGCGCTCCTGCAGGCGGGCCTCGGCGGCGGCCATCGCCCACTGGAAGACGCCGTAGGCGGCGGCGACCAGCACCATCCCCGCCGGACGGCCGCTCGCGGCACCGGCGGCCAGGCATCCGGCGGCGACGGCGAGGGCGGGGGCCGCCCACCGGGTGCCGGCTCCGGCGAACCACCCTCCGAGCGCGGTCCCGGCCGTGACGAGGAGGACGAGAAGGGGCACCGCGGACGCCTCGACGCCCGTCGACTCGGCCAGCAAGGGGACGTACTCGTCCAGCGAACCCGCGCCCATGAGCACCAGGACGAGCACGAGCGCGCCGCGCACGGGGGGCGCCCGCCGCACCTCCCGGACGCCCTCACGGAGCACCTTGGCGTAGCTCTCCCCGCGTTCCGACGCGGTGCGGGACTCGGGGAACGACCACCCCGCGACCGCCGTGAGCAGGGTCACCGCGACGCTCGCGACGCCCACGGCCAGGTAGCCGCCCGCCGCGAGCACCGGGGCGGCCAGGCCCGACGCCACCATGACGGCCGTCGTCCCGACGGCCTCCGAGCGGCCCGTGAGGCGGGCGTAGGAGTCCGATGCCCCGGCCCGCGCCAGCTCCTCGTACACGAGCGCCTGCAACGTCCCCGAGCGCAGGGCGGTGGCCGCGCCCCACAGCACGAAGCCGAGCGCGAAGGAGGTGTAGGAGGGGAAGAACGTCCACAGCGTGTATCCGCACCCGGCCAGGATGGGAGCGATCGCCAGCAGGCGCCTGCGGGAGAACATGTCGGCCCACAGGCCAGACGGCACCTCCAGCGCGAGCGAGGTGACCGACCAGATGACGAACAGCGAGGAGATCTCGGCGGCCGACAGCCCGTGGTCGGCGAACAGCACGGCATAGACGGGGTACAGCAGGATGAAGTCGTCGAGGAACGCGTAGGTGTAGAGCCTGCGCGCGAGCCTCCGCTCAGGTGAGCGTCAATGTCGCCAGGTCATGGGCGCACCCTACGACACGACCGTGACCCGGTGGAACCGGTTATCCACAGCCGTCGATATCGAGGTGCGTGGAGACGCCCGCGCTAGGTACCCTCCGCGAGAAGGTTGGGGAGGGATCGTCGTGGCGCATGTCGAGGTCGGCCGTCTGACGTACGTACTGCCGGATGGACGCCCGTTGCTGAACGAGGTCTCCTTCCGCATCGGCGAGGGCGTCAAGGCCGCGCTGGTCGGGCCCAACGGGGCGGGCAAGACCACGCTGATGCGCCTGATCGCGGGCGATGTGCGGCCGGTCGAGGGCAGCGTCGCCAGTTCCGGGGGGCTCGGCATCATGCGCCAGTTCATCGGCAGCATCCGCGACGGCCGCACCGTGCACGAGCTGTTGCTGTCGGTCGCCCCAGAGCGGGTGCGCGAGGCGGCGCGCAGGCTCGACGAGTGCGAGCTCGCCATGATGGAGCGCGAGGACGAGAAGACCCAGATGCGCTACGCCCAGGCGATCACCGACTACACCGACGCCGGCGGCTACGACATCGAGGTGCTGTGGGACACCTGCACGATGGCCGCCCTCGGCGCCCCGTACGACAACGTGAAGTACCGCGAGGTCAACACGCTTTCGGGCGGTGAGCAGAAGCGGCTGGTGCTGGAGGCGCTGTTCCGCGGGCCCGACCAGACCCTGCTGCTCGACGAGCCCGACAACTACCTCGACGTGCCGGGCAAGCTCTGGCTCGAACAGGCGCTCAGGGAGACCCCCAAGACGGTCCTGCTCGTCTCGCACGACCGGCAGCTTCTGGCGAACGCCGCCGGCCGCATCGTCACCGTCGAGTCCGGCAACGTCTGGATCCACGGCGGCGGTTTCGCGACCTACGCGGCGGCGCGCAGAGAGCGCAACGAGCGGCTGGACGAGCTGCGCCGCCGCTGGGACGAGGAGCACGCCAAGATCAAGCGCCTGGTCGTCATGCTCAAGCAGAAGGCGCAGTACCACGACGGCATGGCCCCGGCCTACCACGCGGCGCAGACCCGCCTGCGGCGGTTCGAGGAGGCCGGGCCGCCCGAGGAGGCGCCGAAGGACCAGCTGATCAGCATGCGGCTGCGCGGGGGCCGCACGGGCAAGCGCGCGGTGATCTGCGAGGGCCTTGAGCTGACCGGCCTCATGCGGCCGTTCGACCTTGAGATCTGGTACGGCGAGCGCGTGGCGGTGCTCGGCTCCAACGGTTCGGGGAAGTCCCACTTCCTCCGCCTCGTCGCGGGCGAGGAGGTCCGGCACACGGGGGTGGCCCGGCTGGGGGCGCGGGTCGTTCCCGGGCACTTCGCCCAGACGCACGCCCGCCCGGAGCTCCAGGGGCGCACTCCCTGCGAGATCGTCATGACAGAGCACGCCAGGCTGAAGAACGAGGCGATGAAGGCCCTGGCCCGCTACGAGCTGGCGGGGAGCATCGCCGAGCAGCGCTTCGAGACCCTCTCCGGCGGCCAGCAGGCCAGGCTGCAGATCCTCCTGCTGGAGCTGTCGGGCGCCACGCTCCTGCTGCTGGACGAGCCGACCGACAACCTCGACCTCGCCAGCGCCGAGGCGCTGCAGGAGGGGCTCGACCAGTTCGCGGGCACCGTGATGGCGGTCACCCACGACCGGTGGTTCGCAGCCGACTTCGACCGCTATCTCGTCTTCGGCGCCGACGGCAGGGTGTACGAGTCGCCTGAGCCGGTCTGGGACGAGGCCCGGGTGGCGCGCGAGCGCTGAACGCGGACACACCGGTGGGGAGTGTGGAGGCGTTAAAGAATGAGTACGGCTTGCGCGTGTCGGAGGAGTCACGCCCGACTAACCGGGCTATGACGGCCTTGTGACCCAGCGTAGTCGAAACACGACAGCACTCGTACTCGGACTCGGGGTAGTGGCGGCAGCGACGCTCCTGGCCGGGTGCGGCGGCGACGAGGCGCAGCCAAAGCAGCGACTGAAACCGCTCGTGATCAAGGAACAGACGTCATCGGTCACACAAGGGACCGGTGGCTACGTGGTGACCTGGGCGGGCGTCATCAGCAACCCGAACCGGTGGCACTTCGGCGAGAACGTCGCCGCCACCGTGGTCGGGCGTGACGCGGCCGGCAAGGAGGTCGTCCGCATGGAGCAGCCTCTGGACGCCGTGCCACCGGCCGGGACGCTGAAGTTCACGGGACAGGCCATGGCCTCGGCCAAGCCCGTCGACGTGAAGGTGGCCTACAAGCCGGCCCAATGGCGGGAGGCCGCGCGGATCCCGTCCGCCTTCGTGCCGTTCCCGATCAACGCGCCCAACACCGAGAAGCTCGGCAACGGCTCCTACCTCGTGACCGGCGCGGTCGGGAACCCGTACGAGAAGGCCGCGACCAGCCTGGTGGTGACCGCGCTGCTGCGGGACAAGGACGGCAGGCTCGTCGGCGGCGCCAGCACGTACGTGGACGACGTGCACGCCGGGGCTCCCCGCCGGTTCGTGCTGACCGTGGACAGCCTCAACGGCGCGGCACCGGTGGCGCGTACGGACATCACCGCAAGGACGTGGGGGTCCAGCGGCCGGCCGTACGAGGAACTGGCCATGAGCGGCGCGGTGCCGCCCAGCACGGACAAACCCAAGACGCCGCCGTTCGCAAGGGATCGCGGGTCCCAGGCGATGCCGGTCGACCGCCGGCCGTGAGCGCGGGGCTGACCATTCCCACTTCCGGTGGCGACCGGCCCGCCCCGCTATGGATCTTGAAATCACCAGGGGGTTACGGTACTTACATGACTTCCCCCCGGATAGTCCTGTTCGGTGCCACCGGGTTCACCGGCCGGCTCACCGTCGAGGCGCTCCTGGCCCGCGGTGTCCATCCGCTGCTGGCCGGGCGCGACCAGGCGCGGCTTGAGGCGCTGGCCTCCTCGCTGCCGGTGGAGCTGCCGACCGCCGTCGCGGACGTGAACCGGCCCGCGACGCTCCGGCGGATCATCGAGCCGGGGAACGTGCTCATCTCCACCGTGGGGCCGTTCGCCCGCTGGGGGGAGCCCGCCGTGGAGGCCGCGATCGAGGCCGGCGGCGTCTACCTGGACTCGACCGGGGAGCCGACGTTCATCAGGCGCGTCTTCCAGCGGTACGGCCCGGCCGCCGCCGCGTCGGGCGCCACGCTGCTCACGGCCTTCGGATACGACTACGTGCCGGGGAACCTCGCGGCCTCGCTGGCGCTGCGGAAGGCGGGGCCAGAGGCTGTTCGAGTGGATATCGGATACTTCGTCCAGGGCAACATGGCTCGCCGGACGAGTGCGGGAACCCGGGCGTCCGCCCTCGGAATGGTCCTCGAACCGATGTACGGCTTCCGTTATGGCCGCATCCTTCGCGAGCACGGGCGTACACGGGTGTTCACCGTGAACGGCCGCCGCAGGCACGGGCTGTCCGTGGGGGCCTCCGAGCACTTCGCCCTGCCGCGGACCCATTCCGGGCTGCGCGAGGTCAACGTCTACCTGGGCTGGCTCGGCGGGCTGACCAGAGTCGCCGGGGTGCTGTCCAGGGCGACGCCCTTCATCGCGGCGATCCCGGGCGTCAAGCGGGTCACCGAGGCCGTCGCCGACCGGGTGATCCAGTCGGGCGGCCGGGAGGACCCGCAGGCGCCGAGCGGGGACGGGGTCACGTCCCAGATCGTCGCCGAGGCCTACGACCGGGGCGGCAGGAAGCTGTCCACGGTGGAGCTGTGCGGCGGTGACCCGTACGACTTCACCGCGCGCGCTCTGGCGTGGGCCGCCATCACCGCCGCCACCGAGGGCGTGGCCGCCACCGGAGCCGTCGGGCCGGTGGAGGCCTTCGGGCTCGACGGCCTCACGAAGGGCTGCGCGGAGGCGGGGCTGACCGCCCTGGCGTGACCCGGAGCCGCTCCCGCGTCCTGCCCTCGTCCCTGTCTCGCCTTGACCGGCGATGTCAGGTCAAATCCGGATATCAAGAGAAGCGCGGCCGTGCGGCAAATCGCCGGACAGTGCGGAGAAAAGTGGCGAGATCGCCACCGCCCGCGACCTGCACTTCCTTGTTAATGGTGATATGTCGAATTTGATGGCCATATCGGGGCGGACCACGCAAACAATCTTGCTGGCTTTCATTACGATATTAATACAACGCCGGTCATTGTCCGGGAAACGGTGGAGCGAGCAGTTACCAAGCCTTTACTGTCGGTTACATGAATGACAGCGTCCTGGTCGAGGCACTCCGCGCCCGCGATCCTGGTGCCCTCGCTGCCCTGTACGACACCTTCGCCGAGGGCATCTACAGATACGCCCTGGCCGTGCTCGAAAGCTCTGACAGCGCGCAGGTCGCGCTCCGCGACACGTTGATCGCGGCAGAGGCGCACGTCCACGCGCTGGCCGACCCCGAGCGGCTGCGTGTCTGGCTCTACGCGCTGGCCAGAGGGGAGTGCTACCGCAGGCGTTCGGTGATCCCGCCGGGCGACGGCGAGGAGACCCTGCCGGGTGCCGCCTCGCCCGAGGCTCCGGACGGCGACCTCCGGCGGGTGGCCGCGAACGCCGTGGGAGCCCTGTACGGCGACGAACGCGAGATCCTCGACCTGCTCACCCGCCACGCCATCCCCGAGCACGAGCTCGCCACCGTGCTCGGCACCACGGCCGCGCGGGCCGACCACCTCCGCCAGGCCGCCTGCGAGCGCCTGCAGGACCTCGTCACCACCGAGATCCTCGCGCGGAACTCCTCGCACGACTGCGCGGGAAGGGCGGCCATCCTCGCCGGCTTCTCCGGCCTCCTCGACGAGGACACCCGCGGCCTGCTCCTCCGGCACATCGAGGACTGCGCCGTCTGCGCCCCCCATCGCGAGCGCCAGGTGTCCGCGGCCAAGGTCTTCAACCTGCTTCCGCCGGCGGAGCTGCCCGAGACCCTGCGCGTGCGCGTGATGAGCTGCTTCATCGACCCCGAGCTGGTGCCCTATCGCCGGTTCGTCGCGCGGCGCACGGGGCTGCTCGACCCCGACGGGTTTCCCGTTCGCGAGACCAAAGGGCCTCGGCGCTGGCCTCAGGCTCTTGCGGGCGCTGTGGCGACGGTCGCGATCGTCGCCGCCGCCGTAGTCATCGTCGGCGCGCTGCGCCAGGGCGACGACCCGCTCGCGCGCGGCGCGTACGGAGTCCTCCCCCCGCGGGGCTCGCTCGCAGGCGGGGCGCCCGAGGGCTCCGGCGCCCCGAAAGCTCCCAAGACCTTGGCGCCCATCGTCGACGGCATGCCCGCCCTTCCCCGGCTCTCTCCCGGGGCGGCGGTCCCCATCGCCGTGCTGGGGCCCAAAGGCGAGGCGGCGATCCCCCCGGCGCTCCTGCCGGTGCCGCCGGCCGCCGTGCGCACCCCGGCGCCGAGACCGGCGCCCTCGTCCCCTCCGACGGCGCGACCGACCGAGGGCGTCCCGCCCGCGACCACGCCCACGGCTCCCGCGCCCCCTCCCGGCCCTCCCATGACGCCCCCGCAGACTCCTCCCGCGACTCCCGGGCCGCCGAGGGAGCAGCCGACCGGGGGTCCGGCTCCGACGCCCAGCCACCAGCACGGCCCTGTGCCCACTCCCTGTCCCTCCAGCACCCGGCCGGCGCCGCCCGCTTCCTCGCCGCCCCCTTCCCAGCCGCCGGCGGCGGGCGGCTCCTCCGAGGAGACTCCCGCGCCGTCCTCGGCCCACCTTCACGCCGGGCGCACGGCCGCGGAGGAGGCCCCCGTCGAGGCCGCGGCGGCCGGTGTTCAGCGTCCGCGATGACGCCCACCTGGGCCGCAGGGTGTTCCCGCACCCGATCGCGCCCGAGCTGACCGGCCTGGTTCCGCGCGTCCACCGCGTCGACTGGCCGGTCTGGCTCGATCCCGGGCCGCGCATGCTGCGCGACGTGCTGGAGCTGTGCCGCCTGCAGACGGCGCGGGGCCTCGCCGTGCTGTCCTGGTTGTCCGCGGGCCGTGTTCCCGGCGACATCGCCTGGCTGTGGCCGGGGTGCCGTCTCACCGGCCCCCGGCAGCACCTCATGTACGGCGCCGCCGCCGGCATACCCGACGTCGCGCTCGGGCTGGTGGTCGCGAACTGGACCTGGGTGCTCGACACCCGTTTCGCGGGCCAGGTCACGGCCCCCTACCTCGCCGGCACCGCCTACCCCGACGACGGGTACACCGCAGCCCAGGCGACCGTGACGCTGCTGCGCATCTGGGAGCGGCACGCAGACGCGCGGCCCGCGCTCGGCGCCGCCTGGGCGGCGAGCCGCACGGCCGCCGACTGGTGCAAGGCGGCCGAGCTGCGCGCCGCGTACGGCCGTGAGGCGCCCGTCTTCACCTACCCCCGGGGTCCCGTTCCCGCACCGGCCGGCGTTCGCCCGTGGATCACGCGCCTGTTCCGCCTTGCCTGATTACAGAAAGTGACAAAGAGGGTGTGCGCGATGTGACCACGGGGAAGCTGTGGATTGTGTGGCGCGAGGTCACGACGCGCTCACGTGAGGCTTCTCAGCTTGGCGAGTCGAGAGGGGTGCGCATGCCACAGGATGTGCGTCGCCGTACGGCCGGCGGAGGGCGGGTGGTCCACGTCCCCGGGAGCGGGGACGTGGCGCGCATCGTCTCCACCGGCCACCCGCCCGAGAACCGGACCCTGACGTGAGCACGGGCGTGTGGTGCTTCGCCTGCGTCCTGTCGGCGGGCCAGGGCGGGTGGCCCCTCGCCTGGGCCGTGTACTGGGGGACGGCCGTCGGGCGCCTTCGGCTACGGCCCGTGCCGGCCGGCGACCGGCTCGGAAACTGCCGAGAGCGGGCGGCGGCCTCCGGGAACGGCGAGCGGGTGACGGCCTCCCGGGGGAGGCGGGGTCAGTGCCCGCCCTCGGCCTCGTCCACCTCGACGTGATCGAGATGGCGCTTGATCGAACGGTGGATCTCGATCTCGGCCTCCACCCGGCCGACCCAGTTGGCGCCCTCGACGGACTTGCCGGGCTCCAGGTCCTTGTAGACCTCGAAGAAGTGCTGGATCTCCAGCCGGTCGAACTCCGGCACGTGGTGGATGTCGCGGATGTGCTCCATGCGGGGGTCGGTGGCGGGAACGCAGAGGACCTTGTCGTCTCCGCCCTTCTCGTCGGTCATCCGGAACATGCCCACCGCGCGGCAGCTGATCAGGCAGCCGGGGAAGGTCGGTTCCTGGAGGAGCACGAGCGCGTCGAGCGGGTCGCCGTCCTCGCCGAGGGTGTCCTCGATGAAACCGTAGTCGGCGGGGTACTGCGTGGAGGTGAAAAGAAGGCGGTCCAGCCGGATCCGGCCCGTCTTGTGATCAACCTCGTACTTGTTGCGTTGTCCCTTAGGGATCTCAACGACAACGTCGAACTCCACTGCGGTTCCTCCGCTCAAGCCCCCCGGGTACTCCCGGACGGGCGTTAATGTCTCGTAGGCGTATATCCAGGATGACGCATGCGGGAAAGAGGTCGGTGAGGTGGTGCGGCGCGAGCGTTTGGTCGCTGTGGCGACCCTCGCCCTGCTTCAGGTGTTCGTCTGCGCTGTGGGCGCTTTCGTCCTCGCAGGCAGCGGGCTGGGCGGTCTGACCGCCAAGCCCCCGGTCAAGGCCGCCCCGCCGACCCGGGCTCCCATCGCCATCGTGACAGCGGGACCTGTGCTGGCGCCGCCTCCCGGCGGAACTCCCCCAGGAAAGGGTACTTTGGCCGCGCGGCTCACCCGCGCGCTCGGCGACTCCGCGCTGGGTGACAACGTCGGCGCGGTCGTACTCGACGTCGCCGCGGGCGCCCTGCTGTTCGGCAGCAAGGCCGACACGGGGGTCACGCCCGCCTCCACCACCAAGGTCGCGACGGCCGTCGCCGCGCTGACCTCCCTGGGTCCCGACACCCGGGTCGCGACGCGCGTCGTCCAGTCGAAGGCCGGTGCGATCACCCTGGTCGGCGGGGGCGATCCACTGCTCGCTGGGCCAAAAGCCGGTAAATCTTCTGACTATCCCCGGTCCGCCTCGCTCGTGGCTCTGGCCTCCCGAACGGCCAGGGCGCTCAAGGCCGCGGGCGTCGCCTCGGTCGACCTCACCTACGACGACTCGCTCTTCTCCGGACCGCGCACCGCTCCGGGCTGGAAGCCGGGCTACGTGCCCGAGGGCAGCGTCGCGCCGGTCACCGCTCTGATGATCGACGAGGGCCGCCAGGACCCCCGCGGCTCCGCGCGGTACCCCGACCCGCCGAGGTCGGCGGCCGAGGCATTCGGCTCCCTGCTGGCCCATTACGGCGTCAAGGTCGGCAAGTCGATCAAGCGGGCCAAGGCCGCGCCGACCGCCACCGAGATCGCCAGGGTCGAGTCGCCGCCGGTGTACGAGCTGGTCGAGCACATGCTGACCATGAGCGACAACGACGTCGCCGAGGCTCTGGCCCACCTCGTCGCGCTGAAGGAGGGCAAGCCCGGCACCTTCGCCGGCGTCTCGCAGGCCGTCCAGGGCACGCTGAAGAGGCTCGGCGTGGGCGAGGGCGTCGCGGTCTACGACGGCAGCGGGCTGTCCACCCGCAACCGCATCACCCCCGCCGCGCTCGCCCGCCTGATCGCCCTGTCGGCCTCGCCCGGCAACCCGCGTCTGCGCGCCCTCATCAGCGGGCTGCCGATCGCCGGCTTCACCGGCACGCTCGGCCACCGGTACGGCAAGCAGGACACCAAGGCCGCGGCCGGAGTGGTGAGGGCCAAAACGGGCACGTTGAACGGGGTGAACACCCTGACGGGTCTCGCGAGGACGTCCGACGGCCGGCTGGTGGCCTTCGCCTTCATGGCCGACAACGTGCCCGACCCGGACGGGGCCGTGGCGGCGCTCGACCGGCTGGCCGCACTCGTCTCCGGGTGCGGTTGCTCATAAGCGCGCCGCACGACGTACGGTGGTGAACATGCAGGTGATCGACTGGGATCTGGCCGTTACTACCGGTGTCCGCCTTGTCCGACCTGGGCCGCAGGTGAGCCGGGAGGAGGCCAGGCACGCGGTCACCGAGCTCAGGCGGCTGTCGCGCGAAGCCGAGGGGCACGTGCAGGACTTCGCCCGCATCGACGGAGCGGCGTCGCCCGAGGAGGCCACCGTCGTCGACCGGCCCGGGTGGATCCGCGCCAACGTCGAGGGTTTCCGCGTCGTCCTCGAGCCGCTGACCGAGCGCATGAGCAGCGGCCGCGCGCAGATTCCCGCCATCGTGGGCGCCGTCGGCTCCCGCGTGACCGGTGTCGAGGTGGGCGCGGTGCTGGCCTTCCTCGCCTCGCGCGTGCTCGGGCAGTACGAGCTGTTCCTGCCGCCCGACCCGAGCGGGCGGGCGCCCACGGGGCGGCTCACCCTGGTCGCGCCCAACATCGTGCACACCGAGCGCGAGCTCGGCGTGAACCCCCGCGACTTCCGCCTCTGGGTCTGCCTCCACGAGGAGACCCACCGGGTGCAGTTCACCGGCGTGTCCTGGCTGCGCGAGTACGTGCGCGGGCAGATGACCGAGTTCCTGCTCGCCTCCGACCTCGATCTCGGCACCATGCTCGAACGCCTGCGCGCCGCCTCCGACGCCGTCGCCGACGCGATCAAGGGCGGTGAGGGCAACCTCATCGACGCGATCCAGACGCCGGAGCAGAAGGAGATCCTCGACCGGCTCACGGCCGTGATGACACTGGTCGAGGGCCACGGCGACTACGTCATGGACGCCGTCGGGCCCTCGGTCGTGCCCTCCGTGGCCGACATCCGCTCGAAGTTCCAGCACCGCAGGGAGGGCGGCTCCCGGTTCGACAGGACTATAAGGCGCCTGCTCGGCGTCGACCTCAAGATGAAGCAGTACGCCGAGGGGTCGGCGTTCGTGCGCAAGGTCGTCGACGAGGTGGGGGTCGACGGGTTCAACCGCGTCTGGGGTTCGCCCGCGACGCTGCCGAACCACGCCGAGATCCAGAACCCCGAGCAGTGGATCTCCCGTGTCGTGCGCGCGCCCGAGCTGCCGTCCGCCAACGGGCGGGCCTAGCCGCGTTCCTCCCGCCTGTGGAGTGCCGGTAGGGAGGCGCTCTGGCGCGGCTGGCCGGTGGGGTGCCCCGGCCGCACCAGACTAGGAGCATGGGACCGCATCCCGCCGTGGCGGAGATCCGCCGTGCCGTACGGCTCTCGCTCGCCGACCTGCCGCAGGGCGCCCTCGCACTGGTCGCGTGCAGCGGCGGGACCGACTCGCTCGCGCTCGCGGCCTGCCTGGGGTTCACCGCGCCACGGCAGGGGCTGCGGGGCGGGCTCCTGACCGTCGACCACGGCCTGCAGGAGGGTTCGCGCGAGCGCGCCCTGGAGGTCGCGGGCCTGGCCGCCGGGTTCGGGCTTGAGCCCGCCGAGGCGCTCACGGTCACGGTTGGCCGGGCCGGCGGTCCGGAGGCCGCGGCGCGAGATGCCAGATATGAGGCGCTTTCGCTGGCCGCGAAACGCCTCGGCGCGTCGGCGGTGCTGCTGGGCCACACGCGCGACGACCAGGCCGAGACCGTGCTGCTACGGCTCTCCCGGGGCAGCGGCACCCGGTCGCTCGCCGGGATGCCCGCGACCTCGGGCGTCTACCGGCGTCCCCTGCTCGGGGTCGCCCGCCGGACGACCAGGGCCGCGTGCGAGGCGCTCGGCCTCGTGCCTTGGGACGATCCGCACAATGCCGACCCGGCGTACGCCCGGGTGCGGGTCAGGCACGACGTCCTCCCGGTGCTCGAAGAGGCGCTGGGGCCGGGCGTGACGGAGGCGCTCGCTCGTACGGCGGGCCTGTGCAGGGACGACGCCGACGCGCTCGACGAGTGGGCCGACGAGGTGTACGCCCAGCTCAGAGGCGTGGGCGTCGAGCTCACGGTCGCGGGGCTCAAGGAACTGCCCGGCGCGGTGCGGCGGCGGGTGATCCAGCGGGCGGCCCTCGCGGCGGGCGCGACGGCGTCCGCGCTGGCGGCCGTCCACATCGAGCAGGTCGACCGGCTCGTCACCGAGTGGCGCGGGCAGCGGGTGGTGGAGTTACCCGGGGGGGTCGGAGTGGTCCGGCGGTATGGCACCCTGATATTCGCCAGCACCCTCTCATGAAGGAAAACCCCAGGTGGACGCAGCCGACATGGGCATGGACCTGGAAAAGGTCCTCATCCCCGAGGAAGAGCTTCAGGCGAAGATCAAGGAGCTCGCCGGGCAGATCGACGAGGAGTACGCGGGCAAGGACCTATTGATCGTCGGAGTTCTCAAGGGTGCGGTCATGATCATGGCCGACCTGGCGCGGGCGCTGCACATCGAGGTCCAGATGGACTGGATGGCCGTCTCGTCGTACGGCGCGGGCACCAAGTCGTCCGGTGTCGTGAGGACTCTCAAGGACCTCGACACCGACATCGCCGGGCGGCACGTCCTGGTGGTCGAGGACATCATCGACTCCGGGCTGACGCTGTCGTGGCTGATCCACAACCTCCAGTCGCGCAACCCCGCGTCCGTGGAGATCTGCACCCTGCTCCGCAAGCCGGAGGCCGTCAAGGTGCCGATCGATGTGAAGTACGTCGGGTTCGACATCCCCAACGAATTCGTGATCGGTTACGGGCTCGACTATGCCGAGCGCTACCGCAATCTGCCGTTCATCGGCACTCTGGCCCGCCATGTGTACGGAGCGGAGTAAGCCCTGAGCGAAGTTCCTGATCGTCAACTGGTGCGATACAGCGTTATTCGGTCTCGTCGTGGGGAACACGGAGCCGCCTGACGTACGTTGGTAGGACAAAGCCGGTGTCGCCGGGGCAGTGACCCTGCGCGGCGGCCCGGTGTACCTTCGGATGTCTCGGAGGTGCGATCACCTCCGGGTGATCAGTAGGAGCGGTTTGGGATGCCGCTAACCCCGGGCTCGCCCGGGGCGTCAGGCCGTGTTCAGGAAGGGACGGGCCCGCAGGGGTTCCGCATCGGATGGATCTCAAGCGATTTACACGTGGGCCACTGCTGTGGATCCTGGGCATCGTCGTGCTGCTCCTCCTCGCCTCCACGTTCTGGAGCGGCAACAGCAACTATGCCCAGAAGGACACTTCGTTCGTCGTCAGCCAGATCCAAAAGGGCGCTGTCGACAACGCGGTGATCGTTGACAAGGACCAGCGGATAGAGATCAAGACCGTCGGGAAGATCGGCGGCGAGGATCGCTTCTATTCGAACTGGGTCCAGGGGCAGGGTGTCGAGCTCCAGAAGCAGCTTCAGGCCCAGGCGGACGCGGGCAAGCTGCCCGGCGGATACAAGGTCACCGTGCCGACCGAGAACTTCCTCGTCGGCCTGCTGGTGAGCTTCCTCCCGCTCGTCTTCATCGTCCTCCTCTTCTTGTTCATCATGAACCAGATGCAGGGCGGCGGCTCCCGGGTGATGAACTTCGGGAAGTCCAAGGCCAAGCTCATCACCAAGGACACCCCCAAGACCACCTTCGCCGACGTCGCGGGCGCCGACGAGGCCATCGAGGAGCTCCAGGAGATCAAGGAGTTCCTGCAGGCCCCGGCCAAGTTCCAGGCGATCGGCGCGAAGATCCCCAAGGGTGTGCTGCTGTACGGCCCGCCCGGCACCGGCAAGACCCTGCTGGCCCGCGCGGTCGCGGGTGAGGCCGGCGTGCCGTTCTACTCGATCTCCGGGTCCGACTTCGTCGAGATGTTCGTCGGTGTCGGCGCCTCCCGGGTGCGCGACCTGTTCGAGCAGGCCAAGGCCAACGCTCCGGCGATCATCTTCATCGACGAGATCGACGCCGTCGGCCGGCACCGCGGCGCGGGCCTCGGCGGCGGCCACGACGAGCGCGAGCAGACGCTGAACCAGCTTCTGGTCGAGATGGACGGCTTCGACGTCAAGGGCGGCGTGATCCTGATCGCGGCCACCAACCGGCCCGACATCCTCGACCCCGCGCTGCTGCGCCCCGGCCGCTTCGACCGTCAGGTCGTCATCGACCGGCCCGACCTGGAGGGCCGCAAGGGCATCCTCCGTGTCCACGGGCGGGGCAAGCCGTTCGCGCAGGACGTCGACCTCGACGTCATCGCGCGCCGCACGCCCGGCTTCACCGGCGCCGACCTGGCCAACGTCATCAACGAGGCTGCCCTGCTGACCGCCCGCCAGGACCAGAAGCTCATCACGATGAACACCCTCGAGGAGTCCATCGACCGCGTCATGGCGGGTCCGGAGCGCAAGAGCCGGGTCATGTCCGACCAGGAAAAGAAGATCATCGCCTACCACGAGGGTGGGCACGCCCTGGTCGCGCACGCCCTGCCCAACTCCGACCCGGTGCACAAGATCACCATCTTGTCCCGCGGCCGGGCCCTGGGCTACACCATGACGCTCCCCATGGAGGACAAGTTCCTCGCCACCCGGTCCGAGATGCTCGACCAGCTGGCGATGCTGCTCGGCGGGCGCACCGCCGAGGAGCTGGTCTTCCACGAGCCCACGACGGGCGCGGCCAACGACATCGAGAAGGCCACGAGCATCGCCCGCCGCATGGTCACCGAGTACGGCATGAGCGAGCACCTCGGCGCCCGCAAGTTCGGCACCGGCAACAGCGAGGTCTTCCTCGGCCGTGACATGGGCCACGAGCGCGACTACTCCGAGAAGATCGCCTCGACGATCGACGAGGAGGTCCGCCGCCTGATCGAGGCCGGCCACGACCAGGCCTGGGAGATCCTCGTCCAGTACCGCGACGTGCTCGACAACCTCGTGCTTGAGCTCATGGAGAAGGAGACCCTCTCCCGCCAGCAGGTCGTCGAGATCTTCGCTCCCGTGGTCGTCAGGGAGAAGCGCCCGTCGTACTCCGGCTACGGCAAACGGCTTCCCTCCGACCGGCCGCCGATCCTCACGCCCAAGGAGATCGCGGGCAACGGCAACGGCGCCGCGCTTCCGGTCGGCAACCAGGCGGCTCCCGGGTCGCTGCTGCACAACGACCACCACCCGGCGCCTCAGGACGAGGCCTGACGGGTGAGCGTCAATCCACTCAAGGTCGACTCGGACCGGATCGAGAAGGCCGTTCGCGAGATCCTGCTCGCGATCGGTGAAGATCCGGACCGGGACGGCCTGCTCGACACCCCCGCCCGGGTCGCCCGGGCCTACGCCGAGCAGTTCGCCGGGCTGGGGCAGTCCCCCGAGGACGTCCTGACCACCGTGTTCGACGCCGACCACGACGAGATGGTGCTCGTGAAGGACATCGAGGTGTTCTCCACCTGCGAGCACCACCTCGTGCCCTTCCACGGCGTCGCCCACGTCGGCTACGTGCCGAACGCCAAGGGGCAGATCACCGGCCTGTCCAAGCTGGCCAGGCTGGTGGACGTCTACGCCAGGCGCCCGCAGGTCCAGGAGCGCATGACGTCGCAGATCGCCGACGCGCTGATGGAGGTGCTCGCGCCTCGCGGGGTCATCGTGGTGATCGAGGCCGAGCATCTCTGCATGACCATGCGGGGCGTGCGGAAGCCCGGCGCCAAGACCATCACCTCGGCCGTCCGCGGCGACTTCCGCGACAGCGACAGGACCCGCGCCGAGGCGATGGCGCTGATCCTCGGCCGCCGCTGAGCCGGGGCACGATCTCGCGGGTGCGTCGATCCGATTCGTTATCCACAAGCCGGACCCATGGCACAGATCGTCACTGGGGAGCACCTAGGCTTGACGCCATGACCACCACGTGGAGGGTGCCGGGCGTGCCCGACAAGGGGCGCTGCCTGGTCATGGGCGTGGTCAACGTCACCCCTGACTCCTTCTCCGACGGCGGCGACTGGTTCGACCCCGAGATCGCCGTCCGCCACGGCCTCGAGCTGGTGGAGCAGGGCGCCGACATCGTCGATGTGGGCGGTGAGTCCACCCGGCCGGGCGCGGCCCGGGTCCCCTTGGCCGAGGAGCTGCGCCGGGTCTCGCCGGTCATCCGCGCCCTGTCCCAGGAGGGTGTGACGGTCAGCGTCGACACCATGCGGGCCGAGGTGGCGGAGGCCGCGGTGGGCGCCGGCGCCAGCCTGGTCAACGACGTCAGCGGCGGCCTGGCCGACCCGGCGATGCCGCGCGTGGTGGCGGCGGCGGGCGTTCCGTATGTCGTGATGCACTGGCGCGGCCACAGCCACGACATGGACGGCCGCGCGATCTACTCCGACGTGGTGACAGAGGTCACCGAGGAGCTGCGCAAGCGGGTCGACACCGTGCTCGCCGAGGGCGTGGCCGAGCGGCAGATCATCATCGATCCCGGCCTCGGCTTCGCCAAGCGGGCCGAGCACAACTGGCCGCTGCTCGCGGGCATAGGCAGGCTCGGCGAGCTGGGCTACCCCATCATCATCGGCGCGTCGCGCAAGCGGTTCCTCGGCCGCCTGCTGGCCGGCCCCGATGGCACCCCGCGGCCCTTCAGCCGATCCGACGACGCCACGCTCGCTGTCACCGCACTGGCCGCCCACGCCGGCGCCTGGTGCGTGCGGGTGCACCACGTGCCTCCTAACGCCGACGCCGTCCGTGTGGCGGCGGCCTGGCGAGGGGGGGAGGGGGTTCTATGAGCACGACGGCAGCCGAGATCGAGAAGCTCAACGAGGCCTTCTACACCGCGATCGAGAGTGGCGACCTCGACCGCATGACCGACATCTGGGCCGACGACGCCGACGGCCGGGTGGCGATGTGCGTCCACCCCGGCTGGCCGATGCTGAGCGGCCGGTCCGAGGTCCTGCGCTCCTGGGCGCTGATCATGGCCAACACGCCCTACATCCAGTTCGTGCTGACCGACGTCCGCACCACGGTGATCGGCGACGTCGCGGTGCTCACCTGCGCCGAGAACATCCTCACCGCCGCCGACACCGAGGACGCCACCTTTGCGGCGGGCCGCGTGGTCGCCACCAACACCTTCGTGCGAACCCCGGCCGGCTGGCGGCTCTGGTTCCACCATGGCTCCCCCGTCCTCCAGGGCGAGGACGACGAGGACGAGGCGGACGAATGACCACCCTTCGCGAAGCGGGCCGGCGTGACAGCGTGACCCTGGTGGGGCTGCGGGCGCGAGGGCGGCACGGCTGCCTGCCCGCCGAGCGCGAGCTGGGCCAGGAGTTCGTCGTCGACGCCACGCTCTTCTTCGACACCGCCCCGGCCGCCGCGGGTGACGACCTGGCCAAGACCGTCGACTACGGCGAGCTCGCCGTCCGGCTCGCCGGCATCGTCGAGGGCGAGCCGGTCAACCTCATCGAGACCCTGGCACAGCGCCTGGCGGGCGCGTGCCTCACCAACGATCTGGTCGAGGAGGTGGAGGTGCGGGTGCACAAGCCCGCCGCGCCGATCCCCCTCCCCTTCGACGACGTGGTCGTCACAGTCAGGAGGAGGCGCGAATGAAGGTCGTTCTGGCGCTCGGCAGCAACGTCGGCCGCCGCTTCGACACGCTTCAAGGTGCCATCGACGCGCTTTTCGACGCCCCCGGGCTCGACTTCGTGGCGGTGTCCCCGGTGTACGAGACCGATCCGGTGGGCGGGCCGCCCGATCAGCGCCCCTATTTCAACGCGGTGGTGATCGGGCAGACCATGACGCTCGGCCCCCGGGCGATCCTGGAGCGGGCGCTGAGCGTGGAGACCGCCTTCGGCCGGGTGCGCAGGGAGCCGTGGGGCCCCCGCACACTCGACGTCGATCTGATCATGGTCGGTGATCTGCTGTCCGACGATCCCGAGCTCACGCTCCCGCATCCTCTCGCCCACGAGCGGGCGTTCGTGCTGGTGCCGTGGTCGCAGGCCGATCCTGGGGCGGTGCTCCCCGGCCGGGGGTCGGTGGCCGGCCTGCTCGCCGACCTCGACCAGCGCGGCGTACGCCTGCGGGCCGATCTGGCCCTGCAGCCACCCGGCTGACGCACAGCCCCTGGCCGGCGGCCGGGCCCGGCCGGAGACCGACGTGTGCACGGCTCGGGTCAAGCCCGGTCGGAGACGATGTGCCCCCGGCCCGGGGGCCAAGCCGGTTTGAGAACGATGTGCCCCGGCTCGGGTCAGGCCGGTCGGAGAGGATGTCCCTCCGGCTCACGAGTGGCCGGTCGGAGAGGACGAGTGGCCGGTCGGAGAGGATGTGCCCCCGGCTCGCGGGTAACCGGCCGGGAAGACTGCCCGTTCGCGGGTAGCCGGTTGGGAGACAAGAGGAGGATCGCGTGAAGCCGAGCCGTCCCGGCGTGCTCGTCCTGCTGGTGGTCGCTTTCGCGGTCCTGACGTGGGCCGTGCTGCAGAGGGTCTACTCCGCCCTGCCGACCGTTCCGTGGACCGCCATACCCACCGTGCTCCTCCTGGCGGTCGGCGAGGCGTACAGCGGGTGGATGACCCGGGCCCGCATCGAGCGCAGGCCCGACACCAAGTCGGTGGAGCCGCTGGCCGTGGCCCGGCTGGCCGCCCTGGCCAAGGCGTCCGCCTACGTCGGAGCCGCTGTCGCCGGGGTCTTCGCGGGGTTCGTCTTCCACGTTCTCCCGCTGCTCGACCAGGACACTCCCCGGCGCGACTTCTTCCTGGCCGGCGGCTCGCTGATCGCCTGCGTGGTGCTCGTCTGCGCGGCCCTGTTCCTGGAGCACTGTTGCAGGGTGCCCAAGCGCCCCGACGACGACTCCGAGGCCTGAGCACCCCAGCGGGGCCCGGCTTGAACGACTCCGATGCTGAGAACACCAGCGGGGCCCGGCCCTCAGGCCGGGCCCCGCTCTGCAAGGAGCCACCCTTAATCCCTTGATCCCTGTCCCTTTACGCAATGTTGTTCCTTTACGAGATTCGCGGGATTAAACGCATCTCGTGAGATTCGCGGAAAAGATCACTTGTCGATGTCGCCCACCACGAAGAACATCGAGCCGAGGATCGCCACCATGTCCGAGATGAGGTGGCCGGGAAGCATCTCTCTCAGCACCTGCACGTTGTTGTAGGACGCGCTGCGCAGCTTGAGCCGCCACGGCGTCTTCTCGCCCCGCGACACCAGGTAGTAGCCGTTGAGCCCCAGCGGGTTCTCGGTCCAGGCGTAGGTGTGGCCCTCGGGCACCTTGAGCACCTTCGGCAGCCGCTGGTTGATCGGACCGGGCGGCAGCGACCGCAGGCGCTCCACGCACGCGTCCGCGAGGTCGAGCGCGACCTTCACCTGGTCGAGCAGCACCTCGAAGCGGGCATGGCAGTCACCGGCCGAACGGGTGACCACCTTGACGGGAAGCTCGCCGTAGGCCAGGTACGGCTCGTCGCGGCGCAGGTCGAGGTCGACCCCCGAGGCCCGCGCGATCGGGCCGCTGACCCCGTACTGCATGATCGTCTCGCGGTCGAGCACGCCGACCCCCCGGGTGCGCGCGATGAAGATCTCGTTGCCGGAGATGAGGTTCTCGATGTCCGGCAGCCGCCTGCGCACGTCGGCCACCGCCTGGGAGGCCCGGTCGAGCCAGCCGTACGGGAGGTCCTCCTTCAGGCCGCCGACCCTGTTGAACATGTAGTGCATGCGCCCGCCGGAGATCTCCTCCATGACGGCCTGCAGGGTCTCCCGCTCGCGGAAGGCGTAGAAGACCGGCGTGATGGCGCCGAGCTCCAGGGGATACGAGCCGAGGAACATCAGGTGGTTGAGCACGCGGTTCAGCTCGGCGAGCAGCGTGCGCGCCCACACGGCCCTGACCGGCACCTCCATGCCCAGCATGCGCTCGACGGCGAGGACGACGCCGAGCTCGTTGGCGAAGGCCGACAGCCAGTCGTGCCGGTTGGCCAGCACGATGATCTGCCGGTAGTCGCGCACCTCGAAGAGCTTCTCGGCGCCGCGGTGCATGTAGCCGACGATGGGCTCGGCACTGCCGATGCGCTCGCCGTCCACGGTGAGCCGGAGGCGCAGGACACCGTGGGTCGACGGGTGCTGGGGCCCGATGTTGAGGATCATGTCCTCGGTGGCCAGTTCCTTGGCCCCAGCCCCGATCCCCACGACCCGTTCGGTGCGCGCGCCTCCGGTGCGAGCTGCGCGAGCTCCGCGAGGTTCGGTCATAAACCCCATGCTGTCACGTCAGCGGCGCGAGACAAGATCTGAGAGGGCGGTGACCAGGCGGCGGACATGCTCTTCGGTCGTTCCGATGCCGATGGACGCCCGTACGGCCCCGGCGGTGCCATCCTCGCACGAGCCGTCGGCGGCGTGGCCGACGCCTTCGAGCAGGTGCCTGACGAAGGGATGGGCGCAGAACTTGCCGTCGCGCACCCCGATGCCGTACTCGGCGGACAGCGCCTCGGCGACCTCCCTGGCGGTCCAGCCCGTGACCACGAAGGACACGATGCCGACACGCGGGTGGTCGGGCCCCCACAGGGACAGCTCGTGTACACCGTCGATCGCGGCGAGGCCGCCGCGCAGCAGCTCGACGAGGCGCTCCTCCTCCTTGACCAGTGCCGTCCAGCCGGTGGCCGCGAGGGCGTCGCAGGCGGCGGCCAGCGCGATGGCGCCGAGCACGTTCGGCGTGCCGGCCTCGTGCCGCTGCTCGGGGTCCGCGCTCCACTCGGCGTCCAGCGGCAGCCCCTGCCGGGCGCCCCCGGTGACGGCCTTGGATGCGCCGCCTCCGCGCAGGTACGGCTCGGCCTGGGCGAGCCAGTCGGCCCGGCCGATCAGCGCGCCCGCGCCGAACGGCGCGTAGAGCTTGTGCCCGGAGAACGCCACGTAGTCCAGGTCGAGCGCGGTCAGGTTGAGCCTGCGGTGGGGGACGAGCTGCGCGGCGTCGACGAGGATCCGCGCGCCGTGCCGGTGGGCGATGTGGGCCAGGGCGGCGATCGGCCACAGCTCGCCGGTCACGTTGGAGGCCGCGGTGACCACCAGGAGCTTGGGCCCCTCGATGGCCGCCAGGGTCTCGTCCGCCGCGCGCACCGCCTCCCCGGGGAACGCGGGGGGCGCCAGCCGTACCGCGTCGGGCCAGGGGAGCAGGGAAGCGTGGTGCTCGGTCTCGAAGACCACGACGGTGGTGCCCTCGGGCAGGCAACGGGCCAGCAGGTTCGCCGCGTCGGTGGTGTTCCGGGTGAACACGACGGCGTCACCGGGACGGGCGCCGACGAAGGCCCGCACGGTGTGCCTGGCTTGCTCGTAGCGCGCCGTGGTGAGCTGGGAGGCGTACCCGGCACCCCGGTGCACGCTGGAGTAGGCCGGGAGCGCGGCGGTGACGGCGGCGCTCACCGGCTCCAGACAGGGGGCGCTCGCGGCGTAGTCGAGGTTGGCGTACCGCACGAGCCTGCCGCCCTTGACCGGGACCTCCAGCTCGTCACCGAGGACGGCGGGGATGGCCGGAGCCGTACGGTCCGTTTCGCCGTGCGATGCCGTGCCGGGCCCGGAGTCTCCGGAGGCGTCCAGGCCGGGAACGACGGGGGAAGGGCTGTTCAGGACAGTGAGAGCAGACAACGCCGGCCTCCTTGGGTCATGGGACCCCGGCCATGGCGTTGTGATGGCGGAGCCCGCGCTTGTCCGGCACACCTCGCACCAGACCTGGTCCTCACCCGGGGCACCCCGCCGCGAGCGCGAGGGTTGCCGGCCAGCAAGCCGGGGCTTGACGCTGACACTCATGACCTACGGGCGACTATAACCCAGATTCCCCTCGGCTCCGCAACCTCATCAGGGGGGTGCCAGGGGTCGCGAACTTTGCCGGATCCTCGCGCGTTGAGAGAGGAACGGCCGCCTGCCGAGGGGCCGTGACCTGGACGAACCGCCAACCAGAGGAGATCGCGATGGACTGGGTGGTCAACCCGGAGATATGGATCGGGTTCTTCACCCTGGTCGCTCTCGAGATCGTGCTGGGCATCGACAACATCATCTTCATCTCGATCCTCGCGGGCAAGCTTCCCCCCGAGAAGCGCGACCGGGCGCGCAAGGTCGGGCTCGGGCTGGCGCTGGTGAGCCGCCTGGCGCTGCTGCTGGCCCTGTCCTGGGTCATACGGCTGACGACACCGCTGTTCGAGCTTTTCGGCCAGGGCATATCAGGGCGAGACCTGATCCTGATCCTGGGTGGCCTGTTCCTGCTGGGCAAGAGCACCTTCGAGATCGGCGACAGCCTGGAGGGCACGCCTGGTCACTCAAGCGCCAAGGCGGGCGCCACCTTCAGTGCGGTGATCGTGCAGATCATGCTGCTCGACGTCGTCTTCTCGCTCGACTCGGTCATCACCGCCGTCGGCATGGTCGACGAGCTCGGCGTGATGATCGCCGCCGTGATCGTCGCGGTCGTCGTCATGCTCTTCGCGGCCGGTCCCATCAGCGGGTTCGTCGAGAAGTACCCGAGCATCAAGATGCTGGCCCTGGCCTTCCTCGTGCTGATCGGCGTCGTGCTCATCGCCGAGGGCCTCGAGCAGCACATCTCCAAGGGATACATCTACTTCGCCATGGCGTTCTCGCTGGGCGTGGAGCTCCTCAACATCCGGGCGCGCAGGAAGGCGGGCCGCCAGGAGCCGGTGGCGCTGCGGGAGCGCTACGAGGAGTCTCCCCAGCCCGGCGACGTGGCGAAATCCTGAGCCAGGGCTGTCCGCCGTGGCGCTAAATCCCACTTACGATGACTTCGTGCGATTTGATCCGTGGAATCCTGACTTCGTCGCTCATCCGTACGACGTCTACCGAGAGCTCCGTGACAACGAGCCGGTCAGCTTCTTCGAGCCGACCGGCCAGTGGCTCGTGGCGCGGCACCCGGACGTCAACGCGGCGTTGCGCGATCGACGGCTCGGCCGCTCCTACCTGCACATCGCCTCGCACCAGGAGTTCGGCCGCGAGCCTGAGCCGGACTTCCAGGAGCCGTTCTGGCGGGTGATCCGCGCGGGGATGCTCGACGTGGAGCCGCCGATCCACACCCGGCTGCGGCGGCTGGTCTCCAAGGCCTTCACCCCGCGCATGGTGGAGGAGCTCCGGCCGCGCGTGCGGCGCATCGCCGGCGAACTGGTCGATGGCTTCGTCGAGCGTGGAGGCGGAGACCTGCTCGCCGAGGTGGCCGAGCCGCTGCCCGTGACGGTCATCGCCGAGATGCTGGGCGTGCCCGAGGCCGACCGGCACCTGCTGCGGCCCTGGTCGGCCGACATCTGCGGCATGTACGAGCTCAGCCCGTCCGCGGAGGCGCAGCACACGGCGGTGCGCGCCGCCTCGGAGTTCGCTGCGTACCTTCGCGAGCTGGCCGCGAGGCGTCGCAGGGATCCGGGGAACGACCTGATCAGCGCGCTTGCCCAGGTGGCCGACGAGGGGGACAGGCTCACCGAGGACGAGCTGGTCGGCACGTGCGTCCTGCTGCTCAACGCCGGTCACGAGGCCACCGTGAACGTCACCGGCAACGGCTGGTGGTCGCTATTCCGCAACCCCGGCGAGCTGGAACGGCTGCGTGGCGACCTCTCGTTGCTGCCCACGGCGGTGGAGGAGCTGATGCGCTGGGACACCCCGCTGCAGATGTTCGAGCGCTGGGTGCTGGAGGACATCACGATCGGCGGGGTGGACATCCCGAAGGGCGTCGAGGTCGCCCTGCTGTTCGGCTCGGCCAACCGCGACCCCGAGGTCTTCCAGGATCCCGACCGGCTGGACGTGGGCAGGAAGGACAACCCGCACATCTCATTCGGTGCGGGCATTCACTTCTGCCTGGGCGCCCCCCTGGCCCGCGTGGAGCTCATCGAGTCGTTCGGGGCGCTGCTGAAGGCCGCCCCCAAGATGGAGCTCGCGGAAGAGCCGGTGTGGAAGCCGAACTACGTCATCCGGGGCCTGGAGTCGCTCAAGGTCAGCGTTTCCACTGGCTGAGCCAGCCGAAGCCGCCCAGCCCCGCCGGGTCGATCAGCTCGGCCTCCTGGGACGCCTGGGCGAGCGCCCGCAGATAGCCCCCGGGATCGGTGCCCGCGAGGGTCAGCGGAGGCCGGGTGCCGCTGACTCCGAGACCCTGTAGCGCATGTCGTTGCGTGGTCAACGTTGTGGATATCGCCCCGGCCCGTTCGCCGGCCGCCGCACACGCGTCCAGGGCCACGTGTGCGGTGATATCGCAGGATCCGTCGGGTATGGCCGGTACGCAGGCCCCGTCCCGGTATCCCGCCAACGTGCCGAAGGGCGGGCGGTTATCCACAGGGTGTGCATAATCCACGGCCACCGCCAGGCCCCGCGCCAGCCGTCCGATCACCGACTCCCAGGCCTCGTCGCGCGGGCGGCCGATCTCGGCCCGCAGGCCGGTGGAGCCGAGCGGCCACCAGCGCTCCAGCCACCGCAGGTCGTCCTCGCCGGGCGGGTCGCCGAGGGTCTCCTCGCCCGTCCGCGGATCGACGAGCACCAGCCGCGGGCCCTCCGGTGCGCGCTCGGCCACGTCGAGGGGAACGTTGTCGAGCCACTCGTTGGCGATCACGAGCCCGGTGATCTTCTCGGGGAGGGCGCCGGACCAGGTGATCGCCTCGTCCAGCCCGTGCGGAGGAGGCGAGAGGTCGACGGCCGTGACATGCAACCGTTCTACCAACTCGGGCTCCGCCGTGTGGAGAACCTGGGTCACCAGCAGGCCGTCGCCTGAGCCGACGTCCACGAGGTCGATCTCGCCCGGACGGCCGAGCGCGGCGTCGACCGTGCGCAGCAGGCGCAGCACCGCCTGGGCGAACACCGGCGAAGCGCCCACCGAGGTGCGGAAGTGGCCGGACGGGCGCTCCCTGATGTAGAAGCCGCCCTCGCCGTAGAGCGCTCGATGCATGGCTTCCCGCCACGTGACCCACACGGGACTGGACGTTACCAAGGATGGAAAAGCCCCATGACCGTCGTGCTGACAGGCCGCTGTCAAGCCGGACGCTGTCGCCACAATCCGGCCCCGGTTCACCGTATATAGCGGCATATATAGGTTTTTGTCCTTAACGTAGGTTCCCGGCGGGGACACGAGCGCCAGGTGGCGGAGCCGAAAGGCGACCGGCCCGGGCGCGACCGTTACGCTGGTCAACTGGGCCTGGATCGATCGAACGTGAACAGGAACGTGATGGAGACAAGCGACCGCCCCGGGCGTCTCGCTGTCGGGGTCCTCGGAGCCGGACGAGTCGGTTCCGTCCTCGGCGCGGCCCTCGCGCAGGCGGGACACCGTGTCGTGGCCGCCGCCGGGGTCTCCGACGCCTCGCGCCGCCGGGCCGTCGAGCGGCTCGGGGTGGGCATCTCCCCGCCCGACGACGTCATCCGCAGGGCCGAGCTCATCCTGCTCACCGTGCCGGACGACGTGCTGCCCGGCCTGGTCGCGGGGCTCGCGGCGACCGGCGTGAGCCTGCGGGGCAAGATGCTCGCGCACACCAGCGGCGCGTACGGCCTCGGCGTGCTGGAGCCCGCCACCGCCGCCGGCGCCCTGCCGTTCGCCATCCACCCGGTGATGACCTTCACCGGCAGGGACGACGACCTGCGCCGCATCGGCGGCTGCTCGTTCGGCGTCACCGCCCCCGAACTGCTCAGGCCGATGGCCGAGGCTCTGGTCATCGAGATGGGCGGCGAGCCGGTCTGGATCGCCGACGAGAACCGCGCGCTCTACCACGCGGCCCTGGCCGGAGCCGCGAACCACATGGTCACCCTGATCGCGGAATCCCAGGAGCTGCTCAAGAAGATCGGGGTGGAGCACCCCGGGCGTATGCTCGGCCCGCTGCTCGGCGCCGCCCTCGACAACGCCCTGCGTCTCGGCCTCGCGGGGCTGACCGGGCCGGTCGTGCGCGGCGACGCGGGCACCGTGCGCAAGCACGTCGACGCGCTCATCCTGGCCGCGCCCGAGGCCGCGGACGCCTACGTCGCC
Organism: Sphaerisporangium viridialbum; assembly: GCF_049674955.1. Classification (GTDB taxonomy): domain Bacteria; phylum Actinomycetota; class Actinomycetes; order Streptosporangiales; family Streptosporangiaceae; genus Sphaerisporangium; species Sphaerisporangium viridialbum. The sequence goes on along the minus strand of NZ_CP187232.1, from coordinate 9,768,117 downwards.
CTGGCCCGGCTCACCGCCGACCGGGCACTGGCCGCCGGGCTGCTCAAGCCCGAGGCCGCGGAACGCCTGCTCGACGCCCTTGGAGGAAACACGTGGACGTGATCGTCGCCGGAGACCGCCCTGAGCTGCTCGCGGCGCGCGCCGCGCTCGGCATCGGCGGCGGGTACGGCGGGGCGGGCGGGAGCACGCTCGCTCTGGTGCCGACCATGGGAGCCCTGCACGAGGGGCACCGCTCGCTGATCCGCCTCGCCCGTGAGCAGGCCGACCACGTGGCGGTCAGCATCTTCGTCAATCCCCTGCAATTCGGCCCCAACGAAGATTTCTCCCGTTATCCCCGTACATTCGACGACGACCTGCGGGTGTGTGCGGCCGAGGGCGTGAGCCTGGTCTTCGCCCCCTCGGCCGACGACATGTACCTGCCCGACCGCCAGGTCGGCGTGTCCTCCGGGCAGATGGGCACGGTGGTCGAGGGCGCCTTCAGGCCGGGGCACTTCGACGGCGTGCTGACCGTCGTGCTCAAGCTCTTCAACCTCGTCCAGCCCGACACCGCCGTCTTCGGCCAGAAGGACGCCCAGCAGCTCGCGATGATCCGCCGGATGGTCACCGACCTCAACCTGCCGATCACGATCACCGGCGCTCCAACGGTCCGCGAGCCGGACGGGCTGGCGCTCTCCAGCCGCAACCGCTACCTGTCGGCGGCCGACCGGGTCACCGCCCGGGCGCTGTCGGCGGCGCTTCGCGAGGGCGCGGGCCAGACCCGGCCCAAGGACATCCTGCACGCCGCGCACGCCGTGCTCGACAAGGCCGCCGAAGCCGATCCGCCGCTGGTGCTCGACTACCTGAGCCTGGTGGACCCCTCGACGTTCACCGCGGTCGCCGAGGACCACAGGGGCGAGGCCGTGCTCGCGGTCGCCGCCAGGGTGGGCACCACCAGGCTGATCGACAACGCCGTGCTGACCCTCGCACCCTGACCCACTTGGAAGGCCCTTTACGGAGACCCTCCCACCCCTTGGTGAGCGTCGTTCGGTCATGCCCTATCGTCATAGTGACGAAATGAGGGGAGCGACCCATGACTCACCCGCCCATCCCACGGCGGCTGACCGCGCCCGAGCCCGGCTGGACCGTCGAGGCCGACGTCGTCGTGGTCGGGTCCGGCATCGCCGGGCTCACCGTGGCACTCCGGTACGCGGAGCTGGCGCCCGGCGCCCGGGTGCTCGTCGTCACCAAGGACGTGCTCTCGGCGGGCTCCACGCGATGGGCGCAGGGCGGCATCGCCGCCGTGCTCGACCCCGACGACTCCTCGGCCGACCACCTCAGCGACACGCTCATCGCCGGGGTCGGCCTCTGCGACGAGCGGGCCGTGCGCACGCTGGTGACGGAGGGCCCTGCCGCGCTGCGGCGGCTCATGGACCACGGGGCCCGCTTCGACCGGGAGCCGGACGGCGAGCTGCAGCTCACCCGCGAGGGCGGCCACCGCCGCGACCGCATCGTCCACGCGGGCGGGGACGCCACCGGGGCCGAGGTGCAGCGCGCACTGGTCGAGGCGGTGCGGGCGAGCGCGTCCACGGGCGGGGGCATCGAGGTCATCGAGCACGCGCTGGTGCTCGATCTGCTCAAGGACGCCTCCGGGTCCACGTGCGGGATCACGCTGCACGTCATGGGCGAGGGCGCGAGGGACGGCGTGGGCGCGGTGCGGGCGGGCGCCGTCGTGCTCGCCACCGGCGGCATGGGCCAGGTGTACGCCGCGACGACCAACCCCGTGGTGTCCACAGGCGACGGGGTGGCCCTCGCGCTGAGGGCCGGGGCGGTCGTGCGCGACCTGGAGTTCGTACAGTTCCACCCGACCGTCCTGTGGCTTGGAGAAGGGTCCACCGGCCAGCAGCCGCTCATCTCCGAGGCGGTGCGCGGGGAGGGCGCGCTCCTGGTGGACGGAGCGGGCGAGCGGTTCATGACCGGCGTCCACGAGCTCGCGGAGCTCGCCCCTCGCGACGTGGTGGCCAAGGCGATCATGCGGCGGATGCTGGAGACCGGCGCGGGTCACGTGTACCTCGACGCCCGGCACTTCGGCGAGCGGAAGTGGCGCTCGCGCTTCCCGACCATCTACGCGATCTGCCTGGAGCACGGCATCGACCCGGTGCGCGAGCCGATCCCCGTGGCGCCGGCCGCCCACTACGCCAGCGGCGGCGTCCGCACCGACCCACGCGGCCGTACGAGCGTGGCGGGCCTGTACGCCTGTGGCGAGGTGGCCTGCACGGGCGTGCACGGGGCCAACCGGCTCGCCTCGAACTCTCTGCTCGAAGGGCTCGTCTTCGCCGAGCGCATCGCGGCCGACCTCGCCTCCTTACGGCCCGCTTCGGGCGAGTCCGCACAAGCCGCTTCGGGCGAGTTCGTACGGCCCGGGATGGCTGAGCCGGGCGGGCCGGTCGACGACGGGCGGGCCGCCGGGCTGGTCGACCCCCGGGTGCGTCCGCGCGTCCAGGGGCGGATGAGCACGGGCGCGGGAGTGCTGCGAAGCGAGCGCAGCCTGTCGGAGGTCGCCCGCGGCCTCCTGGACGCCCGCTGGACCCCTGTGGCCGTCGAGCCGTGCACGGAGGCGTGGGAGGCCACGAACCTCCTGACCGTGGCCACCGCGCTCGTCACGGCGGCCAGGGCGCGGGAGGAGACACGGGGATCGCACTGGCGTGAGGACTTCCCCGAGCGAAATGATGCCTGGTGGCTGGGGCACCTCGACGTGACCCTGACCGAGGAGGGATTTTCCATGACGTACCGGCAGCACGACGAGGACCGCTCGACCATGCTCCCGCACCAGGTCGAGACCGAGCTCGTCGCGGCCGGCCTCGATCCCGCGGCGGTCATGGCGCTGGTCGGCACGGCGATCGCCGAGGACCTCGCGGAGGCGGGCGACGTGACCACTCTCGCCACGATCCCGGCCGACCAGGTGGCCGCCGGCGACGTCGTGGCGCGTGCCGACGGCGTGGTGTCCGGGCTCGCGGTCGCCGAGGCGGTGTTCTCCTTCTCGTCCCGAGGGCGCCTGACCGCCGAGCGCCACGTGAAGGACGGCGAGCGCGTCTCGCGCGGTGATGTGCTGATGACGGTCTCCGGACCGGCTCGCGACCTCCTCACCGCCGAGCGCACCGCGCTCAACCTGCTCACCCATCTGTCCGGCATCGCCACGCTGACCCACCGATGGGTCCAGGCGGTGGCGGGGACGGCCGCGCGCGTCCGTGACAGCCGCAAGACCCTGCCCGGCCTGCGAGCCCTGGAGAAGTACGCCGTGCGGTGCGGCGGCGGGGTCAATCATCGGATGTCGCTTTCCGACGCGGCCTTGATCAAGGACAATCACGTGGTGGCGGCAGGTGGGGTCGCCGAGGCGTTCCGCGCGGTACGACAGGCCTATCCCGGGCTGCCGATCGAGGTGGAGGTCGACCGCGTCGACCAGCTCGAACCGGTGCTCGCCGAGGGGGCGGAGGAGATCCTGCTGGACAACTTCACCGTGGACGAGCTGGCGCGCGCCGTCCGGCTGGTGGACGGCAGGGCACGCCTTGAGTCCAGCGGAGGACTCACTCTGGAATCCGCCCGTGAAGTGGCGGAAACCGGTGTTGACTACCTTGCTGTCGGTGCGCTGACCCACTCGGCGCCCGCACTCGACATCGCTCTGGACCTTCGGGAGGCTTGATGCTGCTAACGATCGACGTCGGCAACACCCACACCGTGCTCGGCCTGTTCGAAGGCGAGGAGGTCATCGAGCACTGGCGCCTCGCCACCGACGCGCGGCGCACCGCCGACGAGATCGCGGTCGTCCTCCAGGGGCTGCTCGGCCAGAGCCCTTTGCTCAAGGGGGCCGACGTCAGCGGCATAGCCATCTGCTCCACGGTCCCCTCCGTGCTCAACGAGATGCGCGAGATGTGCAGGCGCTACTACGGCGACGTCACCGCCGTCATCGTGGAGCCCGGCGTCCGCACCGGGGTGCCGGTGCGCATGGACAACCCCAAGGAGGTCGGCAGCGACCGCATCGTGAACGCGCTCGCCGCCATCACGCTGTACGGCGGGCCGTGCGTGATCGTCGACTTCGGCACGGCGACGTCGTTCGACGCGGTCTCCGCCAAGGGCGAGTACGTCGGCGCGGTGACCGCCCCGGGCATCGAGATCTCGGTGGACGCCCTGGCGGCGGCGGGCGCGCAGCTCCACAAGGTCGAGCTCGTACGGCCGCGTTCGGTGATCGCCAAGAACACCGTCGAGGCGCTCCAGGCCGGCATCATCTACGGCTTCGCCGGCCAGGTGGACGGCATCGTCGAGCGCATGGCGCCCGAGCTCGCCGCCGACCCCGACGACGTGACCGTCGTGGCCACGGGCTCCCTCGCCTCGCTGGTGGTAGACGAGGCCCGCTCCATCGACGTGCACGAGCCGTGGCTCACGCTCATCGGCCTGCGCCTCATCTACAACCGCAACACGAGCTGAGCCGCACGCCCGTCGCATCGGGTGCCGGTCGTGATTGAGATCAAGCCGCGGGCGGAGATCCGTGCGGCTCTCGCCGATTCAGGATGCCAGGGCATGATCGATAATGACAAATCGGTGCCCTGTGGCATGTCTCGTGCCCGGTGCGTCAGTCGGAAAAAGTCTGAAACGACGCATCATTTCAGAGGCTGAATTAGTCGCTGATCTTATATCCGTGCCCGGGGGGCGATCCGGGGGCCGGGGCGGGGGGAACCCGCCATCCACCAGGACCGCGCTCGCGCCTCGCCGGGGGGCTGTGGCCGGGTGCCCACGCTGATCTCGGTCGGTGTCCGGCGAACCTATAGGTTCGCGGACATGTCATGAGTAGTTCACATATGGACTGGTATGTCAATCACGAACGTAACGCGTATCGAGGCCGGCGCTTGACGACCTTTCAAGATGGCGTTTACCGTTCCTGACGGGCGGGCCGAAGCATTCAGTATGTTGCCGAGTTCGTCGTGGGGGAGGACACCCGATGGCGTATCCGGATCTGGTTTCCCGGGAGAATGACATTCCCCCGGGATCAGACGGTGTGGGATTGAGCGACGATGATCTTCTTTTGCTCGCCGAGTTGGCCAAGGGCGTGACGGTCGACAGGGTCGGTCGCCGGCTGGATGTCAGCGGCCGCACGGTGCGGCGGCGCCTCCGGGGCATCTGCGACCGCATCGGCGTCGCCACCGCGATCGAGGCGGTGGCCTGGGCGGCGCGCCGCAGGCTCATCTAGCCGAGGAGGGCACCGTGAGGTGTGGGGGGCACGGCAGGCAGGCCCGAAGCCATTGCCTGCCCGCCGTGCCGTCTCGCCGCTCTCAGGCGTAGCGGACCGGCCTGTTCCGGCGGGTCAGGCTGCTTCTGTAGGTCCGTCTGCTTCTGGAGGTCAGTCGGCGATGCGCACGCCGCCGGCGAACGGCCGGTTGCCCAGCGGGGCCACCCGCACCACGTCACCGGTGTGCGGCGCGTGCACCATCATGCCGCCGCCGATGTAGATGCCCACGTGGTGCAGGTCGCTGTAGAAGAAGACCAGGTCGCCGGGGCGAAGGTCTTCCCGTGACACGTGGGTGCCGGCGGTCCACTGGTCGCCCGTGTAGTGGGGGAGGCTGATGCCGACCTTCTGGTAGGCCCACATGACGAGGCCGGAGCAGTCGAAGGTGGTCGGGCCCGCGGCGCCCCAGACGTACGGCCTGAGCTGCTGGGTCAGCGCCCACTTGGTGGCCTCGGCGGCCTTGCCCTGGCCGGGGATCGGAATGTCGATCTTCGTCGCCCTGCCGAACGACTGGCCCGCCTGGGACAGGGCCCGCTTGAACAGGTTGCTCTCGGTCTTGGCGACCAGGGTGCGGATCTTGTCGCGCTGGGACGCGAGGTCGGTGACGAGCTTCTTGACCTCGACCTCGCGGGCCTTGGCGCTGGCCTTGGCGCGCTCGGCCATGTCCATGGCCTTGGTGATCTGCGAGACCTCCTCGCCCTGCTGAAGCTGGAGGGCGTAGGTCGTGGCCGCGCGGTCGAGGTAGCGGGCGGGGTCGCCCGACATGGCGAGCGCGAGCGAGGAGTCGATGCCGCCGGTCATGTAGGCGTCCTGCGCGTACAGCCCGGCCTTGCGGCGCTTCTCCTCCAGATCGGTCTGGCTCTTGGCCAGGGTCTTCTTGGCGAGGTCTGCCGAGCGCTGCGCCTGCTTGAGGCGCTCCTTCTGGCCGTTGTACTGCTCGGTGAGCGACTCGATCTCGTTGTAGAGGTGCTCGACCTGGGTCTTCAGCTGGTTCAGGCTGGGCTTGGGCTCTGCGGTCGCGGCTATCAGTGGCGACCCGAACGTCACGGCCGTCAGGGTGACGGTGACGAGCGCGATACGGCGCGGGAGACGCCGGGGCGCTCCCATGACCGTGCCGAGCCAGGAACGCGGGCTCCGCTCTCGGGAGCGGGCATGCCTGCCCGCGCTCTTTCCAGGCGTGCGCCTAGGCTGCACCAACGAGCTCCTCTCCTCGGCCGCCTACCGGGTTAGCTGACGGGTTCGGGCCGGAGTAGCCCTACCGAGTGCGTGACCATCGTGACCATGGAGGATCGCGATGCCTCCCTCTCGGATTCACCCCAGGGGTGGTGCGCCGGGGGTGTCGCCCCGTCTCTCACCATTGGGTCCCCGGTTCCCCGCCACTTTGGATGTGGCCGGGATTAGGCGGTTTCAGCCACCGCTGCGCGATGACCGACATTGACGCTGGACACTAGTGCAGTCGAGGTTCGTGCTCAACCAGAACTGCGAATTCTGTTGAGGTTTCACAACCAGCGCGTCACGAGAAGATCACGCCTGCTGTGATGCCGCGCCCACGTTACCCTGGCTTTAGGGGTCTTTGGGGCGTACTTGACGCAGAAAGTCGCAGGTCCGCCATCGCATCAGCTATGAAATGTCGACAAGGCCGGTGATTTCGACGCGCTGCACTCGATCGGCTACCGAGCGCGACAGCGGCGAGAACTGAAGGGGTTTTAGGTCCGTCCGTTATGGCGCGCGACCCCTCAGGGCCGCGAGAGTTCCGCAGCTACGGCCGGATACGCTGGCCCGTCATGGAGCAGGTCGTGGAGCCCGGACGCGCCGGCAGCCCGCTCGTCGTCAGGCGAGCCCGCACTCCGGACGTCCGCACCATCAGGCGACTGGTCGACACCTATTCCGGCGACGGCCCGCGCCTTCTGCGCAAGTCGACCGTCACCCTCTACGAGGACGTCCAGGAGTTCTGGGTCGCCGAGAGCGGCGGGGTGGTGGTGGGCTGTGGCGCGCTCCACGTGCTCTGGGAGGACCTCGCGGAGATCCGCACGGTCGCCGTCGACGTCGGCTGCCGCGGTCTCGGCATCGGCCACATGATCGTGGCCGCGCTGCTGGACACCGCGCGCGAGCTCGGGTTACAGCGGGTCTTCTGCCTGACCTTCGAGGTCGACTTCTTCGCCAAGCATGGATTCGAGGAGGTCCACGGCACTCCGGTGTCCCCGGAGGTGTACGCCGAGTTGCTCGACTCCTACGATGAGGGCGTGGCCGAGTTCCTCGATCTGGAACACGTCAAGCCGAACACTCTCGGTAACACGCGCATGCTTCTGCATTTGATCCCGCGATCTTGACCGCAGGGATGACGCGATGGAAAGGTGACTGTTGATGCCACTGTCGCTACGTTGGGCAACACCACAGCATGTGTGTCTGACATATGCCGCATGCGAAGCCGAAGTGAGGTGACACGGTGAGCACCGGACAGCCGCCGTACCCACGGGACGAACCGGAGGACGATCAGTCGTCATCCGGATCTCCGCAATATGGGCAGCAGCACAACGCCGATCGGCCCGCTCCGGGCGCCGATCCGGAGGTGACGATCGTTCACCGTCCCCAGCCGACATCAGAGAACAGCTACCCCCAGCAGTCCTACGGGCAGCAGCAGCCGTACGGCCAGCAGGGCGGGTACGGGCAGCAGGGCGGCACCGGAGCGTACGGCCAGGGCTACCCCCAGCAGCCTCAGCAGTACGGCCAGCAGGGCCAGCAGCAGGGCCAGCAGGCGTACGGCCAGCACGACTCGCAGCCGAGCTCCGGCCAGGCGTACGGGCAGCAGGGCTACGGCCAGCAGCAGCACGGCCAGCAGGGCGGGTACGGTCAGCAGCCGCAGTATGGGCAGCAGAGTCAGCAGGGCTACGGCCAGCAGCCCGGTTACGACCAGCAGCAGGCGTACGGGCAGCAGCAGTACGGCCAGCAGAGCGCCTACGGTCAGCAGCCGCAGTACGGACAGCAGAGCCAGCAGGGTCAGCAGGGTCAGCAGGGCTACGGCCAGCAGCCCGGCCAGGACCAGCAGCAGGCGTACGGCCAGCAGGCTCAGTACGGCCAGCAGCAGTACGGCCAGCAGCAGGGCTACGGCGACCAGCAATACGGTCAGCCGCAGTACGGGCAGCAGCAGGCCGCCTACGGTCAGCAGCCGCAGTACGGCCAGCAGGGGTACGCCCCGCAGGGCTACGGCCAGCCCGGTTACGCGCAGGGCGGCTACCAGCAGCCGTACGCTCCGGCGGGGGTGCAGCCTCCGGGCGCGCCGGCTCCCCTGGCCGAGTGGTGGCAGCGCCTGGTCGCCCGCATCATCGACGCGGTGATCCTCGGCATCCCATGGCTGATCATCAGCTTTGCGCTGACAGCGATCATCGTGACCCAGGCGAGCTATGACCCCGGCAAGGGAGTGATCGTCCCTGGAGGCGGGGCCTTCCTCGCGTCACTGCTGATCTCGCTGCTCGTCGGCGCGACCTGGATCGCCTACGAGTTCCTGATGCTCAAGCAGCGCGGCCAGACGGTCGGCAAGATCGTGATGGGCATCAAGGTCGTTCCCGTGGGGGGCACGCTCGACGCGGGCGGCCTGGGCACCGACACGGCGATCAAGCGCGCGGCCGTGCTCTGGGGGCCGCCGCAGCTTCTCCAGTGGGTTCCTCTGGTGAGCTGGATCGGCTCGATCTTCTATCTGGTCAACGTGCTCTGGCAGTTCTGGGACAAGCCGCTCCAGCAGTGCCTGCACGACAAGGCCGTGAACACGATCGTCGTCAAGATCAAGTAAGGCCGGCGAGAGGGCCGGGGGATGTCTCCTCCGGCCCTTTTTCCTGCCCGCGTCCACCTGGAGGTGGTCTGCTCCTGCCGTCGCATTCTGTCCATGGCGCCCCTCGTGTACCGTTCGTGAGACCCTTGGCCGGATCCGTGAGACCCTCAGGCAACCCGTCCGTGAAAATCCCGGGCAAACCGCACCTGAACTCCAGAGCAGCGCTGCTGGAGGTCGTGAACGGCAGGCTCCGGGAGTCCCGGTGACCACGTCGGTGATCCGGTAACGGACATACACGTACTTGCGATAGGACCTTGCACGAACCGCAGCTTCCTACGCCTGTCGCGAAAGGTGCTCAGAATGACGGCAGAACCACCCCCCGGTAATCCCTACCAGCCTCCGCCGCCTCCCGGTCAGCCCTACGGCGGCCCCCAGGACGGGGGCTACGGCAACCCCTACGGCGCTCCGCCGCCGTACGGTGCCCCGCAGGGCGCGCCGATTCCTCAGGGAGCCCCCGCCCCGCTCGCCGAGTGGTGGGAGCGCCTCGTCGCCCGGATCATCGACAATGTGATCTTCGGCGTCATCTACGCGATCCTGTCCAGCATCCTGGCGTCGATCTTCCAGCCGTCGGTGGCCGATATCCTCGCGAACCCGGCCCTTTCGACGGGGTCGTACGTGCTCCCGGGCCTCCTGGCGGGGATCATCGCGTTCGCCGCGTATGCGGCCTACGACTATGTGCTGCATTCCAAGGACGGTCAGACCCTCGGGAAGAAGGTCATGAAGATCCGTCTTGCCGCGGTCGGCGGCGGCCCCCTGGATTCGTCCGTGGTGATGAAGCGTTCGGCTATCTTCCCGGGCGTGATGGTTCTCTACGGCATTCCCTTCCTCGGGTGGCTCTCGTCCATCTTCGTCCTCGTGCTGGGCGTGCTAATCCTCGTCGACAAGCCGCTACAGCAGGGGCTGCACGACAAGCTCGCGGGCACCGTTGTCGTCAAGGCACCACGCTGAGATCAGCTTTATGGGCGGGGCGGTCGCACTGCGACCGCCCCGCCCGTGTTTTCAGGGGATCAACCTTTCCTGGGGCATCCGGTAAGACGGCTGGAGAGACGGAGAATGCTCTGGAACGGTCCTTGGGCCGCTATGGACCGCCGCCCCGCAACCCGCGCTGACCTCCTGTGGGGATAGAGTCGGATCCTGACTCCTCGATCAGCCAACCGTGGTACAGACTCAGGGAGTCTCGTGTGACAATTAACGTGGGGCCCCGGTGAATGCCACCCCCCGCGTGGAGCGAGGATCAATGAACGATGTATTGTCCGCGTTGATACCACCAGCGGTAGTCGCCGCGGTGGTCATCATCGGCGTCGTGAAGCTGATGCGTTCCGAAGCGGAGGGCAGGCGGCGGGAGGCGGAAGCCTCCGGGAAGTCGTCAGAGGCTTCTTCCGACTGACCCTGGAGGTCTGGCGGCGTGTTCCCCGTGAATCCACAGGTTCCTTGAATTGTCAGCCAGGGTTACCGGGTATATGTTTAGCTGGCGAATCGAACAATGCTCTGCGAAAGGATTGCCAGATGGCCACGCAGATCCAGAAGATACTCATCGACGACCTCGATGGTGGCGAGGCCAATGAGACTGTCACCTTCGCGATTGATGGCTCCGCTTACGAGATTGACCTGAGCGGCGACAACGCCAAGAAGCTGCGCGAGGCGCTGTCCTCTTTCGTCTCCGGAGCCCGTAGGGCCGAGGGCACCTCCACGCGCGGTCGTAAGCGCGGTGGCGGCCAGCGTCCGTCCCGGGAAAAGAGCTCGGAGATCCGCGCGTGGGCCAAGGCCCACGGGATCTCCGTGAGTGAGCGCGGTCGTATTGCCTCCTCCGTGGTGGAGCAGTACGAAGCGGCACACTGACGAGCCCTTTGTGATCACTCGGCTATGACGGCGCCGGCTCATCAATCGCCGTCATAGCCGCATGATCGTGTTATCCGAGCGTGATCGTCCGGCGTGGGGCCGAGGGGTTCACGTAAATCGGCGAAGTTAAACGTCGTTCGCTTGCGGCGTAGTGGGAACATGTGACCCCCCAACAGTAGTTGGATGGAGCGTGAAGGCCCTGCTCTCGGGGAACGTCTCCTGTATTGAGCGGTCACCGGTCGGGGCTAGCATGCGGATGCGGCGGGCCCGGATATCCCGAGCTGCCTGACCGCTCTGTGAGGGAGCGACGAGATGTTCGAAAGGTTCACTGACCGCGCACGGCGGGTTGTCGTCCTGGCCCAAGAAGAGGCCCGGATGCTCAACCACAACTACATCGGCACTGAGCACATTCTTCTTGGCTTGATCCATGAGGGCGAAGGCGTGGCCGCCAAGGCACTTGAGAGCCTGGGCATCAGTCTTGAGGGTGTGCGCCAGCAGGTCGAGGAGATCATCGGCCAGGGGCAGTCGGCGCCGTCGGGGCACATTCCTTTCACCCCGCGCGCCAAGAAGGTCCTTGAGCTGTCGCTCCGCGAGGCCTTGCAGCTGGGTCACAACTACATCGGCACCGAGCACATCCTCCTCGGCCTCATCCGTGAGGGCGAGGGCGTGGCCGCTCAGGTGCTGGTGAAGCTTGGCGCCGACCTCAACCGCGTCCGGCAGCAGGTCATCCAGTTGCTCCACGGCTACCAGGGCAAGGAGCCCGCGGCGGCCGGTGGCCCGCAGGAGTCGGCCCCGTCGACCTCGCTTGTGCTGGACCAGTTTGGCCGCAACCTGACCCAGGCCGCCCGCGAGGGCAAGCTCGACCCGGTGATCGGGCGCGACAAGGAGATCGAGCGGGTCATGCAGGTCCTGTCCCGCAGGACCAAGAACAACCCCGTCCTGGTCGGCGAGCCCGGCGTCGGCAAGACCGCCGTTGTCGAGGGCCTGTCCCAGAAGATCGTCAAGGGCGAGGTGCCCGAGACCCTCAAGGACAAGCAGCTCTACACCCTCGACCTGGGCGCGCTGGTCGCCGGTTCCCGCTACCGCGGTGACTTCGAGGAGCGCCTGAAGAAGGTGCTCAAGGAGATCCGCACGCGCGGCGACATCATCCTGTTCATCGACGAGCTCCACACGCTGGTCGGTGCGGGTGCCGCCGAGGGCGCGATCGACGCCGCCAGCATCCTGAAGCCGATGCTGGCCCGGGGCGAGCTGCAGACCATCGGCGCGACCACGCTCGACGAGTACCGCAAGCACCTCGAGAAGGACGCCGCGCTGGAGCGCCGGTTCCAGCCGATCCAGGTGGCCGAGCCCTCGCTCAGCCACACGATCGAGATCCTCAAGGGTCTGCGCGACCGCTACGAGGCCCACCACCGCGTGACGATCACCGACGCGGCCCTGGTGGCGGCGGCCCAGCTGGCCGACCGCTACATCAGCGACCGCTTCCTGCCGGACAAGGCGATCGACCTCATCGACGAGGCCGGCTCGCGCATGCGCATCCGCCGCATGACCGCGCCGCCGGACCTCCGCGAGTTCGACGAGAAGATCGCCCAGGTGCGCCGCGACAAGGAGTCCGCGATCGACGCGCAGGACTTCGAGAAGGCGGCGGCCCTCCGCGACCAGGAGAAGCAGCTCCAGCTCAAGCGCGACAGGCGCGAGAAGGAGTGGAAGGCCGGCGACATGGACGTCGTCGCCGAGGTCACCGAGGAGCTCATCGCCGAGGTCCTCGCGACGGCCACCGGCATCCCGGTCTTCAAGCTGACCGAGGAGGAGTCGCAGCGCCTGCTCCGCATGGAGGACGAGCTGCACAAGCGCATCATCGGTCAGGACGACGCCATCAAGGGTCTGTCCCGGGCGATCCGCCGCACGCGCGCCGGTCTGAAGGACCCGCGCCGTCCGGGTGGTTCGTTCATCTTCGCCGGCCCGTCCGGCGTCGGTAAGACCGAGCTGTCCAAGGCGCTCGCCGAGTTCCTCTTCGGGGACGAAGACGCGCTGATCATGCTGGACATGTCCGAGTTCATGGAGAAGCACACCGTCTCCCGGCTGTTCGGCTCCCCTCCCGGCTACGTCGGGTACGAAGAGGGCGGCCAGCTGACCGAGAAGGTGCGGCGCAAGCCGTTCTCCGTGGTCCTGTTCGACGAGATCGAGAAGGCCCACCCGGACATCTTCAACTCGCTGCTGCAGATCCTGGAAGACGGTCGCCTGACCGACGCCCAGGGGCGGGTCGTCGACTTCAAGAACACCGTCATCATCATGACGACCAACCTCGGCACCCGTGACATCTCCAAGGGCATCGGGGTCGGGTTCGCGAAGTCCAACGACGTCGAGGGCAACTACGACCGGATGAAGTCCAAGGTCCAGGAGGAGCTCAAGCAGCACTTCCGGCCCGAGTTCCTCAACCGTGTCGACGACACCGTGGTCTTCCACCAGCTCACGCCGGCCGAGATCATCAAGATCGTCGATCTGATGCTCGCGCAGGTGGACGCGCGTCTGAAGGACCGCGACATGAGCATGGAGCTCACGCCGGAGGCCAAGCAGCTGCTGGCCGAGCGTGGCTACGACCCGGTCCTCGGCGCCCGTCCGCTCCGCCGCACCATCCAGCGTGAGCTGGAGGACTCGCTGTCGGAGAAGATCCTTTACGGCGACCTGCGTCCCGGTCAGGTGGTCAAGATCGCGATCGAGGGCGAGGGCGACGAGGCCAAGTTCACCTTCGTCGGTGAGCAGAAGGCGCAGCCCGAGATCCCGGACTCCGCGGCGGCCATCGTCGAGGACGCCGGCACCCGGGCCGGCGCCTCTGCCGGACCGGCGGACCGCACGCGGCCGTAAGGATCACGCGGCCGTAAGGATCGCACGCGGTCGTAGACCGCATCCGGTCGGCGGGGTCAGGCGGTCGTCATGACCGCCCCGGTCGGCCGGCAGGTTCGAATGGACCCCTCGTGAGAGCACCTCACGAGGGGTCTTTCGTATTTCGTGAGATCACTTTGGTCCGATTCGCTATGACACCACCGAAGGTAGTACTACACTCCGTAGAGCGAATCAGGCCAAGTCTCGACCAGGTGGCTCACAAGATCCACTGAGCACGGTGAACATCGCCGAGATCCCCCCGTCGGTGTAGCGGGGGATCCGCTGCCGGGAGGACGCGGGGGTCGGTGCCCACCGGGCAGACTCGGGCGGGCCAGGCCGGATTCCCGGCAGGTAGGGACCCCTGCCTCATGTGACCAGGACAGGTCACGTGAAGTGATGAGGTCCGAAGCGCAGTACGCCTGGGAGGTACCGAATGCGCCTGTGTCATGAGGACGGCACACTCGTTCACCTGTCCTACAACGCGGGCGTGCACCCCGCGGAGGACCTGGAGAACCTCATCGCCCACCTGACCCGCTACGCCGTACCCGTGCGCAAGCGGCTCGGCGTCGACCGGCTCGGCATCGGCCTCTGGCTTGCCCCCGGGGTCGCCGACCACCTCATCGCCGACCGCATCGAGCTCGTACGGCTGCGCCGCTCCCTGGAGGAGCGCGGCCTGGAGGTCGTCAGCCTGAACGGCGCGGGCGGCCGGGGGATGGGGCAGGAGAGCCCCGGCCCCGACTGGGCCAAGCCCGAGCGCTACCGCTACACGATGGCCCTCGCGAAGATCCTCGCCTTCCTGCTCCCCGAGGACGTGCGCTTCGGGAGCATCTCGACGATCCCGATCGGCTGGCGCCGCGACTGGCCCGCCGACCTGCACGCGATAGCGTCCCGGCGGCTCGACCGGCTCTCGCGTGAGCTCCGCGGCCTGCACAGCGTGACCGGCAAGACCATCAGGGTGGGATTCCAGCCGTGGCCGGGCTGCGTGCTGGAGACCACCGAGCAGGCCGTGGAGCGCGTGTGCGGCATCGACTCGGAGTACCTCGGGGTCTGCCTGGACGCCTGCCACCTGACCTGCGGCGTCGAGGAGCCCGGCGCCGCCCTGCGCGGGGTGGCCGCGGCGGGGGCCTCCGTGGTCAAGCTCGGCCACGTGCACAACCACACCGGCGAGGTCCCTGGCACCGAGTCGATCCTGGAGAACACCCTGGCCGCGATCCTTTCTGGTCCCATGACCGGTGGCGCCCACATCGAGGTGGAGGCCCACGGCCTGGCGTCGCCCGCCAAGGGCAAGGGCCCGGCCGCGCTCGTGGCCACGCTCGCCGACGAGCTCGACTGGACCCGCCGCAACCTCACCGCCCTCGGCCTCAAGCTCGCCGCCTGACCGAGCGCCCGCCGTAACCCTGCCGCCTGACCGAGCGCCCGCCGAAACCCCGCCATAACAGCCGGACGCCGGAACAGCAGCGGATGCCGTAACAGTCCGGACGCCATAACAGCCCAGAGTCCGTAACAACTTAGGCGCCGTAACGGTTCAGGCGCCGTAATAGCCGTAATAGCTCAGACGGGCAGCCGGTAGGTGCCCTCGGCCAGCGCTTCGGCCAGACCGTCCGCGACGAGGCCGTCCAGCGCCCGCTCCCGCTGCACCGCATCGGCCCAGACGACGTCGAGCGCGGCCTTGGGCACCGCGCCGTGGGCCTCCCTGAGGACCGCCAGCAGCCGTCCCCGGCACTGCCGGTCAGTGCCGGCGTACGTCTGGCCGCGCCGCTCGGGGCCGTCGTAGGCCGGACGGCCCGCCAGGCGCCAGGCGCAGAGCCCGGACACGGGGCAGTCGGCGCAGCGGGGCGCGCGGGCCGTGCAGACCAGTGCCCCGAGCTCCATGACGGCGACCGCCCAGCGCGGGGCGTCCAGGGCGGGCAGCAACGACTCGGCCAGCCTGCGCTCGGCCGTCGTGGTGGCCTTCGGGGGATACTCCTCGCCGCGCACGGCGCGGGCCAGCACCCGCCGGACGTTGGTGTCCAGCACGGCGTGGCTGCGGCCGAACGCGAAGCTCGCCACCGCCGCGGCCGTGTAGTCGCCGATGCCGGGCAGCCCGCGCAGCTCGTCGTAGGAGGACGGCACCTGCCCGTCGTGCTCTGTGGTGACGGCTCGGGCGCACGCGTGCAGGTTGAGGGCGCGGCGGGGGTATCCGAGGCGGCCCCAGTGGCGCACGGCCTCACCGGGGGGCTCGGCGGCCAGCGCGGCGGGGGTGGGCCAGCGCTCCATCCACTCGGCCCAGATCGGCAGGACGCGGGCGACGGGCGTCTGCTGGAGCATGATCTCGCTGACGAGGATCGCCCACGGGCTCGCGCCGGGCCGTCGCCAGGGAAGGTCCCTGGCTTTCTCGGCGTACCAGTCGAGGATGGGGGCGTGCAGTCCGGTTCCCACGACGTCGAGCCTAGATCCTGCGCACCCTGGCCCACGCCCGTTCGCCTCACCCGCCCCCCGGTGCTCATAGGCAGCGAGGGGCGGTGAGCGGAGGCCGCATCGCGGTCTGGAAAGCCATGTCGGCCACCGTAGACAGGCGTCCGTGTGATGGGGGTCAAGGCCTGGTTATCGCGCTCCTTACCTTCCCGCCGTTCCAGGGAGAAGTGCCTGATCAAGGGGGTGTTAGCGGAACGCTTACCCGGCTTCTGGCACCCTGTCCGGATGAAGAGTGGTTCCGGAGGGAGCGCCACGCGGGAGCCGCACAGCACGCCGCTGCGGCGCAGGGTCCTCGTGGCGATCGTCGGCATCGCCGCGCCGGCCGTGGCGCTGTTCGCGGTACCGCTCGCGCTGTCCGTCGAGCGGCTCTACCACGACGAGACGGCGGCGGCCCTCGGGCGCGACGCCGCGTGGATCGCCGCCGCGATCCCCGACGAGGTGGTGAGGAGCGGCACGGCATCGGTCTCGCTGCCCAAGGGGCTGCCCACCGGGCTCCGCGTCGGCGTCTACACCACCGACGGCGCACTGCTGTTCGGCGACGGGCCGAGGCGATCGGATCTCGCCCTCCACTCCCAGGACGGCCACGTGCACGAGGCCGTCGAGAACGGCTTCATGGCGGTCTCCGCCCCGATCCCCTCCGACGAGGTGCGCAAGGGCGTGGTGCGGGTGGCCACGCCGTACGACGAGGTCTCAGATCGGGTGCACGAGACGTGGCTGCTCATGGCCGGCCTCGCCGTGATCGTCATCAGCCTGGCGGTCGTGTTCGCACTGCGCGCGTCCAGGCGGCTCGCCGCGCCCCTGGAGCACCTGACGCGGGCGGCCCAGGCCCTCGGGGCGGGTGACTTCTCCATCCGTGCCCCGCGTTCGGACGTGCGGGAGGCCGACGTCGCGGGCCTGGCCCTCGAGTCGACCGCCCAGCGGCTCGGCGAGGTGCTCGAACGCGAGCGCGCCTTCAGCGCCGACGTCTCCCACCAGCTCCGTACGCGCCTCACCGGCATGCTCCTCGGCCTGGAGTCCGCCCTGGCACGCCCGGAGGCCCAGCGCGAGGACGCGATCCGCACGGCCCTCGCCCGGGGCGAGCAGTTGCGCACCGTCGTCGAGGACCTCGTACGGCTCACGCGCGAGAACGGCGGGCAGGACCGGTGCCTGGACGTGCGGGCGCTCCTTGAGGAGGTGCGGGAGACCTGGTACGGAGGGCTGGCCGCGCAGGGGCGTTACCTGGGACTGAACCTGCCCGACGAACTGCCCACCGTCGCCGCGTCTCCGGCGGCGCTCCGGCAGATCCTGCAGGTGCTGCTGGACAACGCCGTCGCGCACGGGAAGGGCGAGATCACCGTCGACGTGGCCGACCTCGGTGACGGGGTCGCGATCGAGGTGGCCGACCAGGGGGCGGGGATCCCCGAGGGGGCCGACGTGTTCGCGCGCCGCTCAGGCAAGCAGGAGGGGCACGGCATCGGCCTGGCGCTGGCGCGGTCGCTCGCCGAGGCGGAGGGCGGCCGGCTGGTCCTTCGCAGGCCCTCGCCGCCGGTGTTCAGCCTGCTCCTGCCCGCCACCTGACCCGGGCGTCACGGGGCGCCCGGCGGTCAGACGTCGATCTCGTAGCGGTAGCCGCGCCCGCGCAGGGTCGTGATGCGCTGGGGATCCTCGCCGTGCTCGGTCAGCTTGCGGCGCAGGGCGAAGACGTGCACGTCGAGGGTCTTGGTGGGCCCGAACCAGTTGGCGTCCCACACGTCGTCCATCAGCTGCTCGCGCGTCACGACCTCGCCCGCGCGCGAGGCGAGCGCCGCGAGCAGGTCGAACTCCTTGGGCCGCAGGGCCAGCGCCTCGCCGGAGACGTACGCTCTGCGGGCGGGGAGATCGAGGGTGAGGAGCCCCACGGACAGCGTGCGCTCGCCCGGCGGCGCCGTCTGGCGGCGCAGGTGCGCGCGCAGCCTGGCGAGCAGCTCGGTCAGCCTGAAGGGCTTGGTGAGGTAGTCGTCGGCGCCCGCGTCGAGCGCGACGACGACCTCGAACTCCTGGGTGCGGGCGGTCAGCACGACGATCACGGTGAACGGCAGGGCGCTGCGGAGGCGCCGGCAGACGGCCACGCCGTCGATGTCGGGCAGCCCGAGATCGAGCAGGACGAGGTCGGGGGCGCCGTCGCGCACCCGCTCGAGGGCCTGGCCGCCGGTGGTCGCGAGGGTCACCTGGTAGCCGTTGCTGCCGAGCGCCTCCAGCAGCTCAGAGCCGATGGCCGGATCGTCCTCCACGACCAGCACACGTGTCATACGGTCGATGGTAAGCGAGCCGGAGCACTCGCAAGGGTCGACGGCCTATTACGGGCGCTCGGGTTACGCGGCGATGTCGTCGTTTCTGCCCTGGTCTGTCGGGCCTCCCCAACCAGCACGTTCTCCGCGATGCGGCGGGTCGACACCCTTGACGAGCCACAACTCTCCATACTGTGAGTATGGATCCGGACACGTTCCGTGGCGACGTCGGCGTAGAGGGGCCGGACGTCTACTGGCGCCGCAGGGTGTCGGTGCTCACCGGTGCCCTCGTCGTGGTGGCCGTGGTGGCATGGGCCTGCACGAGCGCGTCCGGCGGCCTCGGGTCGGGCTCGCCGGCGCGGCCCGCGGTCGCCGGCTCGAAGGACCCCGGCTCGGGGGTGAGCGCGGCGGCCGTGCCCTCGCCGTCCTCCACGCAGACCTCCACCGCGACGGCCAAGGCGGTGTCCTCCGCGCGGCCCCCGGTGGTCCTGACGCCCTCGCCCGTCCCGAGCCGCACCCGCCGCCCCGGCGACCCGTGCCAGAAGCCCGATCTCGTCCTCAGCCTGCGCGGCGAGTCCGAGATCTACTCGGGCAAGGGCACGCCGCGGTTTCTGCTGACCGTCGTCAACATCGGCCGCCTCGACTGCACGGTCGACGTCGGGCCGCGCGCGGTCGAGGTGCGCATCACCTCGGGGTCCGACCGCGTCTGGTCGACGGCCGACTGCGTGAGCGGCGACGGCAGCGACATGCGGCGCCTGCGGCGCGGGGTGCCCCACGTGAGGATGGTCGACTGGGACCGCCACCGTTCGGCGCCCGACTGCCGCTCCGCCCGTCCGAAGGCCCACGACGGCACCTATGTCGCGACGGCCCGGCTGGAGTCGCTGAAGAGCTCGAAAGTGATCTTCCACCTGCGCTGACGCCCGCGGGCGCGCTCAGACGTAGCGCTCCAGGATGGAGGCCTCGGCCAGGCGTGACAGGCCCTCGCGCACGCTGCGCGCCCGGGACTCGCCCACGCCGCCCACCGACTGGAGATCGTCGGTGCTGGCCGCCAGGAGCTTCTGCAGGCCGCCGAAATGGTCGACGAGGCGGTCGACGACGCTGCCGGGGAGCCGTGGCACCTTGGCCAGCAGGCGGAACCCCCGGGGGCTCACCGGCCCGTCGAGGGCCTCGGAGCCCGCGTGGCCGAGCACGCGCGCGACGGCCGTGAGGTCGAGCAGGTCGCCGGGGGACAGCCGGTCGAGCTCGGCCAGCGACTCGAAGACCCTGAGCGGGCGGCGTCCGGCCCCGGCCGGGAGGTAGTCGCGCATGATCAGGTCACGGTCCTCCTCGACGCCCGCGACCAGCTCGGCCAGCTGCAGGGAGAGCAGGCGGCCGTCGGTGCCGAGCTCCACGACGTACCCCTCGATCTCGCCGGCGATGCGGCGGACCATCTCGAGGCGCTGCACCACCGCCGCGACGTCGCGGGCGGTGACCAGGTCCTCGATCTCCAGGGCCGACAGGGTGCCGGAGACCTCGTCGAGGCGCATCTTGTAGCGCTCAAGGGTCGCGAGGGCCTGGTTGGCCTTGGACAGGATCGCGGCGGACTCCTCCATCACATAGCGGATGCCGTCGAGGTAGAGGGCGATGATGCGCATGGACTTGCTGATGGAGATCACGGGGAAGCCGGTCTGCCGCGCCACCCGCTGGGCGGTGCGGTGCCGGGTGCCGGACTCGTTGGTGGGGATGGAGGAGTCGGGGACCAGGTGGACCGCCGCCCGTACGATCTTGTTGCCGGCGCGGTTGAGCACGATGGCGCCGTCCATCTTGGCCAGCTCGCGCAGGCGGGTCGCGGAGAACTCCACGTCGAGCGTGAACCCGCCGGTGCACACGATCTCGACCGTCTCGTCATAGCCGAGCACGATGAGGGCACCGGTGTGCCCGCGCAGAATGCGCTCCAGGCCGTCACGCAGCTCGGTGCCTGGAGCGAGCGTGGCAAGGGTGGATCTTCGACGCTCGTCGATCCCCTTGTTGGTGTGTGCCACATGGCCCCCGCTGGTCGCTGACGTCGCCCAGTTTACCGGCGAAGCGGTGACCGGACCCGGACGGTGCTCAGGTGACGTGCGTGAGCGCGTCCCAGACGTTCTCTGCCTCTGTGACGTCGAAACCGTGGGAAAAGTTCGTCGTGCGGATCGGGGGACTGCTCACGGGGACCGGACGGCGGGCGTCGCGCCCGTCGGCTCCCGGGAGCGCCGAGGGCTCCTGGTCGAGCGACCCGGCGGGCACCAGGGCGTGGGTGAAGCCCAGGCGGGCGGCCTCGGCCACCCGGCGCCTGATGTCCCTGACCGGGCGCAGCTCGCCGGCCAGGCCCACCTCGCCGAGCACGATCAGGCCGGGCGGCAGGGGCCGGTCGCCCGCCGCGCTGGCCACGGCGAGCATCACCGCGAGGTCGACGGCGGGGTCGTTGAGCCGGATGCCGCCCACGGTCGCGGTGAAGACGTCGCAGCCGCTCAGCCGGGCGTTCAACCGGCGCTCCAGGACCGCGAGGATCATCGTGACGCGGAAGGGGTCGAGCCCGGAGGAGGACCGGCGCGGCTGCTGGGCCTCGGTGGGCCCCACGAGGGCCTGGACCTCGGCGGGGAGCGGGCGGGTGCCCTCGACCGTGACGGTGACGCACGTGCCGGGCACGGGCTCGGAGCGCCGCGAGACGAACAGCCCGCTCGGGTCGGGCAGCCCTTGGATGCCGCGCTCGTTGAGGTCGAAGCAGCCGACCTCCTCGGTGGGACCGAAGCGGTTCTTGATGGACCTGACCATGCGCAGCCGGGAGTGGCGGTCGCCCTCGAAGTGGAGCACCACGTCGACCAGGTGCTCAAGGACGCGCGGGCCGGCGATCGAGCCGTCCTTGGTGACGTGGCCCACCAGCACGGTGGACATGCCGCGCTCCTTGGCCAGGCGGACGAGGTTGCCCGTGACCTCGCGCACCTGCGTGACCCCGCCGGGGACCCCTGAGGCCGCGGAGGAGCCGATGGTCTGCACGGAGTCGACGATGAGGAGCCGGGGCTGGACCTTCTCGACGTGGCTGACCAGCGCGGCGAGGTCGGTCTCCGCCGCCAGGTAGAGCTGGTCCTGGATGGCGCCGATGCGGTCGGCCCGCATGCGGACCTGTGCGGCGGACTCCTCGCCCGTGACGTAGAGCACGGTGTCGTGGCGCGCGGTGCTGGCGGCGGCCTCCAGCAGGAGCGTGGACTTGCCGATGCCGGGCTCCCCGGCCAGCAGGACGACCGCGCCGGGCACGAGGCCGCCGCCGAGCACCCGGTCGAGCTCGCCGATGCCGGTGGTGCGCGCCCGGGCGAACTCGGCCTTGACCTGGCTGATCGGCAGCGCGGGGGCGGACACCGCGCCGCCCTGGACGACGTGGACCCCGGCGCGCGCGCCCTCTTCGTCGACCGTGCCCCAGGCCTGGCACTCGCCGCAGCGGCCCACCCACTTGGCGGCCCGCCACCCGCACTCGGCACAGCGATAACCGAGCTTCTGCGTCTTGGTCATGCGGGGCACGCTATCGGGCCGGGCCGACAAACTCGCTCTCACGGGCCTCCGGGCCGATCAGAAATGGCCGTCCAGCTCGGCGAGCAGCAGGCGCTTGGGCTTGGCACCGATGACCTGGCGGACCACCTCGCCGTCCCGGTAGAGGTTCAGCGTGGGGAAGCCCATCACGCCGTAACGGGCGGCGATCTCCGGGAAGTCGTCGGCGTTCAGCTTGGCCACGGTCAGGCGCTCGCCGTACTCGGTCGCGATCTCCTCCAGGATCGGCGCGATCATGCGGCACGGGGGGCACCATTCGGTCCAGAAGTCCACCAGGACGGGCTTGCCGCTCGCGAGGACCTGCTCGTCGAAGTTCTGGTCGGTGAGGGTGATCATGTCGTTCCTCCTGGTTTGAGCGCGCATCCGGGGCACGCCTCGGAAAGCTGTGCGGCGACCTCGGCCCTGCGGCCGAGCAGGGTGCGGATCTGCTCGTCGATCTGGGCGAGCTTGCGCCGGTAGACCTCGACGGACTCAGGGCAGGCGCTTCCCGCGTGGTTGCCCGCTCGCAGGCACTCCACGAAGGGACGGGCGTCGTCGAGGGTGAACCCCACCGTGAGCAGTGAGCGGATCTCGGTGACGAGCTTCAGGTCGGACTCGTCGTACTCCCGGTAGCCGTTGCCCGACCTCCGGGCCGGGAGCAGCCCCTGCTGCTCGTAGTAGCGCAGCGCCCGGGTGCTCACCCCCGCTCGCCTGGCCAGCTCTCCGATCCGCATCGGCCCTCCCCTGGTACGCGCTCACGCTAATCGTTGACGTCAACGTCAAGGTCAAGCCGATGCGTCCCGGAGATCCGGGAGGGTCAGAACCGGCGCCAGCGCAGCACATTGGGATAGGCGAGATCTAGGCCGGCGGTCCGCTCGATCGCCTCCTCGGCCACGGCGGGAGCGAACTCGATGCGCAGCACGGCCTCCAGGTCGGCTCTGGAGGAGAAGGCCATCCGCAGGTCGAGCTCCTGGCGCTCCCATCCCTGGCGCGACCAGAACGCCTCCACGGCCGCCGCGGAGTAGGAGGGCACCGTACGGCTGAACCAGTCGCCGAACGCGCCCCTGGTCGCGTCCAGGTCGACGACGAAGGCGGCGCCGCCCCGGCGTACGACCCTGGACAGCTCGCGAAGGCCGGGCTCGCACCCGGGGCCGAAGAAGTACGCCCACCGGGCCACCGCGACGTCCACGGAGGCGTCCGGCACCGGCAGCGCCTGCGCGGCGGCCGTGCGGACCGAGACGCCGGGAAGCCCGCGGCAGCGCTCAGCGGCCAGCGTGGCCAGGCCCGAGTGCGGCTCGACGCCGACGACCTTGCTCGCCGTGGCGGCGAAGCGGGGCAGGTGGAAGCCGGTGCCGCAGCCGATGTCGAGCACGACGCCTCCGGCCCAGGGCCGGATGGCGGACATCGCCGCGTCCACGACGCCCTCGGGGTCGACGGCACGGTTCTCCAGCTCGTAAGTGCGAGGGGAGTTCCAGATGTTCGGACTGGGGATGGCCCCGTCCACGATCCGCGCCATGAGAACACGCTAGACCAGCCGGAACGCGGGCCCGTCAGTTGTGATCTTCATTGCATCCGGGTTGCGGAGCGCCACCCGGCCTTGCCCCGGCTTAGGCTGGCAGATGTGACCGACGTCATCCGAGTCCCGAACGCCAAGATCGCATTGTCCACCGCGTCGGTGTATCCGGAGCGCACTCCGGACGCCTTCGAGCTGGCCGCGCGCCTCGGCTACGACGGCGTAGAGGTCATGGTCGGCGCCGATCCGGTGAGCCAGGACATCGACGTGCTCGAGCGGCTCTCCGACCACTACCAGCTGCCGGTGCTCGCCGTGCACGCCCCCTGCCTGCTCGTCACCCAGCGGGTGTGGGGTCGCGACCCCTGGGCCAAGCTCGTCAAGGCGCAGAAGGCCGCAGAGCGGCTCGGCGCGCGCACCGTCGTGGTCCACCCGCCCTTCCGCTGGCAGCGCGACTACGCCCGTGACTTCGAGACCGGGCTCGCCCGCATGCGCGACGAGACCGACGTGACCTTCGCGGTGGAGAACATGTTCCCGCTGCGCGCCCGCGGCGCCGAGGTCGTGCCGTACGCGCCCGGATGGGACCCCGTCGACCAGGATTTCCCGCAGGTCACGCTCGACCTGTCGCACACGGCCGTCTCGGGCTCCGACGCCCTCGAAATGGCGGAGAAGCTCGGCGACCGGCTCGCGCACCTGCACCTGGCCGACGGCATCGGCACCACCAACAAGGACGAGCACCTGGTGCCGGGCAGGGGGAGCCAGCCCTGCGCGCGCATCCTCGAGCGCCTGGCCACCGCGGGGTACGGCGGACTGATCGTGCTGGAGATCAACACGCGCAAGGCCACCGGGCGCACCGAGCGCATCGACGACCTGGCCGAGGGCCTGGCCTTCGCCCGCTTGCACTTCGCCGCATCCTCGACGACATGATCAGATCGACGACATGAGCCACGAGGTGTTCAACCGCGTCGCCGAGGCCTATGACGCGGCCCGTCCGGGGTATCCCGGAGATCTGTACGACGCGCTCGCCGACCTCTCCTCCGTCCCGCTGGCCGGCGCGACAGTGGCCGACGTGGGCGCGGGCACGGGCATCTCGACACGCGGCCTGCTCGACCGGGGCGCGCGGGTCGTCGCCGTCGACCCCGGCGAGCGCATGCTGGCCCGCCTGGTGGCCCGCACTCACTCGCCCCGCGCGGTCGTGGGCGACGGCAACGCGCTGCCGCTCCGCTCCGGCTCCGCCGACCTGGTCTGCTACGCGCAGGCGTGGCACTGGCTGCGTCCCGAGGAGTCGATCCAGGAGGCACTACGGGTGGTGCGCCCTGGCGGCGCGGTCGCGGCCTGGTGGAACACCCTCGACCTGGGTGCGAGCTCCGCCGGCTGGCTGGTGGCCCACGAGATGCGGCTGGCCGAGAGCTGCCCCGGCTACTGGGGCCCGGCGCTGCCCGAGTGGCACATGCCTCCGATCGCGGCGGTGATGGCCGAGGCGGGGCTGGGCGTCCGGGAGGCGTGGGTGCACTGGACCCGAGAGGTGGGCGTCGACGACTTCCTGCTCGACCTGCGGTCCCATTCCTACGTCGCCGCCATGGAGGGCGACGCCGTCGACCGGCTCGTCGCGCGCCTGCGGGCCGGGCTGGCCGAGGTCTTCCCCGGCGGCGGGCTCAGGGTGCCGATGCGGGTCTACCTCGCGGTCGCCCCCAGGGCGGACGGGTGAGCACGGCTCACGAAGCGAAGGGGGGCGCTTGAGCATGGCTCGCGAAGCGGGTGCGGCGCGGGAGGCGGGCGCGTGAGCGCGGGTGACAACGGCGTGGAAGGTGGAGGGGTGACGGCCGAGAGGCGGCGTCCGGGTCGGCGGCCCGGGTCGGCGGACACGCGTGGCGAGATCGTCACCGCGGCCCGCAAGATCTTCTCCGAGAAGGGCTTCGACAAGGCCACCATCCGGGGCATCGCCCGTGAGGCGGGGGTCGACCCCGCTCTGGTCCACCACTACTTCGACAGCAAGGAGGGCATTTTCGTCGCGGCGCTGGAACTGCCGATCAACCCCGCCGAGATGATCCCCCGCATCATCCAGGGGCCCCGCGACGAGATCGGCGAGCGCCTGGTGCGGTTCCTGCTGACGATGACGGCCGACCCGCAGGCGCGCGAGCCGATCATCGCCCTTGTGCGCAGCGCGATGACGAACGAGCAGATCGTCGCGATGATCCGCGAGTTCCTCACCATGGCCGTGCTGAACCGCGTGGTCGAGGGGCTCGGCATCCCTCCTGTCCGCATGCAGGTAGCCTTCGCGCAGATGTTCGGCGTCGTTCTCATGCGGTACGTGCTGCGCCTGGAGCCGCTGGCGTCCGTCGAGATCGACGAGCTGGTCGAGATCCTGGCCCCCACGATCCAGCGCTATCTCGGCGACGACTGACCGGTTCCGGGGCGACCTTTTTCCCAGATCATTGTTCTAGTATCGGTCCGACCAATCAGGACCACCCGCGTCCGTCTTTAAGTTACTGGCGGGTACTATTCGGAGTGGTCCCGCCGTCCCCGTGGATGACCGGTGTATCTACGCTGGGCAGCCAACGCCATAGTTTGGAGGACCCGTGCTCCTTGTAGCGATCATCGGACTCGTGATGACCGCAGTGGCGGTCACGCTCGCGGGTCGCCGCGTGCGCTGGCTTCACAGCCTCGCCACAAGCGGCCAGCCCGCTCCCGAACGGGTGCAATACGCCAGGGCGAACATCGGCGCCGAGGTCAAGGCGCAGCTTGTCGAGGTGTTCGCTCAGAGGAAGCTGCTGAAGTGGACCCCGTCGGGTATCGCGCACTTCCTGGTGTTCTGGGCTTTTGTGATCCTGGCGACGGTCTACCTGGAGGCGTACGGGGCGCTGGTCCAGGGCGCGGTCACCGGCAAGCCCAACTTCCACATCCCGCTGGTCGGCACCTGGCCCGTGCTGGGGTTCCTCCAAGACTTCATCGCGGTGGCGTGCGTTCTGGGCCTGGCGGCCTTCGCGGCCATCCGCCTCGCCAACTCGCCCAAGAAGCTCGGCCGCGAGTCCAGGTTCGCGGGCTCGCACCTCGGCGGGGCGTGGCTGATCCTGTTCATGATCTTCAACGTGATCTGGTCGCTGTTCCTGTTCCGGGGCGCGGCGATCAACACGGGCAACTTCCCCTACCGCGCCGGGGCCTTCGGGTCCGAGGCCGCCGCCGCGCTGCTTGGCCCGCTCGGTCACAGCGCCAACGAGGTGCTGGAGAAGGTCGGCCTGCTCCTGCACATCGGCGTGATGCTGGTGTTCCTGGTGATCGTGGTGAACTCCAAGCACCTGCACATCTTCACCGCGCCGCTGAACGTCATGTTCTCCCGCCGCCCTGATGGCCTGGGCGCGGTGCCGGAGATGCGCAGCGGCGGCAAGGTGCTGGACTTCGAGGAGGCCGACCCCGACACCGACGTGTTCGGCCGGGGCAAGATCGAGGACACCACCTGGAAGGGGTTCCTGGACTTCTACACCTGCACCGAGTGCGGGCGGTGCCAGTCGCAGTGCCCGGCGTGGAACACCGACAAGCCGCTGTCGCCCAAGATGCTGATCCTGGACCAGCGCGACCACGCCTTCGCGATCGCCCCGTACCTGATGGCCAGCGAGGAAGAGCGGGCGAACCTCCCCGAGGACGTGCTGGCGCTGGCGGGCAAGCCGCTGGTCGGCGAGGACGGCGTGATCCACCCCGACGTGCTGTGGTCCTGCACCAACTGCGGCGCGTGCGTCGAGCAGTGCCCGGTCGACATCGAGCACATCGACCACATCATCGACATGCGCCGCTACCAGGTCATGATCGAGTCGAACTTCCCCTCCGAGGCGGGCGTCATGCTCAAGAACCTCGAGAACAAGGGCAACCCGTGGGGGGTGCCGGAGACGAAGCGGGCCGAGTGGATCGAGGAGCTCGCCTCCCGCGAGGTCGACCCGATCGAGGTCCTGCTCATCGACGAGAAGGTCCCCGACGACCTGGAATACCTGTTCTGGGTCGGCTGCGCCGGCGCCCTGGAGGACCGGGCCAAGAAGACCACCAAGGCCGTGGCCGAGCTGCTGCACATCGCCGGGGTGAAGTTCGGGGTGCTGGGCCCGATGGAGGCGTGCACCGGCGACCCGGCGCGCCGCCTGGGCATGGAGTTCCTGTTCAACATGCTCGCCCAGCAGAACATCGAGACGCTGAACGAGGCCGGGGTCAAGAAGATCGTGGCCACCTGCCCGCACTGCTTCAACACCCTGGCCAACGAGTATCCCCAGCTCGGCGGCATGTTCGAGGTGGTGCACCACACCCAGTTGCTGGCCAAGCTCGTCGAGGACGACCGCCTCACCCCGATCACCCCGATCGAGGAGAAGATCACCTACCACGACCCGTGCTTCCTGGGCCGCCACAACAAGGTGTACGCCCAGCCGCGCGACATCATGGCCAAGGTCCCCGGGGTCCAGACCCAGGAGATGCACCGCTGCAAGGACCGCGGCTTCTGCTGCGGCGCGGGCGGCGCGCGCATGTGGATGGAAGAGCGCATCGGCAAGCGCATCAACACCGAACGCGTGGACGAGGCGCTGACCACCGATCCCGACACCGTCTCCACCGCCTGCCCCTTCTGCCTGGTCATGCTCGGAGACGCGATCAACGAGAAGAAGAACAGCGGCCAGGCCAAGGAATCACTGGAGGTCGTGGACGTCGCCCAGCTCCTCATCACCTCGGTCAAGGGCCAGCCGGTGAAGGCCTGACAGCCCGGAGAGACAGGCGTGCCGGCGACCGTACGAAGATCGCCCGGCACGCCTGTCCCCTTGTCCGGCCGGGGGAACGCCTCCCCTGGGAAGGCCCCGCCTGAGGGGCGAAAGACAGGGACCGAAAACCTTTCTCCACATAACGGAGAAATCACGGTAACCTCAACGTCGCGCGGCTCAATCGACGGGGAGGGGGCGCGGTGCGCGTTGTCGTAACCGATGCCGAGGTCACGATGGCCGACGTCCTCTCGCTGCGGCTTGCGATCGAGGAGCCCCTGGCCGAGGGCACGCAGCTGATCCTGCGGCAGCGGGGCACCGGCGTCGAGACCAAGGTGGTGCTCGGCACCTCGGGGGCGGAGGTGCGCGAGGCCTCCGTCGCGGTGTCGCTGGCGCCCCTCGGGCTGAGCCCCGGCCGCTGGGACGCCTACCTGCAGCACGAGCCGCCCGCCGAGGAGCGCACCCGCACGCGCATCCAGTCCGTCGACCCGGGCTTCTCCCTCGACCGGCTGGACGCCTACGCGCTGAGCCGGCGCACCCTCGCCTACCGTGCCTACCGCACGCTCAACGGGTTCCTCGCCGTCAAGATCGCCCACGCGGAGCCGGTGGCCGACGTCCGCGCGGTGTGGTTCCGCGAGGGACGTTTCGAGGTCACCGGGCTGCTGGCGTACACCGGGTTCGACGACGACGACGCGCACCACACCGCCCGCCTCGCCCTGCGCCGCACGGCCGGGCCGGAGACGGCGGTCACGTCCGCGGCGACCGTGAAGGGGGTGCGGTTCCACGCCGCGCTGTCCCTCTGCGACGTCATCGCCGCCACACCCGAGTACGAGGGGCTGTGGGAGCCGTCGCTGGAGGTGGACGGCATCGAGGTGCCGCTGCCTCTGGGAGGGTGCCTCGACGACGTCGACGGCAAGCGGCGCCGCGTTCACTACCCCGACACCAAGGTGGACGGCGTGCCGGTCCGCCCCTGCTACACCGTGGACGACGAGCTCCGTCTCGAGGTGGGCGGATGAAGATCTGCTTTCTGATCCCCTCCGCGTACGGCATGCGCGGCGACACCCGGGCCGTGCTCAACCTCGCCACCGAGCTGGCGTCCCGGCACGAGGTGGAGATCGTCAGCGTCAGGAGGGTCCGCGAGACCCCGTTCTTCCCCGTCGACCCGCGCATCTCGCTGCGGTGGCTCATCGACGCCCGGCCGGGAGTGCGCCACCTGCTGCCCCGGGGGCAGATGCGCACCGAGGTCGCGCTCTGGCGCACTCTGCGCGGCCTGCGCTGCGACGTGCTGGTGACCACGAGGCCGGGTCTCAGCGTGCAGGCCGCCCGCCACGTTCCACGAGAGACCGTGCGCGTCGCGCGCGAGTGGAGCCGCCCGGCCGTCCCCGGGCCGGTCCGCAGGTTCTATCCCAAGCTGGACGCGGTCATCACCTCCACCGAGACGGCCAAGGAGGAGATCGCCCGGATCCTCGATGGCACGGACGGGCCGCCGCTCCACGTCATCCCCGACGCGCTTCCCCTCGGGCCCTGGCCGCGCTCGCGCATGGACAACCGCGTCGTCTCGGCGGGCGGCCGGTGGTTGCCGGGCAAGGCGTTCGACCGGCTCATCGAGGCCTTCGCGATCGTGACCGACAAGCGGCCCGACTGGCGGCTCCGCCTGTACGGCGGTGGACCCGAGGAGAAGCGGCTCCGCGCGCTGGTCGGCCGGCTCGACCTCCACAACAACGTGTACTTCATGGGCACCACCCCCGACCTGCAGGGGGAGTTCGCCAAGGCGTCGATAGTGGCCGTCACCTCGCACGCCGAGACGCCCGGCATGACGGTGATCGAGGCGCTGGGATGCGGCGTCCCCGTGGTCGGGTTCGAGGGAGCGCGCGGGCCCGGGGAGTTCGTGACGCCCGGTCGCGACAGCGTGCTGGTGCCGCAGGGCGAGGGGGAGATCGAGGCGTACGCCTCGGCGCTGCTGGCCCTGATCGACGACGAGCGCCGCCGCATGGTGCTGGCCGCCGGGGCGCTGGAGTCCGCCGCGGGGCATGCCGCCCCTGCCGTCGCCACCCGGTGGGAGGCGCTGGTGGCGAGCCTCAGGCCCTGACGTACGGTGTCCCGAGGGGGATACCCCGAAGAGGTATTCTGGACCTCATGCATGGGTACAGCGGCGACAAGCAGGCATATCTCACCAGGCTCCGGCGGATCGAGGGTCAGATCCGCGGGCTCCAGCGCATGGTCGAGGAGGATTCCTACTGCATCGACATCCTCACCCAGGTGTCGGCCGCCACGCGCGCCTTGCAGGCCGTGGCGCTGGGGCTCCTGGAGGACCATATCGGCCACTGCGTGACGGATGCCATCAACGCGGGTGGCCCCGAGGCCGAGGAGAAGGTCAAGGAGGCCTCTGCGGCCATCGCGAGGCTAGTGCGCTCGTAACGGTTTTCGGGGGTTTCCCGGCCCGGCCGGACTAGTCCGGCAGAGTGGTCACGGATCCTTTCGCAAAACCGTCCCGAACCCTTGAGGAGTCCGGGACCAGTTCCGCGAGCATCTTCAGCGACTCACCGGAGTCCGCAATCCAAGCGCGTTGTCGAGCTCATCCAAGGTCAGCTCTCGCTCGCTGACAGCGACGGCGCTGAGCACCTCCGCGTAGAGCGCGATCTCGTCCAACGCGACACGGTCATGGACCCGTGAGTCCAGGTAGTCGTGCCCCACCGCGTCGTCCTTCCTTCCGCAGCCCACACCCACCTCGAGGTTACGACCGGGTGGCTTTCGACGACATGGCCCATCGGGACCATTCGTCAGGGCAGCCCGTGTCCCCGTGGAACCATTTCCCGGTTCCGAGATCACAATTCAGCCAAATCCTCAGATGGCTGGACGGGGAATGATATACGCGAAGTAAGTATGAAATAACCCGATAAAGCGTTTAGATCATGGCACCCAGGTCACGTGTGGCGAATCCATTCCGATGAGGTTCCTGGTACTCCAGGCGCCGGATCGTCGCGCTCGTGGATCAGGCAGCTCACCGTCGCCGCGGACGTGGGGAAGCCGCGCGGCGGAGGCGCCGTACCCGTCAGCCGGCACCAGGCGAGCCCCGTCGCGTATCCCGCGCCCAGCAGGGCAGCCGCCGCTCCCCTGCCGGGCGGACGGAGGGCCGCGGGAGGCTCGCCCGCCCGGGGCCAGCAGCCACGCAGAGGGTGGCGGGGCTCGGAGAGCGTCACGTAGTACGTCTGGCGCAGCTCGGAGTCGAGCCACGGGTACAGCTGGGCCGCCACCTCGGGCGCCACGTGCTTGACGTCGGCGGCCAGCAGCGACGCGCCCACGGCGCGGGGATCGGCGCCGTGGGCGGTCACGAACGACAGCGCCCGCACCATGTCGTACAGCGTGTGCCGGAAATGCTCGCCCGGCGAGGTCTCGGCGAGGATCGCGCCCGCAAGGTGGGGCGGGCAGCGCGCGAGCCAGGCCTCCCGGATGGCCGTCACGTCCCAGGACGGGTGGTCCAGCCAGGGCTGGGCCCGCAGCGGCTCCACCATCGCGATCAGGGCGGCGGCGCGGGGGCCGAACCTTGGGTCGGCGAGCAGGACGCGGGCCGTGTCGGCCGCCACCCCCGCGAGGCGCAGCGCGGCGTCCTGGGCTCCGGCGGCCAGCCGCTCGGCGTAGAGCGCCACCAGTGCGGAAAGCGGCATCGGGGGCAGCCACCGCACCCAGTCGTCCCCCGGCAGTGGTCGCGCGAGGAACTCCCCGAACATGGACAGCAGCACCTCGTTGCCGTCGAACGCCGGGGCGTAGGCGCACCACATGACGGTGCTCCACATCGTCGCCACGGTCGCGGGGACGTCCGCGTAGAACATCGCGCGGAGCGGCCCGTAGACGAAGGAGGCGTCCTGCCTCATCCCCCGGTTGGCGTCGAGCAGCGCCCGCAGGCGGTGGGTGACCTCGTGGGGGACGTCGGGGCCGACGAACGCCTGGGTGGACCCCCGGTCGAAGGCCAGGTCGGCGGCCGTGGGCAGCAGGTGCTCGGGGATGAGCGGCGCCGGGTGCGGGGGACGCGCGGACGCGCGGGCGCGCGGGTCGGCCGGAGGCGCGGACAGGTGCCACTGCCCGTCGGCCGGGTCGTGGCGGTACCAGCGGGCGTGGCGGCCGAACAGCCAGCAGCCGCCGTCGGGGGTGAGCAGCAGGCGGGCCGCCATCGCCTGCGCCTGGGTGTGTGCGGGGACGTCGGCCCAGCGCGGGTCCGCGATCATGACGCGGACATCCCGCTCGATCGCGTCGAAAGGGTCCCACTGCACGGCGGCAATGCTACTGGTGGCACATCACGGACTCCGGGGTGTTCCCTCGCGCCACACCTCCGGTACTTCACGTCACAGGACCGTGGCGGCGTCACACTCCGATACCTGAGGCCCCGGGGCCACGAATCCGGTACGGCGGGTCACCCGGCCGTACCCGGGCCGGCCGGCAGCGGCCGGGCGGCGCGGTGGCGCGCGGCCTTCGCCACGTAGGTGTCCGGCGTACGGGCGAACGTGGCGCGGTCGCGGTCGGTGAGCTCACGGACGACCGTGCCGGGAACCCCCGCCACCAGCACCCCCGCCGGGATCCTCTTGCCGGGGGTCACCACGCATCCGGCCGCGACCAGCGAGCCCGCGCCGATCCTGGCGCCGTTCAGCACGACGGCTCCGATGCCCACCAGCGCGCCGCTCTCGACATGCGCGCCGTGGACCACGGCGCGGTGGCCGAGGCTCACCCTGCCTTCCAGCACGGCGGGCAGCCCGGGGTCGGCGTGCAGGCAGCACAGGTCCTGGATGTTGCACTCCTCGCCCACCTCGATCGCCTCGTCCTCGCCGCGCAGCACCGCGCCGTACCAGACGTTCGCGGCCCGCGCGAGCCGTACCCGGCCCACCACGACGGCGGTGGGCGCCACGTAGGCTTCGGGATGGATGGACGGCACACCGGTGTCGAGCGCCGCGATGTACGGCGAGGCCTGAGGCTCCGCGGGGCCCGGGAAGGTCGGCTCGCTCATGAGATCGATGATCTCACGGGGCCCTCAGCCGGTTTCTCGGCGTTGCGACTAGTAGGCACTCATTCGACCGGAAGAGGTCAGGCGTTCGGGTTGCGGACTTGGACAGATGGCAGGAAAGTCGTGTCCTGACGTGTCGTTACCAAAGCAGGACCCCCACTCGATTCAAGACCCCCAGGGCTCAGCCATGACGAACCAGCACGACAGCTTTCCCGACATGATGCACGAGGACCTCGGCTTCGAGGTGGTGATGCGTGGATACAGCCGCCGGCAGGTCCACGATCACATGGTCAGAACGCGCAACCAGATCCGTGATCTCGAAGAACGGCTGGCGCGGGCCATCGATCAGGCCGAGCAGGGCCGCATCGAGCTCGGAGAGGCCCGCCGCCGCCTGGCCGAGGCCCCTCAGGACTATGACGAGCTCGGCCAGCGGCTGAGCCAGATTCTGAAGCTCGCGGAGGAGGAGGCGATCTCCAAGCGCGAGGACGCCGAATCCGACGCCACCAAGATGCGTGAGGACGCCGCGGCCGAGTCCGAGCGCATTCTGACCGCCGCCCAGACCGAGGCCGAGCGCCGCGTGGACGAGGCCACGACCGCCGCCGAGCGCCTGCTGGCCCAGGCGGGTTCCGACGCCGAGGAGACGCTCGGCTCAGCGCGTGCCGAGTCCGAGGAGACCCTGCGCACCGCCCGCGCCGAGGCCGACCGTTCGCTCACCGCCGCGCGTCACGAGGCCGAGCGCCTGGTGTCCGAGGCGAACAACCAGGCGGAGGCGACGCTCGCGTCCGCCAAGGCCGACGCCGAGGCCACGCTGAAGGCCGCGCGGGCCGAGGCCGCCGACACCCTGGCCGCGGCGCGCCAGCGCGCCGACTCGCTGGACGAGCACACCGGCCGCCGGGTGACGTTCCTCACCGACACCCACACCGAGGTCATGCGCAGGCTCGGCGAGATGGGCTCCGTGCTGACCGACCTGCTGCACCGTGAGGGCACCGCGGGCGCGCTGATCGACGAGTCCGCCGTGCTGCCGCCCAGGCCCGAGGTCGGCTCCGTCGACGACCTGCGCCACGAGGACGGGCCCGCGGCCGAGGAGCTCGATTCCGTACGGGTCGTGCTCGACGACGCGGGCGAGGACGGCGACCGTCTCGGCCGCGGCGGCGCGGCGTTCGGCCCGGCCGACGTGCCGCACGTGCCCGACGCGCAGGGCGACCACGCCGTCGACGACGGTTACGCCGCCGATGTCCGCCACTCCTACGACGACGAGGACGGCGCCCGCGCGGCGAACGACGTCCACTCCGCGAACGACGTCCACTCCGCCAACGACGTGCACGTGGCCAACGACGTGCACGTGGCCAACGACGTGCACGCGGCCAACGACGTCCACAAGGCCGACGACGAGGAGGACGACGGGCGCGTGCACGTCCTGCGTGACGCCCACGACCTGCGCGATCCGCACGAGACGGTCGAGGTTGGCGGGCGGGGCATCGACGAACCGCACCACGCCAACGACCACGACGGCCCCGCCCAGGGGCGCGTCCGCGGTTTCTTCGAGGAGAACGACGTCCACATGAGCCAGGTGCACCAGTCCGGCGGTGACGGGCTTCCCGCACCCCGGCACTAGCCGGCGGCACCTTGCGCCCGGGCCACGTCAGATCTCGCGCCCGGGGCCATGACGCCAGGCGGAAACCTCCGCCCCCGATCGGGTCGGAGGTTTCCGCGCTTCCCGTCGCGGGCGTCGCCCGCGATCAGGTCTCGCGATCGATTGAGGACATGCACTCCTGCTGCTCCAGCAGCCTCTCGCGCAGGCCCTCCGGATCATCGGCGTCGATCGTCATGGCACACCCCGCGTCACGTTCCTCTTCGGTGAGCGGGTGGTGCCGGGTGGCCCACCACCGTCCGGCGTCGCTTCTCCAGATCGTCCAGTCGGGGAACTCCCGGGCGATTTCGGCGAGGTGCCGGTCAAACGACATCCCGTCCACCCTTCCCGCGGCGAGGGCCAGGTTTGTACCGTTCCCCTTCACGTTGCGGGACATCTCTAGAGAAATCAATGTTCGGGGTGGACAGGTCAACCTAACGCTTGACGCCGGGGCTTGACTCACGCGTCGAAGTCGTACTGAAGTACATAGGACGCCGCGTCCATGATCATCTTGTTGAGCTCGACCGCCATGCCGCCGGCGGCGTACGCCGACCTGCACACCTCGATCACCGGGGTCCCTGCGGGCAGGCCCAGCTTGGCGGCCTCCTCGGGCGTGGGCATCCTCGCGCGCACCTCCTCGGTGAAGTGCGCGGGCGCGTGCCCGAGGTCGCGCAGCCGGGCGTAGACGCCGCCCGGGCCGGTGTCCTGTGCGACGATCGGCGACCCCGCGACGAGTTCGGCCGGAAAGTGGGATGCCGCGAGCTGCACCGCCCGTCCGTCCACGGAGTAGCGGCGCCGCCGCACCCACACCTCGTCGCAGCCGAGCACCCGCGCCGCGTCGTCGGCCGCCGCCTCCCTGGCGATGGTGAGGTCGTCGACCGTGTACGGGCGGCCGGTCGTGTCGGAGTCCCAGATGGCCCTGCCCGCGCCCCACTGCTCGCGCGAGAGGCGCCGGGACCCGTGCCGCCTGATCGGCCGGAACTGCCGTACGTAGACCCCGGAGCCGCGCCTCGGCACGGCCACGCCTTCGTTGATGAGGACGGCGAGCGCCTGTCTCGCCGTGGCCCGGGCTATGCCGTACTCGGACATGAGGGCGTTCTCGCCCGGCAGCCGGTCCCCATCACGGAACTCGCCGGTCACGATCGCCTGGCGCAGGCGATCGGCGATCCGGCGATAGATCGGGGGTTCGTGAGGTACCGGGGATTCCATCACGCTTTATCACCCTCAGTCACCAAAGCGGTCCGCGTCTCCAGAGAACTTGCCCCGCCTTGTCCACGATCGCACAGATACGCAGGTTGGTCCCGTGCTTCTTTTGAGCGAATCGTGCCTGTGTGGTGATCTTCGGGCCCTTTAGGGGGCCGTTACTGTGGACCGGTCCCAACCGTGATCGGCTTCGCGTGCCACGGCCGCGTCACGAGGCCCGCCAGTACGGCTCCCAGCGCGTTGAGGAGGACGTCGTCCACCGACGACACGCGGCCGAGCCGCAGGCCGTACTGCAGCGCCTCGACCGTGACCGACAGAAGCCCGGCGAGGAGGGCCACGCGCCACAGGCGGGCAAAGCGTGGTGAGCGCATCGGCAGGAGCGCGCCGAGTGCGGCGAAGACCAGCAGATTGCCTCCCACCTGCGCGAACGCGGCTCCGAACGGCCCCTTCGCCAGGTCGGCGAGATCGCGCAGCGGCACGAGGCTGACCCCGGAGGCCGTGCCGGGCGTGAGGATCATCCACAGCCAGGGAAGGGTGCCGGCGACGATGAGGACGTCCGCGTAGGCCGTGCGAGCGGGATGCGGACGGCCCCGCCGGGCGCGCCGGCGGGCCAGCAGATGGGCCGCGAGCACCGCGACAGGCAACCACAAAAGTGTGGCTAAGACGACATATCCCCAAAGGTGCCATTCAAGCCGCATGGCGGACATCTTTCCGGATGGCGGCCCCGTGCCGGGAAGAAATCCCGGCGTGCGCCGGAGGCGGATCGGGTAACAGGAAGCTGGCTCCGGAGCAAGGGCATCTCCAAGGTGCCCGCGCCTCCCGATGTATTGACAGGCGGCTCACCTGGGACGCAATCTGTTGCGCATAGTGAGTTCTGTTCCGCAATTCACAACTGAGGGGTTATTCGCGTGATCCCAGCGTGTCCCTTGGCGGCTCTGCCGCGGGGCGAGGCCCACCGGCTCGACATCGATCCGCCCGTGGCCGTGTTCCACACCGACGACGGCGAGATCTACGCCGTCGACGACACCTGCACGCACCAGGACGCCTCGCTCTCCGACGGGTGGCTGGAAGGCTGTGAGATCGAGTGCCCGCTCCACTCCAGCCGTTTCGACCTGCGGACCGGCCAGGTGGACAGCCCGCCCGCCAAGCTCGCCGTGCGCACCCACCGGGTCGTGGTCGAGGACGGGATGATCTACGTGGTGCCGTCGGAGGCGCCCCCCGACCTCCCGCCGGGCGTGACGGCGGGGCGACAGAGGAGTGACTCGTGAGCACGTCCAGCCTGCTCGCCACCCTCGCCGGCGGCCTCTACACCGACGAGAACGTCTTCGCCCTCGAACAGCAGCACATCTTCGAGTCGATGTGGTTCTGCGTGGCCAGGTCGGACGACCTCGGCAAGCCCGGCGCGTTCCGCACCGTCCAGGTCGGCCGCGAGAACGTCATCGTCAGCCGTGCCAAGGACGGCTCGATCCGCGCGTTCCTCAACGTCTGCAGGCACCGGGGCGCCCGCATCTGCACGGAGGAGTCCGGCGAGGTCAGGCGGGCCTTCCAGTGCGCGTACCACGCGTGGACGTACGACCTCGAAGGCAAGCTCATCGCGGCGCCGAACCTCACCAAGATGCCCGACATCGACCGGGTGAAGTACGGCCTGGTCAACGTGCACGTGCGCGAGTGGATCGGGTACGTCTGGGTGTGCCTGGCCGACGAGCCCCCCTCGTTCGAGGAGGACGTGCTCGGGGCGGTCGTGACCCGGCTCGGCGACCTGGCCTCGATCGAGAACTACGGCATCGAGAACCTCAAGGTCGGCCGCAGGATCGTCTACGACGTCAAGGCGAACTGGAAGCTGATCGTCGAGAACTTCATGGAGTGCTACCACTGCGCGACGATCCACCCCGAGCTGACCGAGGTGCTGCCGGAGTTCGCCGACGGGTACGCGGCGCAGTACTTCGTCGGCCACGGCGCCGCCTTCGGCTCGGGCATCGAGGGGTTCACGGTCGACGGCTCGCCGGGGGTCGACCGCATCCCGGGTGTGCGCGACGACCAGGACCGCCGCTACTACGCGATCACCATCAAGCCGCAGGTCTTCGTCAACCTCGTGCCAGACCACGCGATCGTGCACCGCATGTTCCCGCTCGCGGCCGACCGCACGATCGTGGAGTGCGACTGGCTGTTCCTCCCCGAGGTCGTGGACGGCGGGAAGGACCTCGGCCCGTCCGTCGAGCTCTTCCACAAGGTCAACGTGCAGGACTTCGACGCGTGCGAGCGCTGCCAGCCGGCGATGAGCTCCCGCGCGTACGCGAACGGCGGCGTGCTCGTGCCGAGCGAGCACCACATCGCGGGCTTCCACGAGTGGGTCGCCGACCGGCTCGGTCTCGGCCGCTGACGCCCCGGCGCTCAGCCGGAGAACCCCAGGCGGTGGCTGATGTCGGCGGCGCCCTCGATCAGGACGGGGGCCAGCTCGTGCATGCGCTTCTCGCTGAAGCGGTAGGCGGGCCCGGAGGCGCTGACGGCCGCCACCACCTCGCCGTCATAGGACCGGACGGCGGCGGCCATGGCGTTCAGCCCGATCTCGTACTCCTCGAGGGTCACGGCGTACCCCCGCGCCCTGGCCTCGTCGAGCTGCGGCCTCAGCTCGGCGGCCGAGGTGACCGTCGCGGGGGTGAAGCGCTGAAGTCCCGCGGCGGACAGGAGCTGGTCGCGGTGCCGCTCGTCCAGGTGAGCCAGCAGGACCTTGCCGCTGGAGGTGGCGTGGAGCGGGGTGAGCTGCCCGACCCAGTTGTACGCCGTGACCGCCGACGGGCCGCGCACCTGGTCGAGGTTGACGGCGTAGTGGGCGCGCACGACGGCGAGGTTGACGGTCTCGCCGATCTCCTCGGCCAGGCGCCGGCAGACCGGGCGGCCCTGCTGGGTGAGGTCGAGGCGGGCGGCCACGCCGCCGGCGAGGCGGATGACGCCGAAGCTGAGGCGGTACTTCCCGCGGTCCTCGGCCTGCTCGACCAGGCTCCTGGCCTCCAGGGCGCCGAGGAGCCGGAAGGCCGTCGACTTGTGGACGCCGATCTCCGCCGCGATCTCGCTGACACCGGCCTCGCCGCGCTGGGAGAGGATCTCCAGCACGCTGATGGCCCGGTCGACCGACTGCACGCCGGCCGAGGAATCGTTGCCCATAGCTGGGGACTGTAGGCGGGACGGCATGGTGACGTCCATTTACGCGACCGGATCTAGATGGTTGCGCAGAATGCAACGTTGTGCGTCAATCGCTACGAAAGAAGCGCAAGCTACCCGCGAGCGAGACGAGGCAGGAATGTACGACTTCGTCATCGTCGGTGGTGGATCGGCCGGAAGCGCTCTGGCGAACCGCCTGTCCGCCGATCCTTCCGTCCGGGTGCTGGTCCTGGAGGCCGGCCGCTCGGACTACCCCTGGGACGTCTTCATCCACATGCCCGCCGCGCTGATGTTCCCCATCGGCAGCCGGTTCTACGACTGGAAGTACGAGTCGGAGCCCGAGCCGCACATGAACGGCCGCCGCATCTACCACGCGCGCGGCAAGGTGCTGGGCGGGTCGAGCAGCATCAACGGCATGATCTTCCAGCGGGGCAACCCGCTCGACTACGAGCGCTGGGGCGCCGACCCGGGCATGGAGACCTGGGACTACGCGCACTGCCTGCCGTACTTCAAGCGCATGGAGAACGCCACGGCCGACCCTGGCACCGCCTTCCGCGGGCATGACGGGCCGCTCGTGCTCGAACGCGGCCCCGCGTCCGGCCCGCTGTTCGACGCCTTCTTCGAGGCCGTGCGGCAGGCGGGCTACCCCCTCACCGACGACGTCAACGGCTTCCGCCAGGAGGGCTTCGCGGCCTTCGACCGGAACATCCGCCGGGGCCGCCGCCTGTCCGCCGCCCGCGCGTACCTGCACCCGGTCAAGCGGCGCCCCAACCTGGAGATCAAGACCAGGGCCTTCGTCACGAAGATCCTCTTCGAGGGGAAGCGCGCCGTCGGCGTCGAGTACGACGGGCGCACCGCACGGGCAGGCGAGGTCATCCTGTGCGGCGGGGCGATCAACTCGCCGCAGCTCCTCCAGCTCTCCGGGGTGGGC
Source organism: Sphaerisporangium viridialbum (assembly GCF_049674955.1). Classification (GTDB taxonomy): domain Bacteria; phylum Actinomycetota; class Actinomycetes; order Streptosporangiales; family Streptosporangiaceae; genus Sphaerisporangium; species Sphaerisporangium viridialbum. The sequence goes on along the minus strand of NZ_CP187232.1, from coordinate 9,727,931 downwards.
GACGCCGCCGAGCTGAAGGCCGTCGGCGTGGAGCCCGTCCACGACCTGCCGGGCGTCGGGCGTAACCTCCAGGACCACCTGGAGGTCTACGTCCAGTACGGATGCAGGCGGCCGGTGTCGATGCAGCCCGCGATGAAGTGGCGCAACCGCCCGTGGGTCGGGGCGCGGTGGCTGTTCCTGCGCAAGGGCCCCGGCGCCACCAACCACTTCGAGGCGGGCGGCTTCACCCGGAGCAACGAGGACGTCGCCTACCCGAACCTGATGTTCCACTTCCTGCCCGTCGCCGTGCGGTACGACGGCTCGGCTCCGGCGGGCGGGCACGGCTACCAGGTGCACATCGGCCCCATGTACTCCGACGCGCGGGGCTCGGTGAAGATCCGCAGCACCGATCCCAGGGTGCATCCGGCGCTGCGCTTCAACTACCTGTCGACCGACCAGGACCGGCGGGAGTGGGTGGAGGCGGTCCGCGTGGCGCGCGACATCCTCAACCAGCACGCCATGGACGACTTCAACGCGGGCGAGCTGTCGCCGGGGCCCTCCGTCCAGACCGACCAGGAGATCCTCGACTGGGTGGCGCGCGACGGCGAGACCGCCCTGCACCCCTCGTGCACGGCGCGCATGGGCGTGGGGGAGGACGCCGTGGTGGACCCGCTGAGCATGCGGGTGCACGGCCTGGAAGGGCTGCGCGTGGTCGACGCCTCGGTCATGCCGTACGTCACCAACGGCAACATCTACGCCCCCGTGATGATGGTGGCCGAGAAGTCCGCCGACCTGATCCTCGGCAACACCCCTCTGCCGCCCGAGCACGTCGAGTTCTACCGCCACCCCGGCCGGGCCGGTGCGCCTTCTGAATAGGGTTGTGCCATGGGCAACGACGCGGAACGCGACAGCGCCGGCGTGCAGTCGGTCGACCGCGCGCTGTCGGTTCTGAAACTGCTGGCCCGCCACGGCGAGCTCGGGGTCAGCGAGCTCGCCGCCGAGCTGGGCGTGCACCGCTCCACGGCCTTCCGGCTTCTCGCCACCCTGGAGAACCACGACCTGGTCCACCAGAACGACGAGCGCGGGCGCTACCGCCTCGGCGTCGGCGTCCTGCGGCTCGCGGGCGCGACCACCGCGCGGCTCGACGTCGTGCAGGAGGGACGTCCCGTCGGCACCCGGCTCGCGGCGCAGGTCGGCGAGACCGTCAACATCGCCATCCTCGACCGCGACCAGGCGCTCTACCTCGACCAGATGACCGGCACCTCGGCGCTGCAGGCGCACAACTGGACGGGCCGCCGCATCGCCCTGCACGCCACCTCCAACGGCAAGGTGCTGCTCGCCCACGCCCCCGAGGGCCGGTTCGCGGAGGTCACGGCCGTGCCGCTCGCGCGGTTCACCGAGCGCACCGTCACCGACGCCGGCCGCCTGCGCGAGGAGCTCGACACCGTGCGCGAGCGCGGCTTCGCGACGGCCGTCGACGAGCTGGAGCTGGGCCTGACCGCCGTCGCCGCCCCGGTCTTCGGCGCGGACGGCACGGTCGTCGCCTCGCTCAGCGCCTCGGGGCCCACCTTCCGGCTGCCCGCCGAGCGGCTCTCGGCGGTCACCGCCCAGGTCGTCGCCGCCGCCACCGAGATCTCTTCACGTCTCGGGTGGTACGGCCGTGCGGGTTTCGGCCAATAAGGGAAACGCGGCAAGCCTTGACGGGGCAGACGTCAGGGTCGATTCTGTTCCTCGTTAAGCATTCTGGTGCGTGATACGCAACTAGCAGGCAATTGAGAGGTCCGTGGCAGATCTCTGTCGCGGTGGCAGCTGGAGGGCCTGACCGGCCTCCACCCCCCCTCGAACCGCGAGGTGACCATGACCGCGACGTCGCCGGCCGAGCTCTCGCAGCCCTCCACGGACGAGGAGCCGGTGATCCTCGACGTGCGCGGCCTGTGGAAGGTCTTCGGGCCCCGGGCCGACCGGGTGGCGGGAACGCCGCTCGCGGAGCTCTCGCGGGCCGAGCTCAAGGAGCGCACGGGCTGCGTGGCGGCGGTGCGCGACGCCTCCTTCGCCGTACGGCGCGGCGAGGTCTTCGTCGTCATGGGCCTGTCCGGGTCCGGCAAGTCCACGCTCGTCCGCTGCCTGACCCGGCTGGTCGAGCCCACCGCGGGCGAGGTGCTGCTGGACGGCACGGACATCCGCAAGGCCGGTGACAAGGAGCTCCGCGAGCTGCGCCGCCGCCGGTTCGCGATGGTGTTCCAGCACTTCGGCCTGCTGCCGCACCGGCGGGTGCTGGACAACATCTCCTACGGCCTGGAGATCCAGGGCGTGAAGAAGGACTCCCGCCACCGCCGGGCGAGCGAGATGCTCGACCTCGTGGGGCTGACCGGATACGCCGAGTCCTATCCCGACCAGCTCTCGGGCGGCATGCAGCAGCGGGTGGGCCTCGCCCGCGCGCTGGCGGTAGACCCCGAGGTGCTGTTCTTCGACGAGCCGTTCTCGGCGCTCGACCCGCTGATCCGCCGCGACATGCAGAACGAGGTCATCCGCCTGCACCGCGAGGTCGGCAAGACGATGATCTTCATCACGCACGACCTGAGCGAGGCGCTGAAGCTCGGCGACCGCATCCTGGTCATGCGCGACGGCCTGATCGTCCAGACCGGCACCCCCGACGAGGTGGTGGGCGCCCCCGCCGACGACTACGTGCGGGACTTCGTGAGCGAGGTGTCCCGCTCGCACGTGCTGACCCTCAAGTGGATCATGAGGCCGCCCGGCGACGGCGACGCGCTGGACGGGCCCGAGCTGGGTCCCGACGTCGTCATCAGGGACGCCGTACACACCGTCCTGCACGCCGACCGTCCGGTGCGGGTGGTGTCGGACGGTGAGCTGCTCGGCGTCGTCGGGAGCACCGAGATCCTCGAGGTGATCGCCGAATGAGCGTGCCCGGACGTCAGGGGGTGAGCGCCAGGTGACGGCGACGGTGACGGCGCGCAGGCCGGTGTGGTCACGCCCGTACCTGCTGGCGGGGATCCTCGCCGCCTGGGTCCTGCTGTGGGCGTTCTTCCGGGGGCACGCCACACTGCCGCTCGGCGGCGCCGAGCTGACCCCCCTGCACGAGCGCATCAGCGAGGCCGCGAACGCCATCGACGACAGCAGGAACGAGAACCCCTTCTTCCTGTACTTCGTGAACTACATCAGGCTCTTCATCGATGAGTTCGTGAGGTTCATCCAGGCGCTGATCAGCCAGCCGTCCTTCGGCCGCCCTGTGCCGGTGGTCGGGTGGCTCGGCGTCGTGGGCGTCGCCACGGCCGTCGCGTGGCTGTACGGGAACCTCAGGGTCGCGCTGCTGACCCTGGCGGGCTTCGTCTCCTTCGGGCTGCTCGGCCTGTGGCAGGAGAGCATGGACACGCTGGCGCTGACGCTGGCCGCCGTCGTGCTGTCGCTCGCCGTCGGCATCCCGCTGGGCGTCTGGGCGGGGCTGAGCGACCGGTTCAACCGCTTCGTCAACCCCGTGCTCGACTTCATGCAGACGATGCCGACCTTCGTGTACCTGGCTCCGCTCACGCTGTTCTTCCTCATCGGCCCGGCCAGCGCCACCGTGGCGACGATGATCTACGCGATCCCGCCCGCGATCCGCATCACCGCGCACGCGATCAGGCAGGTGCCCGCGACCACCGTGGAGGCGGGTACGTCGCTGGGGTCGACCCCGTGGCAGCTCCTCAGCAAGGTGCGCCTGCCGCTGGCCAAGCGCACCATCGTCGTCGGGGTCAACCAGACCATCATGGCCGCGCTGTCCATGGCGACGATCGCCGCGCTCATCGACGCGCCCGGGCTCGGCAAGACCGTGCTGAAGGCGCTGGAGACGCTCGACGTCGGCACGTCCTTCAACGCCGGCCTGGCCATCGTGATCATGGCGATCGTGCTCGACCGGGTGACCTCGGCGGCCGGCCACCGTGTCGAGGCCGCCCACCGCGCGGGCCGCGCGCGGGGGCCGCTCTGGCGCCGCGTCCAGGTCGCCGCGGTGGCGGCCGTCACCGTCGTGCTGGTCTACCTGTCGTACGTTTACGTGTGGGCCGCGGAGTTCCCCGGCGAGGCGGACGTGGGCTCGTACGTGCGCAGGGCCGCCGACGCGGCGAGCCAGTGGGCGCAGGCCAACCTCTACCCCTACACCAACGGCTTCAAGAACCTCGTCACCTATGGCCTGCTCAACCCGTTCGAGGCGGTGCTGACGGGTTCGCCGTGGTGGCTCGTACTGCTCGTGGTGACCGTGACCGCGCTGGTCCTCGCGACCGTACGGGTCGCGGTCGTCTGCGCCGCGTGCCTCGCCCTGCTGGTGGCGCTCGGGCTGTGGCAGGACAGCATGGTGACGCTGGCCGCGACGCTCGTGGCGGCCGTGCTGGTGATGGCGCTGGGCATCGTGGCCGGGGTCTGGATGGGACGCGACGACCGCGCCGACCGGGTGATACGCCCGGTGCTGGACGCCGGCCAGACCATGCCCGCCTTCGTGTACCTCGTACCGATCCTCGGCCTGTTCGGCGCCACCCGGTTCACGGCGATCATCGCGGCCGTCTTCTACGCCGCGCCCGTGGCGACCAAGCTCGTCGCCGACGGCATCAGGGGCGTCTCCGCGAGCGCGGTGGAGGCCGCGACGGCCGCCGGGTCGAGCACGTGGCAGATCATCTCCAAGGTGCAGGTGCCGATGGCGCGCAGCGCCGTCGCCCTCGCCGCGAGTCAGGGGCTCTGCTACGTGCTCGCCATGGTGGTGGTCGGCGGCCTGGTGGGCGCGGGCGCGCTCGGCTACGACGTCGTGTCGGGGTTCTCCCAGCTCCAGTTGCGCGGCAAGGGCCTCGCCGCTGGCCTCGCGATCGTCGTGCTCGGCACGATGCTGGCCGCGATCACCAAGACCGCGGCCCGGCGCGCCGACGCCGCCGCCCACGGGAGGCACTAGCGGAAGTTCTGGAAGGCCCGTCACGGGTGGACATCGGCCGTCGCAAGGCGGCTTTCTATACAGGAGGACCTTGGTGACATTTTCCAGGATCGCACGGCCAAGGGCGGTCGTGCTGGTGGCGGCCGCCGGCCTCCTCGTCTCCGCGTGCGGTGGCGCGAAGGTGGGAGAGACACCGTCCGCCTCAGGAGCGGCGGCGCCCTCGGCGAAGGCGTGCGGAGCCGTCAACATCGCGATCAACCCCTGGGTCGGGTACGAGGCGAACGCGGCGGTGATCGCGTACGTCGCCGAGAAGGAGCTCGGCTGCCAGGTCACGAAGAAGGACCTCAAGGAGGAGGTGGCCTGGCAGGGCTTCGCGACCGGCGAGGTCGACGCGGTCGTGGAGAACTGGGGCCACGACGACCTGAAGAAGAAGTACATCGAGGACCAGAAGGTCGCGGTCGAGCTCGGCCCGACCGGGAACAAGGGTGTCATCGGCTGGTACGTGCCGCCGTGGATGGCCGAGAAGTACCCCGACATCACCGACTGGAAGAACCTCGACAAGTACGCCGGCCTGTTCAAGACCTCCGAGTCCGGTGGCAAGGGCCAGCTGCTCGACGGCGACCCCTCGTTCGTCACCAACGACGCGGCCCTGGTCAAGAACCTCGACCTGAACTACAAGGTGGTCTACGCCGGCAGTGAGGCGGCGCTGATCACCGGCTTCCGACAGGCGGAGGCCCAGAAGAAGCCGATGCTCGGATACTTCTACGAGCCGCAGTGGTTCCTGTCGGAGGTCAAGCTCGTCAAGGTCAACCTGCCCGAGTACACCGACGGGTGCGACGCCGACGCCGCGAAGGTCGCGTGCGACTACCCGCCGTACGAGCTGGACAAGATCGTGAGCAGGAAGTTCGCCGACTCGGGCGGCCCGGCGTACCAGCTGGTCAAGAACTTCACCTGGACCAACGACGACCAGAACCTCGTGGCGAAGTACATCTCCGAGGACAAGATGTCGGCCGAGGACGCCGCCAAGAAGTGGGTCACCGACAACCCCGACAAGGTCAAGGCCTGGCTCCCCACGAGCTGACCGCCCTCTCCGCGCCGTCTTCCCCGCGCCGTCTTCCTCAGGCGGTCCTCTTCGCGCGGTCTTCTTTCTGTACGCCGTCTTCTGCACGCCGCGCCCGCACCCCCGCAGCGGGCGCGGCGTTCGCGTGCCCGTCGTGGTCCCGGTCTTGACACCCCTTTCGCGGCGGGTCACGCTTGTTGCGGCAAGCGCACCACGGTTCATCATGCGCAACGGAGGTGGCTATGACGGGCCCCCGGGTCGTCGTCATCGGAGCGGGTGTGGTGGGCGCGGCGCTCGCCGAGGAGCTGTCGGCCAGAGGCTGGGACGACATCACCGTGGTGGACCAGGGCGAGGTCCCGACGCCCGGCGGTTCGTCCACGCACGCCCCCGGCCTGGTCTTCCAGACGAACCCGTCCAAGACCATGACCGAGATGGCGCGCTACACCGTCGAGAAGCTCATGCGGCTCGGATGCTTCCTGCAGGTCGGCGGTCTTGAGGTGGCGACCACGCCGGAGCGGTTCGCCGAGCTGCGCAGGCGGCACGGCTGGGCCACCGCCTGGGGCGTCGAGGCGCACCTGCTGACCACCGAGGAGTGCGTGGAGCGCCACTCGCTGCTCGACCCCGCCCGCGTGCTCGGCGGCTTGTACGTCCCGACCGACGGCATCGCCAAGGCCGTACGTGCCGTCGAGGCGCAGCTCGCGCTTGCCCGTGACCGGGGCGTGCGCGTCCTGGACCGGCACGAGGTGCTGGACATCCGCGTCGAGGACGACCGGGTGACCGCCGTGGTCACCGACAAGGGAGAGCTCCCCGCCGACCTCGTCGTCTGCTGCGCGGGCATCTGGGGGCCGAAGGTCGCCGGAATGGTCGGGATGGCCCTCCCGCTGACCCCGCTCGCCCACCAGCTCGCCTGGACCGGCCCGGTCCCCGCGCTGAGCGGGCAGGCCGAGGAGGCGACGCGCCCGATCCTGCGCCACCAGGACGCCGACCTGTACTACCGGGAGCGGTTCGACCGGCTGGCCGTCGGCTACTACGGCCACCGCCCGATGCCGGTGCGGCCCGAGGCGATCGCCTCGGTGCGGGACGCCGAGGTGATGCCGTCGGTGACGCCGTTCACCCCCGGCGACTTCGCCGACGCGTGGACCGAGACCCGGTCCCTCCTGCCCCCTACGCGGGACGCCAAGATCGAGGAGGGCATCAACGGCCTCTTCTCCTTCACCACCGACAACATGCCGCTGCTCGGGCAGTCCGCCGAGGTCAAGGGGTTCTGGGTGGCCGAGGCCGTGTGGGTGACCCACTCGGCGGGCGTGGCAAGGGCCATGGCCGAGTGGCTGGCCGACGGGCACTGCTCGTCGTTCGACCTGCACGAGTGCGACGTGAACCGCTTCGAGCCGCACCAGCTCGCCCCGGAGTACGTCCTGACGCGCGACTGCCAGAACTTCGTCGAGGTCTACGACATCATCCATCCGCTCCAGCCGCCGGAGAACCTCCGCCCGCTGCGCGTGAGCCCATTCCACCCGCGCCAGCGCGAGCTCGGCGCGTTCCCCCTGGAGGCCACAGGGTGGGAGCGCCCTCAGTGGTACGAGGCCAACGCCGGGCTGGCCGAGGGCAGGGAGATCCCCGTGCCAGGCGACTGGGCGGCGCGTTACTGGTCGCCCATCGTCGGCGCGGAGGCGCAGGCGTCGCGAGAGGGCGTCGCGCTGTACGACATGACGGCGCTGAAGCGGCTGGAGGTCAGCGGGCCGGGCGCGGCGGCCTTCCTCTCCCGCGTCTCCACCGGCGATGCCGGCAAGTCCATCGGCTCCGTGACGTACTGCCTGCTGCTGGACGAGGACGGCGGCATCCGCAGCGACGTCACCATCGCCCGGCTGGGCCGCGACCTCTTCCAGGTCGGGGCTAACGGCAACCTGGACCTCGACTGGCTCTCCAGGCACCGGCCACCGGAGGTGTCCATCCGGGACATCACGCCCGGCACCTGCTGCGTCGGCGTCTGGGGCCCGCGTGCCCGTGACCTGGTGGCCCCGCTCACCGAGGACGACTTCTCGGCCGAGGGTTTCCGCTACTTCCGGGCCAAGCGGGCGTACATCGGCTCGGTGCCGGTGACGGCCCTGCGCCTGTCCTACATCGGCGAGCTGGGCTGGGAGCTCTACACGACGGCCGACATGGGGCTCAAGCTGTGGGACACGCTCTGGGAGGCCGGGCAGGCGTACGGCGTCGTGGCGGGCGGGCGCGGGGCGTTCAACAGCCTGCGCCTGGAGAAGGGCTACCGCTCCTTCGGCACCGACATGACCTACGAGCACGACCCCTTCGAGGCGGGGCTGGGTTTCGCCGTGAAGATGGACAAAGGCGACTTCATCGGCAGGGCCGCGCTCGCGGAGCGCCGAGCCTCGGTGAGCCGCCGCCTGACCTGCCTGACCGTCGACGACCCCGCGGCCGTCGTGATGGGCAAGGAGCCCGTGTACGACGGTGACGCCTGCGTGGGGTACGTCACCAGCGCCGCGTACGGCTACACGATAGGCAAGGGCATCGCCTACGCGTGGCTGCCCGCGGCGCTGTCGGCCCCTGGGCAGGTGGTCCACATCAGCTACTTCGGGCAGCGCGTCGCCGCCGTCGTGGCGGAGGAACCGCTGTTCGACCCGGCCATGAAACGGCTGCGCGCATGACGTACGGATCGGGGGGGAGAGCGATGACCGGGCAGGACCGGCTCTGGGACAGCCCCGAGCCTCGGAGCTCGTACGACGTCGTGATCGTCGGAGGCGGCGGGCACGGCATCGCCACCGCCTACTACCTGGCGAAGAACCACGGGATCACCAACGTCGCCGTGCTGGAGAAGGGCTGGCTGGCCGGCGGCAACATGGCGCGCAACACGACCATCATCAGGTCGAACTACCTGTGGGACGAGAGCGCGGGCATCTACGACCACGCGCTGAAGCTGTGGGAAGGGCTGGAGGAGGACCTCGGCTACGACGTCCTGTTCAGTCAGCGCGGCGTGCTCAACCTCGCCCACAGCCTGCAGGACGTGCGTGACGGTGTGCGCCGCGTCAACGCCAACCGGCTGAACGGCGTCGACGCCGAATGGCTCGACCCCGCGCAGGTCAAGGAGGTCTGCCCGATCGTCGACGTCAGGCAGGACGCGCGGTACCCGGTGCTCGGCGCGACCTACCAGCCACGGGCGGGCATCGCCAAGCACGACTACGTCGCCTGGGGGTACGCGAGGGCCGCCTCCGCGATGGGCGTCCACTTCATCGAGCACTGCGAGGTAACCGGCGTCGAGGTCGCGGACGGCCGGGTGCGAGCCGTGCGTACGACACGCGGACACATCGCGGCGGGCCGGGTGGCGATGTCGGCCGCCGGCCACTCGTCGGTCGTGGCCGGGATGGCCGGGCTGCGGCTGCCGGTGCAGAGCCATCCCCTCCAGGCGCTGGTCTCCGAGCTGCTCGAACCCGTCCACCCGACCGTCGTCATGTCGAACGCGGTGCACGTCTACGTCAGCCAGGCGCACAAGGGCGAGCTGGTCATGGGGGCGGGCATCGACGCCTACAACTCCTACCGCCAGCGCGGCGCCTTCCACATCATCGAGCGGCAGATGGCGGCGGCGCTGGAGCTGTTCCCGATCTTCGCCCGCGCGCACGTCCTGCGTACGTGGGGCGGGGTGGTCGACGTCACGCCGGACGCCTCGCCGATCGTCGGGCTCACCCCCGTCGGCGGCCTGTACGTGAACTGCGGCTGGGGCACGGGCGGCTTCAAGGCCACGCCCGGCGTCGGCTGGTGCTACGCGCACACGATCGCCAATGACGAGCCGCACCCGCTCAACGCGCCCTTCACCCTCGAACGATTCATCACCGGGGCGCTCGTCGACGAGCACGGCGCCGCCGCCGTGGCCCACTGAAGGAGCCCCACCGATGCTGCTGATCCCCTGTCCGTGGTGCGGGCCGCGCGACGAGGCCGAGTTCCGGTACGGCGGCCAGGCGCACGTCGCGTACCCGCCGGACCCGGGCGCGCTCACCGACGAGGAGTGGGCGCACTTCCTGTTCTTCCGCGACAACCCCAAGGGCCCGTTCGACGAACGGTGGAACCACGCGGCCGGGTGCCGCCGCTGGTTCAACCTCACCAGGGACACGGCCACCAACGAGATCGGGGGTTCGCGATGACGCGCCGCCGGGCCGGACGCGGGGGCGAGGTGCTGCGGTTCACCTTCGACGGCACGCCCTACGAGGGGTACCGGGGCGACACGCTCGCCGCCGCCCTGCTCGCCAACGGCGTGCGCAAGGTCGCGACCAGCGTCACGCTCGGCCGCCCGCGCGGGATCTTCGGCGCGTGGACCGAGGAGCCGAACGCCGTCGTCCAGATCGAACGGCCCTTCCCCGAGCCCATGGTGCAGGCCACCACGATCCCGCTGTACGAGGGGCTGGCCGCCACCGGCCTCGCCGGGCGGGGAAGGCTGTCCCCGGAGCCCGACCCGGCACGCTACGACGCCACACACGCGCACTGCGACGTCCTCGTGGTGGGAGCGGGCCCCGCGGGCCTGACGGCGGCGCTGGCCGCCGCCCGCACCGGAGCCCGGGTGATCCTCGCCGACGACCGCTTCCAGCCCGGAGGCAGCCTGCCCGACACCGCCCAGACGGTGGAGGGCCGGCCAGGCGCCGACTGGGCACGCGACGTGGCCGCCGAGCTCGCGACCCTGCCTGACGTGCGCGTTCTCTTCGGTACGAGCGTCGTCGGGTACTACGACCACAACTACCTGGTCGCCGTGGAGCGCCGGGGCGAGGACGCGGTGACGCGGGAGCGGGTCTGGCGCATCCGGGCCCGCCGGGTCGTTCTCGCGACCGGGGCGCACGAGCGGCCGATCGCCTTCGGCGGCAACGACCTGCCCGGCGTCATGCTGGCCTCCGCCGCCCGGGCGTACGTGAACCGGTACGGCGTGCTGCCGGGGCGGCGGGCGGTGGTCTTCACGACGGGCGACAGCGCGTACGACGCGGCCCGCGACCTCGCGGACGCGGGCGTGGAGATCGCGGAGATCGCCGACGCCCGCGAGGGGCGGCTCGTCACCGGCGTGGTCGGCGGCCCGGACGACGCGGGCGTGCGGGCGGTCCTAGTCGGAGGGCGTGCGGTCGAAGCCGACCTGCTCCTCGTGTCCGGCGGCTGGAACCCCGTCATCCACCTGTTCAGCCAGTCCGGGGGAGAACCGCGCTACGACGAGGCGCTGGCGGCGTTCGTCCCGGCCGGCCGGTTCCCGCAGGCCGTCGAAGTGGTGGGCTCGGCGCGAGGGGTGTTCACCCTGGCGGGATGCCTGGCCGACGGCGAGGCGGCCGGATCCGGCTCCCCGCTGCCCGCGCGCCCGCTTCCGGACGTGTCCGGCTCGACGCCGGCCTCGCATCCGCTTCCGGACCTATCCCGCTTCCCGCTGCCCTCCCATCCGCTTCCGGACGTGTCCGCGGAGCATCTGTGGCTGGTTCCGGCCGACGACTACTCCGGCCACTTCGTCGACCTGCAACGCGACGTCACCGTGGCCGACCTCCAGCGGGCCACGGAGGCCGGGCTGCGATCGGCCGAGCACGTCAAGCGGTACACGACCGCCGGCACGGCACACGATCAGGGCAAGACCTCCGGGACGCTGACCAGCGCGGTCGTCGCCGGGATGCTCGGGGTCGGCGTCGCCGCGCTGGGCACCACCACGTTCCGCGCGCCCTACGTCCCGGTCTCCTTCGCGACGCTCGCGGGACGCGACCGGGGTGCCCTGCACGACCCTGTACGGGTCACCGCGACACACGACTGGCATGTGTCGCACGGTGCCCTCTTCGAGAACGTCGGACAGTGGAAACGGCCCTGGTACTACCCGCGTCCCGGCGAGGACATGGAGGCCGCGGTGCTGCGCGAGTGCCGCGCCGTACGGCAGGCCACCGGCGCCATGGACGCCTCCACCCTCGGCAAGATCGACGTCCAGGGCCCCGACTCCGCCGAGCTGCTCGACCGGCTCTACACGAACATGATGAGCACCCTCAAGGTCGGCGCGATCCGCTACGGCGTGATGTGCCGGCCCGACGGCATGGTGTTCGACGACGGCACCGTCATCCGCCTCGCCCCCGACCGGTTCCTGGTCACCACCACCACGGGCAACGCCGCGGCCGTACTCGACTGGATGGAGGAGTGGCTCCAGACCGAGTGGCCCGGCCTGCGGGTCCACTGCACCTCGGTCACCGAGCAGTGGGCCACCGTCGCGCTCGCCGGGCCGGGCTCGCGTGACGTGCTGGCCGGGCTCGCCCCTGACCTGGCGGTGGACACCGAGAGCTTCCCGTTCATGACCTGGCGGGACACCGAGGTGGCGGGCATCGGGGCACGGGTCTGCCGGATCAGCTTCTCCGGTGAGCTGGCCTACGAGATCAACGTCAGCTGGTGGCACGGGCCGGCGCTCTGGGAGGCGATCCAGGCGACCGGCGCGGTCACGCCGTACGGCACCGAGACCATGCACGTCCTGCGGGCCGAGAAGGGGTACCCCATCGTCGGCCAGGACACCGACGGCACGGTGACGCCCGCGGACCTCGGCATGGACTGGATCGTCTCCAAGAAGAAGCCGGACTTCATCGGCAAACGGTCCTTCGCCCGACCCGACACCACCCGCCCGGACCGCCGCCACCTGGTAGGCCTACTCCCCGAGGACCCCGGCACCTTGATCCCCGAGGGCACCCAGCTCGTCGCCTTCGACCGGCTGCCGGAGCCACCTGTGCCCATGCTCGGTCACGTGACGTCCAGCTACCGAAGTGCGGCGCTCGGCCGCACCTTCGCGCTCGCCCTCGTGAGCGGCGGCAGGGACCGGATCGGCGAGCGCCTGTACGCCCCGGTCGGCGATCGCCTGATCCCGGTGACGGTCACCCACCACGTCCTCTACGACCCCGAGGGAGCCCGCCGAGATGGCTGACCCAGCGACCCCCCAACGGCTCAGCGCACGTCCAGGACATCGTGACAAGGTCGAGCGGGTGAGTCCGCTGGCGGGGTTCGACGGGGTGGCGGACGGGCGGCTTCGAGTGCGGGAGGTTCCGTTCCTGCGGCAGACCAACGTGCGGGCCGACCCCGCCCGGGTCCCGTCCTCCCTGGGGCTGCGGCTGCCGGTCGAGCCGGGGACATGGCTGCGCTCGGGGGAGGCCGACGTGCTGTGGCTCGGGCCCGACGAGTGGCTGGTGATCGGAGATGCCGACCTTCCCCGCTCGGAGGACATGGCCGTCACCGACGTCTCGGCGCAGCGGACGACCCTTCTGGTGGCGGGGCCGGGCGCGCGAGACCTGCTGGCGCACGGATGCTCCCTCGATCTGCATCCGTCGGTGTTCGGGCCCGGCCGTTGCGCCCAGACCATGCTGGCGCGGGCGCAGGTCATACTGGTCGCCCGCGAGGACGACGAATTCCGGGTGCTGGTGCGCGCGTCCTTCGCCCGCTATCTCGCCGACTGGATCATCGACGCGGCCGTCGACTACTGAACCCCCTGGTCCACAGGTCGAGTACCTCGCGGGCGACCTCGTCCACAGGACGGCCGTCGTTGTGGACGACGGCGTTCTCCGGCGCCGCGCTCCGCACCGCCCGTTCGAAGTCCGCCACTTCGGCGAGATGGCCGTCGAGCGTGGCTCCCCGGTCGCGTGCGCGAAGGCGGTCACGCGCGGTCCGCTCGGACACGGTCAGCCGGACGACCGTGAGCGCGGCGCCGGGAACCGCCTCCCGTACGGCCGCCAGGTGTGCGGGTTCGAGCAGGGCCCGCGCCAGCACGAGCCGCCGCACGCCGGAAGCCGCGAAGTTGGCGGCAACAGCCCGCAGGTTGGCCGTGAGCATCTCGTGCACCGCCGCGCCCGTACACCAGCACAGCCAGTCGAGGTCGATGACCGCGTGGGGAGCGTCCCCGAGCAGCTCGCCCACGGCGACGGCGACCGTCGTCTTCCCGGAGCCGAGCCCTCCGGTGAGCAGCAGAGCATCGAGTGCTTCGGGATTGATTGCGCTCGTGGTGCCCATCACTCGGGCCGCGAGTTGTCGAGCTCGGCGACGAGCCGTTTGGGGGCCACGATGCGGTAGCTCTCCTCCACCCAGTCGCACGCCAGGACGGCGTCCGGCACGTCGTCGGAGAACGGGACCGTGACCCAGCCGGCCCTGCCGAGGCCGTGCCCCGTCGGGGTGGCACCCGGCAGGTTGAGCGCGTGCCCGTTCGACTCGCGCAGCTTCACGGAGAACCTGGGCTCCCACTTGTCCGTCTCATCGTCCGGCCCCAGGAAGACGAAGATCTTCTTGTTGACCTTGACGACGCTCTCGCCCCACGGGAAGTCCTCGTAGGCCCCGGGGAGCCCGAGGGCGAATTCGCGTACCCGCTCACGAGTCTCCTGCCATTGGCTCATGACCCAATTGTGGTGGCTGAGGCCGTCGTAGGACTGCTCAGGCCTCAGGAGACGCCGCCCGTTCCCGGCCCTCCGCGAAGAACGACGGAAGGTCAGGAAGGTCGCTGAGGGGGTGCGCCGCGCCGAAGGGCGCGTTCCAGAAGCCACCGCTCCTCGGCTCCCACGGGTTGACGTAGGCATAGGGGACATCGAGGTAGCCGTCACCCGGCGAGACGCCATAGTTGACCTTGTCGAGCGTTATGCCGAGGTCGAAATGCTCGGGCCACAGCACTGGCGTGGCCTCGGGGGCGAACGCGCGCAACGCCCGGTCGCCCAGGGCCAGGCTCTTCTCCAGGTGCTCCGCCGCGGCGGCGTCCACGGTCAGGATGTCGTCCAGCGAAGCCCCCGAGCCGTCGGTGTACAGATTCTCCGGGGCGCCGGCACCCGCACCGGTCTCCCTGCCCAGATCATCGAAGGATCTCCCGTCCAGCGGCAGGCGTTCGCTTCCCACCACCAGCTCGTGCCCATCGACGCGCAGGTCAGGATCGGTGACCGTCGCGAACCCTCCCGGCGTGACCCGGAGACGGATTGTCCCGCTCTGCCGGTACTGCGGCCCCGCCATGATCAACTCTGCGACCGCGTGGAGGGACCTCCGCGTCGCCGTCAGCTCGTTCGCGTGCATACGTACAGCGTGATCGAGCGACGACCGGCCCACCACATCGGGGTGTGGGACGCCTCGCGCGCATTGGCCACTCACGGCCGTAACTACTGGGTGTAATTGAATGATCACGTCAAGTTCCCTAACCTTGGCGTGTGGCCATCCCCCCGAGCCGATCGTCGGCTTTCGCCGCCTGGAATGGGCGGCTTCCGGTATTCCCGTCGAGTGTCCGCGTGGGTGACAGACCATGCCGGTGACGCTGGCGGAGCTGCGGGTGAAGTACGGCAGGCACTGGCTGGTCTCCGACGCGGTCGGCGGCGGGTGGTACGCCGTGCGCCGTCACGGCATCTCTCGCGAACTCCTCCAACGCGGGCTCTGCAACGTGCGGTGCGCGGCCACGCTGGACGGGCTCGCGGCCCGCATGGCGGCCGAGACGCAACTGGAGGACCGCCTCCTCCGAGGCTCCGAGGCCTCCGGACGTCTCCCCGAATGCCCGGAGCCCTTTCCCCCGGGAACATAACGGCCCGTTCATCAGCGCTGCTGATCTCTTAGGAGGGCAGCACGGGCAGGCAGTAGACCCCGCCCGGGCGGTCGTGCCCGAGGTTCTGCGCCCGGATCCCGCTGCGCCGGATGGAGCGGACGTTCTTGGCCGCGGTGATATGGACGAGCATGGTCATGGCGTCGCCTGCTTCATCGATGATGCGGCACGCCCGGTGCTCGCGAGGTGTTCCACGGTCGCATCGAACGATTTGCTGCCCCGCACCCGCTCACGGTCCCCGAACGACGGATCAAAAGTCCACGTCCGACGCTGCCGCCTCACGCTGTGCCGGCAGTCAACTCCAGAATGGTGGTTCGGCGAGTACGGGCGGTGTGATGAAATCCGGCGATAATGGTTGTTCGGCAGCCTGATCGGTTTGCACGCCCTAGGGTCGTGTCCCGTAGGCCTTCGATCTCCATATCTTTCAGGGCCCTATGCCGGCGAAGGCGGCATCTCTTTCCTTTCACGACAGGACGCCGGGCCCTTCAAAGTTGTCGCCGAGGAATTCGTGCGTTGTGATCAACGACGCCAACACCTGCGGCACGCGCCTAGCGAAATATGCGTCTCGTACTTTGGGCTGATTCGGAGCGGCACCCGCTCTCGTACTACGAGCGGGTGCACGCCCTTCTTCGCTCGATGTGGGACGAGCCGCGTTCCCCCAACCCTCCGTTACGGGTGTGGCGAGACTGGGCGCTCGTGGTGATGCTCGTGCCGATCGCGGCGCTCGAAGGGTTCCTGCGGCGAGCCTGCCGCCTCAGCTCTGTGCGACCAGCCGGTAGGACTGGGCGGCCGTGCCGTTGCACGTGTACTGGACGAGCTGGACCCCATCAGCGGTCGACGCGGCGGGGACGTCGAGGCACTTGCCGCTGTTGCGGTTGACGAAGTGGTAGTAGCCACCACCCTCGGACACCGGCTGCCACTGCTGGTTGTTGCCGCCACCGTACGTCCAGGTCTGGATCGGGGCGTTGTCGGCGGTCGACACGTTGGTCACGTCGAGCGCCTGGGCGCTGTTGCCGCGGTTGTTGACGCGGACGAAACTCCCGCTCGTCGGCGCGAACTGGTACTGCTGAGCGTTGGTCACGTTGCAGGTGTACTGCTGGATCGCGGTTCCGTTGGTCGTGCCGGCCGCGCGGGCGTCGACGCACTTGCCGCTGCCCTTGTTGACGACCGAGTACCACGTCGTCGGGGAGATCGGTTCTGTCGTGGGAGGCGTGGTGCCGCCCGCGCCGGCCAGCCAGAGCAGGCCGTTGATCAGCCACTGGTTCTGCTGGGCGCTCGCGAAGGTCGACGATGTACGCGTGTTCGTGGTGTAGTTCATCCCGTTGTGGCCGAAGTTGGCGTACAGCATCTTGTACTTGGTGTTCGTCCACATGACCGGGTAGAAGCCGCTGCGCCACTGCTGGTTCGGGTCGGTGCCGACCGGGAAGCTGGAGGCGTCGATCGACGCCAGGATGTCGATGTCGGGGTTCTGCCGCAGGTCGCGGCTCCACGAGTACCACTCGCTCACCGAGGACTGGATGGTCGCCGGCAGTCCCGCCGTGGACGGGTGGCCGCGATCCTCGATCTTCAGGGTCTCGGCGGTCGGTCCCCAGGTGTTCGTCTGGAACGCGCCCGAGCCCAGGAGGGTGTTGTAGTACCAGCTCCATGAGTTGGGGTCAGTGGTGAACGCGCTGACATGGAAGCCCATCCAGGCTCCGCCGTTCTGCATGTACGTCTGGAACGCGGCGCGCTGGCTCGCGGGCGGGGCGTCGTCCAGGAACATGATGACCTTGTACTGCGACAGGCCCGCGGCGCTGAGGCGGCTCCAGTCGGTCGTCGCCTCCCAGGTGAAGCCGTACTGGGCGCCGGCCGTGGGGAACCATTCCCTGGCCTCTTTGTCGAAGTCGATGTGCGCGGCGTCCCAGGTGCCGTTGTAGAAGGCGAGCACCTTGAACGGGGCGGCGGCGGCCTGCTTGGCGACGGCGCTGCTGGCAGGGCTGACGGCGAAGCCGATGGAGGCCGCGACGGTGATGCCGAAGAGTACGGCGAGGGAGCGTTTCACGAAATGTCTGGGCACAGGGATCCTTCAGTGGTGGGGGGTGACTGGTGCCGAGAGTGGTGATGGCCGCCGGTGCCGTGGCCTGCCATGCGTACGTGCCGATGGACGATCCGCCTCCGTGCCATCGTGGGGACCGAAAGGTCCTTTCTTTAAGAAAGTTTACTAACAGTGGGCTCGCGCTGAGGTTACGATCAGCCGGTCCCGCTGTCAATGGCGGGGTCAGAAGAGTGTGAAGGGGGCGCCAGGGACTCGGCATGGCCGCGAGGTGAAAGGACGCTCGCGTTCACGACGCCGGTCATACGGCCGCGAGGCTGCTCCTGCTCGGCTGAGAGGGCTGAGACAACGGCGTGGGAGCGGTTTGGCGTCTCTCTTCCCGGAGTCTGCCAACAATGTTGCTGATTTCCTTGCCCGTCATTTTCCGTCCATGTGGCGCCGCATTGAAACCCCCGGGGAAGTGCCATCCAAGCTGCCGTCGGCGGTACGAATCTGCGGCTCGAAGGCCCGCAGCGGCTAGCTGGGGCACAATGCCGCATTTATCTGATAAATTCGGATGATCCCATTTATGGAGTGATGTGGCAGAAATAATGTTTTGCCGCTGGCTGGGAGATTTCGTCTGATGTTGCGATTAGTCTGAGTGATGTCAGCGATGCATCGGCGTATCCCGGGACCCGGAACCGACGCTCGTCATCCCCGTCAATCGGGGTTCGGCCTCACCTCAGGGAGTGATCTCTGATGCTCAAGCGTTTGCTCTTCGCCGTCGTGCTGGCGGCGTCCACGCTCCTCGTCACCGGAACCGTCACCGGCACCGCGCAGGCCTCCGTGCCGAACATCTGCTCCTCGGCCCAGCCCAATCCCGGCCTGTGCAAGTGGAGAGAGGATGGCTGCTACTACTGCTACAGCTTCAGGACCGCAAAGTGGGAACAGCAGTATTGCAACGGCGGCGGCTCCGATGAGTAGCCGCATCGGCTAGCCCCGATGGACAACGGCAGCCCTGCGAAGCACTGCCTCGCGGGGCTGTGGGATGGCTGAGGCCGGCGGCTGCGCCCCGGCGATGACAACTGCGACCCCCGGCAGGCTTCCCGATCATGAGATCTAGGAGTCTGCCCTGGTCATCAAGGGTGGGCCGCCAGGGACTCGAACCCTGAACCTACGGATTAAAAAGTCGGCCGACGATCGTCCATAGACGTCTACGGATGTTGCGGGTGCCAGCTCAGACCCCACCTTTCCTCGATCGGCTTCCGTTGGTGTCCACCGGCGTCCAGGGACGTTGTTAGCAACGGCGTTAGCAAGATCTCTTGGATCGGGTGACCATCACGGGGTGGCACGTGGGCGTCGTCCCTCGCTGATCAGCCGGCGCGTTGAACCGCGGATACGAACCCACCCCAGGCCTTTCCGCTGCCGGCCAGGGCTGCCCAGTCGTCTACCGGGCTCTGCGAGTCCACGACCAGCACCACCGCGCCACCGGCATGGTCTACGGCGTCCAGCCATGCGGTACGTTCTTCAGCCTCATCCGGACCGATGACGCCTTCGACCAGCATTCCGGAATCACCGGGTCCGTCGACGACCGAGACGGTCAATCCGGCCAGGAGCTGCCAGCCATCGCAGAGCAACGGCCTGTCCGCATCAAGCTGGAACGCGGGAAGCATCTCGATCGGATCAGCCGAGACGAGAACCAGTGCCAGCATGGCACCACCAAGGTAGCTGGCGTCCTCACGAGGGATATGGGATGGCACTCGGTGAGTATCCCACCGGCCTGCCGCCCATGTGGTGGCGCTGTCCAGGCCGGCGGACTCCTGCCCAGGTCAGCCGTAGATGTGGACCAGTCGCATGTGCTCCTGTGAGCCCTTCAGGCTTCTTCGGAGGGCTCTGCGTGCCTGGTCGGATTACCAGGGTCGTCGTCGTTCCCCTCAGTACTCTACGAGATCTTGGGAAGCGAGATACGGGCGCAACCTGGCCCCTGTGGTCAGCTCGATCGTCGCCGGCCCCGCCGCTCGCCAGTCCTTTCCCTTCCTCCATCTGAAGTGCGGTGCCATGGTCATCAGTTCAGGCCAACGTGCCAGATTCGGCTGGTTCACCCGCCGCCACTCACCCGCTCTCCGATCTCGGCGAGCGTGAGCGGTTCCCCGTCATCGATCCTGCGCCCCCGGCGCTTGATCACCCCCACCGGACCCACACGAAGCCCGGAAGCGCCATTCGGAAGATGACCATCTTGTGCGCTTGATCGCCGGCCAGCAGGTTGGTCCGGCCAGCGCTTCCGCCTTGGTAAGACTCTTGAACAATTCACGATCGAGCTGTTACCGTCACCAACCAACTCTAAAGGCTGGATTCGGGGCGATTTCGGGCTTTCGGAATCGGGGCCAGCCAGACCGCGGCGATGGATGCCGCGGCCTCATCGCTCAAGGAGCAACGCATGCAGCATGCCCTGCCCAAGCGACGCCTCGCGGCCACCGCCGCGGCGGTTGCCATGGTGGGTGCCGCCTTCCTTGGAGGCGCGATCGGCTCGGCCAGCGCGGCCACCGCCGACGAGCCGACGTCGACACCGGTCAACGTGGACATCCCCGACGGGATGCTCATGAGCTACGTTGTCAACGCCCGGATCGCGAACCCCGGCCAAACTCGTCTCGTTGAGCGCGCGGTCGAGGCCGCCGGAGGTGTTGTCGTCCAGTCCTGGCCCGAGATTGGCGTGGTCGTCGCCCACTCCGACCGCGCGGCCTTCCGCGCGAACGTCGCCGCCAAGGGCGGCAACGCGGTCGCCTCCGTCGGCGCCACCCGTACGGCCGGGGTCTCCGAGGGGACGCCCGCCGGCCTGGCCCCGCCGTGGGGCCCCGGCGCCAGCGGGTACAAGAAGGGTGCCAAGAAGCCGGACAACGGCGACATCCCGTCCGACCCGCAGCCTAGCGAGAGCCTCGACCCCAACGAGGGCGTCCAGTGGGACATGCAAATGATCAAGGCCCCGCAGGCGCAGGCGATCTCCGACGGCAACCGCAACGTCCTCGTCGGGGTGCTCGACAGCGGCATCTCGCCGACACACCCGGACCTCAAGGCCAACATCGACGTCGCGAACTCGGTCAACTGCACTAACGTCGGCCGTCCGGATCAGACCCCGTTGGCTTGGCGCCCGACGACGAGCGACCACGGTACGCACGTCGCCGGCACCATCGCCGCCGCCCGCAACAACATCGGCATCGTCGGTGTCGCGCCGAACGTGCGTCTGGCGTCCGTCAAGGTCGTCAACAACGATGGCTACATCTACCCGGAGTACGCCATCTGCGGCTTCATGTGGGCGGGCCTGAAGCACATGGACGTCACGAACAACTCCTACTACATCGACCCGTTCGAGTTCTGGTGTGACGACCAGCCCGACCAGGCCGCCAGCAAGGAGGCCGTCCGGCGCGCCGTGGGGTGGTCCACCAAGCAGGGCGTCGTCAACGTCGCTGCGGCGGGCAACTCCAACTACGACATGGCCAACAAGACCGTGGACACGGGCAGCCCCAACGACGCGCCGAAGCCGACCGTGCGCACGATCAACAACCGCTGCAACGACATCCCGACTGAGTTCGACGGTGTCGTGACGGTCGCATCCCTACAGCGCGTGGGCACCACGCTGGACAGCGTCCGGTCGTCCTTCTCCAACTACGGCCTCGGCAAGATCGACGTCGCGGCTCCCGGCTCGTCGATCTACTCGACGACGTGGAACACCCGGACGGGGGCCGACGGCTACGGCACCAAGAGCGGTACGTCGATGGCGAGCCCGCACGTCGCCGGCGTCATGGCGCAGATGAAGTCGGCGCACCCGTCCTGGTCGCCGGCCGAGATGATCAGTGAGCTCAAGGCGCGGGCCGGATCCAAGCCGTGCCCGCAGAACACCGTGGCCTGCACCGGCACCGTCGGCGACAACAGCTTCTTCGGAGCTGGTGTCGTCGACGCCCTCGCAGTCATCAAGTGAACTGACCCTGGTATCACCTAAGTGACACCACCGCGCTGGGCCTGCACCGTTATGAGGGTGCAGGCCCAGCGTCATACGGCGACCAGGAGTTGGACCGGTGTCCTCCCACGCCCGTGGGGGTGTCCGTCCCCTTGGCTGTAGTCATGGCTGTACAGCCAAGGCTTCCCAACCGCATCACCGCCATCGAAGTGGCGGCAGGATCTACGATCCTCTCGTGTTTGATCTCATCACCTTTGTCATCCCCGGACTTGTCGTTTGCCTGCTCTCACTCGGCCCGGGCGCGCGGGCCGAGCGTGGAGACCAGCAGGCGGTGGACGTTGCTCTTGCAGACCAGGTGTTCGATCCGCAGGTAAGGCCGTCTTCTCAGAGAACCTGAGTGACCTTGGCCTTCAGCACCGTGCTGGAGGATGACGTGGAGATCATTTCCTGGGAGTCATAGTGCATCTGATCGCCGTCGACCGTGAACGAACTGATCTTGGGGTCTTCGCCGCCAGTTACCCTGTACGAGACGGTGAAGCTCTTGTCTGAGGCGAATTCCGGACCGTTGTAGGTGGGGTCGATCCGGAAAGTGACGTTGCATCCGGCACTGCCGAAGCATGCCTGCTTGATGGTCTTGATCTTGATGCTGAAGTCGCTTGGCTTCGGCGTGTAGTCCGCCGCAGGCTCCGCGCTCGTCTCTTCGGAAGCTGGCTCGCTACCGGCCGCAGGCGCGTTGGCCGTGGTCGTGCTGGGTTTGCCGGCGGAGCCGGCCACGCCGATACCGACACCGCCGATGCAGCCCACCGCAAGCCCGCCGACCAGGGCAAGAGCGACAACTAAGCCACTGAACCCTTCTTCAGCCGCCGCTGCGGCGGTTGGAGATGTGGGGGCTGCTGGGGGTTGTACTGGGGGTGAGGTCCGCCTGGGCCTTGCTGGTACGCCATCGTCGACTCCGGGGGGTGATCGGCTGTGTCGTCTTTCGGGACTTTCGGGACACTCCTACGCGCGCCCGCGCGGGAGGAGTTTCGCGACTTTCGCGACAGCCCTACGCGCGCGTGTACGGGCGCGTGACGGGCGCTGAGTGTGACCTGCAACGCAGCTTGGCCGAGAATCTGCATCATTATTTGGCCGCATACGTAACAGACAGCAGCAGGGCGCTCAGCTGATTACGATGACTAGAGCATCGCGGGCGGCGTGGCGGATGCGTTCCTCGTTGTTGTTGTCGGCTCACGATATCGGCGACGGAAGAGACCTCCAGCGTACGGACACAAACTCTGGATGCGCTGAGCCCCTATTACGGGAGATCTACCTGCTCATCCAGGCCGGGACTGGCAGGAGAGCCATAGTGACAATCAGCAACGTTTTGGAGCATCTCGCCTCTGTACTCGCCTCAATCGCAGCGATCACGACAGCCGTACGCGAGATCGCCCGCTACCGACGACGCGCCGAGGGCGACTCCAGCGACGTCGAGTTCCGCGACAGGTGCAACACTGAACGCTGATGTAGGCCCGACAACCCCAAGCCCCGGCGTCCAGTCGGGGCTTCGCTACGTTCAGCAGCACTGATCGAGGGTCAGGTCGGACTCACGCACCTGCCCCACTGATCGCCTTCCCTTGATGCCGCTGACAAGAGGCAACGGCTCGTACCGGCGCTTTGGCCGCCACTGCGATCGAGTGGTTCACCTGGCCGTTCTACATCTTCGGCGTCTTCCTCATCCAAGCCTCGTAGCCTTGGCTGGCCCAGCCGCCGGTCCGGTGACCGGCACAGGCCGCGTAC
The DNA here is from genome assembly GCF_049674955.1 of Sphaerisporangium viridialbum. GTDB lineage: Bacteria > Actinomycetota > Actinomycetes > Streptosporangiales > Streptosporangiaceae > Sphaerisporangium > Sphaerisporangium viridialbum. The sequence continues at coordinate 9,704,703 of NZ_CP187232.1, read as the reverse complement.
GTCACGGACAGCAGCGGGTGGTCAGCTGACGCCGATGACCAGAGCATCGCGGGCGGCGTCGATGACCTCGGCGGTATCGAAAGCTGACGTCGTGACAAGGGTTATGAGAACCACTTTCGGGACTAACTTATGAGACTGGCCGACCTGCGGGGATGTCTCCGCCGCGGCGGTACCCGGGTCGCGTCTCGAAAGCATGGATACGAGACCATGGCCTTGCCGTCACGCCGGGCGGCTCCCGCCGTTCGCCCGGCTCGAACGTCTGGGGCCGGGAGCCGCATGGATCCTGCATTGCACCGCGTAAGTCAGTCCTCGTCGACAACGGCAGGGGCGTGATCGGCGACCGAGACCTTCAGCTGGGCCGAGGAGGTCAGCACGCTTCCCACCGGTGCTCCGACCTTGGCCGCATCGGTGACGACGCTGCGCTCACCAAGGTACACATAGGTCTTGCGGTCAAAAATGTATTCCTGCCGCTCACCGATCACCTTGTCGGCTGGTCTCACTCATTCTGCGGGGCCTCTCGGGCTTTGGATCAGGACGCCTGTTGTTGCCAAGTCGGCCGCAAGCTGTTCCCGCCGGTGCCGGGTCCCTTCATGGTCGTCCTCAGCCGCAGTCTGCAGGGGGCGTTACAAGGTCATCCACCCGGTCACCCCGCCGGAAGGAGGTCGACGAGGGTGCCCAGCACTTTCGTCGGGAAGCGGCTCGCCTGGGGGGAGGCGTGGCAGGAGACGGGCCGGGTCTTCACCCGGGAAGACGGGAGCGGGATCCACCCGGCGTCGGTCAGCGAGCTGTTCGCGCGGCTCAGCTTCCAAGCCGGGCTGCCGCCGATCCGGCTGCACGACCTCCGGCACGGCGCGGCGACCCTGGCTCTGTCCGCCGGCGTCGACATGAAGATCGTGAGCGCCATGCTGCGGCACAGCTCGTTGTCGATCACGGCGGACACCTACACCACCGTCATGCCCGAGGTGGCCCACGAGGCGGCTGAGGCGATCGCCGCGCTGGTCCCCCGGAAGGTCGCCGTGGGGGAGGCGTCTGAGACTGCCGGTCCCCCTTCGGTCTCCCCTGTTGGCCTTCCTGCACCTACGGATTCCGGGGGAAGAAGTACCCCCAGGTCGCGGGGGATTTAGGTGGTGGGCCGCCAGGGACTCGAACCCTGAACCTACGGATTAAAAGTCCGCAGCTCTGCCATTGAGCTAGCGGCCCAGCTAGATTGCAGGGTACTGAGCGTACCGCCCCCTGCGCGACTGCCTTCCCCTCTCGCCCGTTTCGATACGGTCTGGAGTCGGGCGACACGGCCTTCACTCGACGTGGTTCCCTGTCAGGGTGAGGCCCAAGCGGTTCCTTGAACGTTAGCAGGCTTCAGGGAGTCACCAGGGTCGGGCCAGGGGGAATCCCGATGTGCGAACGGGGCCCCTCAGGGCAGTCTGGAGCCATGAACGAGATGAACATTCAGGGCCATTCCACCACCAAGGAACTCCGCCGCACCCGCGAAGGCAGGATCGTCGCCGGCGTGTGCTCAGGTGCGAGCGAGTTCATCGGCATCGACGCCAACATCATCCGGCTCGGACTCGCCGTCGCCACCTTCTTCGGCGGCCTCGGCGTCGGCATCTACGCGGTCGCGTGGCTGCTGATCCCCGAAGAGGGCAAGAACACCTCCATCGTCCAGGACCTCATCAACAAGCAGAAGAGCGGCTCAGGGTCCACCTGGCAGCAGGTCTCGTCCTACTGGCAGCAGCCGTCGCGGCCCCAGGACGCCTCCCCGTACAGCGACCGGCCGTCCTACGCCGACCAGTCGCCGTACTCGGCGGGCCAGGCCCCCTACGCCGCCCCGGCTCCCCAGCCGCACCCGCAGTCGCCGACGAGCCGGCCGCAGTCGCCGGTGGACGAGCCCCCCACGAACGCCTAGGTCACCTGGGTGCGGACCCTGGTGATGATCTCGGTACGAGACTCGGTCCAGAGCATGGCCAGTAGCGCGGCCACGGAGAGCCCCGCCGCTCCGGCGAGGGCGACCACCGGCTCTGGGCCGAGTGCTTGCGCGGCGGCGCCGCCGATGAGGATGCCGATGCCCTGGGCCGCGAGCAAGCCGGACTGGACCAACCCGAAGGCCTGGCCCCGGCGGTTGGCAGGCACACACTGCACGAACGCGGCATTCGCCGCGAGCTGGTACGCCCCACCCACCCCGGCGAGGATCCACAGGGCCAGCACGACGGCCAGCGGAGGCCGCATCGCGCACCCGATCAGCGGGGCGCAGCTGAGCATCGCCATCCACCCCATGGCATGCAGGCGCCCGGTCGGCGCCACGAACCGGCTGAACGCGAAGGCCCCCAGCACCGTCCCCGTCGGCATGGCGGCCATGAGCAGGCCCGTGATCAGCGTGACGCCTCTCGGATCATCGCTGAGCGTCGCGGCGTACGGCACGGCGATGCCCTCGGGAAGCACGTAGAAGCCGCAGAGCCAGGCGAACAGGACGAGCGTGCGCAGCCGCCTGTCGCCGAAGACGAGCCGAGCCCCTGCCTTGGTCATCGCCCACATGGAAGCGTGCGTATCGTCCTCAGGGTCAGGCGCGGGACGCCGCCGCACGCCGGCCGCGAGGATGAGCGCCGAGGCCACGAAGGTCAGCGCGTCCAGCGCGAGGCCACGATAGGCGCCAATGGTCGCGATCACCCCGGCCCCGGCGGCGAAGCCCAGCATCTGCACGCCCTGGTTGGTCATGTTCTGCAGCGCCGAGCCCGCTACGTACCGATCGCCCTCCAGGATCTCCGGCAGCAGCGCCGCCCGGGCGGCCGTGAACGGCGAGCTGAGCAGCACCACGCAGAAGACCAGTGCGCACAGCACAGGGAACGGCATGGTGGGCACGGCCATCAGACCGACCAGAAGCGCCCTGGTGAGGTCACACACGATCATGATCTGACGCCGCGCGAACCGGTCGGCGAGCCCCGCGAGCAGTGGTCCGCCGACGATCGGCGGAAGGTAGGTCAGGGCGTAGACCCCGGCGGTGGCCAGCGGGGAGCGAGTCCTTTCGAACACGAGGAGTGCCAGCGCGACCTGGGCAAGCTGGTCGCCGAGCAAGGAAAGGCACTGACCGACCCACAGCGCACGGAACTCGCCGATGGCGATGACCTCGCTGTACGTCGCTTGGCTTTCCGGCGATCGGCGGTGCCGCCCGGGCAGCCGGCCTGGCCTCGTGGCCGCCATATGTCTCCGCTGCGCTCGCTGGGCCGTTCCTGACAGACCGTGTTCAGTATGTCACCTACGGCGCCGACTGCGGGCGCGGTTGCGCAACCCTGCTGGCCGTACGGATCTCAGCGCAAGGCCGTTATCAGCGGATATGTCCAGAGGAGTCCCGCCGGGTAGGCGAGCTGTAACAGAGAAGCCGCCGTTCCGGGCCTACCAGCCGAGCTCGTGGAGACGGTCATCATCGATCCCGAAATGATGAGCGATTTCGTGGACCACGGTGATCTGAACTTCTTCGACCACCTCATCCTCTGTCTCGCAGATCCCGCAGATCGAGTTCCGGTAGATCTCGATGCGGTCGGGGAGGACGCCCGAGTACCACTCACCCCGCTCGGTCAGCGGGATGCCGGTATACAGCCCGAGAAGCCCTGGCTCGGGTGGATCGTCCACGACGACCATCACCACGTTCTCCATCACACGCGCCAGCTCGGGCGGGATCGTGTCCAGCGCCTCGGCAACGAGCTCCTCGAACTTCTCCCGCGAAACCTCGATCACCGTTCAATCGTGTCACCGGTACGCGAGGGTGCGGTAGCTCGTACGGTCAGGGGGGTGCCGGGCGCCCGAGGCGGGGCAGAAGCTTTCTTGACTATCACCGACACCGAGCATGACTCGTGGCGGCTATGAGTCGGACCGTGTTTTCGGGTAGGCAAGACGACGATGAATTTCATGCGCTTAAAGGAAGCCGCCCGGCGGGTGAACGAGCGACGTGCCGTACGCCGGACGGCCAACGTCCTGCTGATCGGCATCGTCGCGGTGGCCGGGGCCTGGCTGGGGATCGCGATAGGCGCCCACGTGAGCACCACAGTGGGTCCCGCGCAGATCGGGATGAGCCTGCAACCGTCCTGGGGCGGCCAGACGGTCGTGGACGTACGGCCCCTCGGCACCCTGAGGTTCGACTCCCACCACGGGCCCTTACGGCTGAGCCTCAGCCTCGACGGCATCCACGCGGACGTCGCCCAGCAACTCCTGGAGAGCCCCCGCTGGGCCGAGACGCTGCCCGACCTCATCGAGGCCGACCTCCAGGCGGGACTGCGGGAACTCGTCATCAGAGCCGTCGTGTTCGCGGTCGTCGGCGGCCTCGTGACCGGCCTCATCGTCTTCCGGAAGTGGCGGCGGGCGCTGTGGACGGGTCTGGGTAGTTTCACGGCGGTGGCCTTGGTCGGTCTGCTGTCGGTGATGACCTTCAACCCCCGGTCCATCGCCGAGCCGAGGTACACCGGCCTGCTCACCGGTGTGCCCTCGCTCATCGGCAGCGCGGAGTCGATCGTCTCGCGCTTCTCGGAGTACCGAGGCCAGCTCGCCAAGCTGGTCACCAACGTCTCCCAGCTCTACCACGCCGGAACGACGCTCCCGGTGTACTCGCCCGATCCGAACACCCTGCGTGTCCTGCACGTCTCGGACATCCACCTCAATCCGGTCGCCTGGAACATGATCCGCTCGCTGAAGGATCAATTTAAGATCAACCTGATCCTGGACACGGGTGACATCGCCGACCACGGGACGAAGGCGGAGAACAAGTTCGTCGAGGAGATCGGCACGCTCGGGGTTCCGTACGTGTACGTCCGCGGGAACCATGACTCCATCGCCACCCAGCGGGCGGTCGCCCGGCAGAAGAACGCGATAGTCCTGGACGGCGCTGAGAAGACCGTAGAGGGCCTGCGCATCTACGGCGTCGGTGACCCTCGGTTCACGCCCGACAAGACCGTTGACGTCAAATCCGACGCCCAGATGCTGCTGGATCTCGGACGCGCTCACGCCGCCCGCCTGACACCCGCGGGCGACGACGGGAAGCCGGCTGCCTCGAAGCCCTCGATCGAGGCATCCCCGTCCCCGTCGTCCAAGCTGACGAACAGCACGGCGAATCCGGCAGGTTCCGGCACTTCCGGAGATTCCGGTGGCAACAAGATCCCCGTAGACGTCGTCGCCGTCCACGACCCCACGGTCGGACGGGCGTTCGGCGGGGCATCGCCGCTGGTCCTGGCCGGCCACGTCCACGAGCGGTCGACCGAGATGCTTCCCTCGGGCACCCGGCTGATGATCCAGGGATCGACCGGAGGAGCGGGCCTTCGGGGACTCGAACACGACGAGCCCACGCCGATCCAGGCCACGGTGCTCTACTTCGACATGACCTCCCGTCGCCTCCAGGCCTGGGACGACGTGACGCTTGGAGGCCTTGGGGAGCAATGGGTGCAGATCCAACGTCACGTGGAGAGCGAGCCTGGCCGTACAATTTCCCCGGAGCCGGTTCCGACCTCGTCGCCAACGGGAGAGGGTTCCGGCACCGAGTCGCCGTTCCGGCGATGACCACTTTGGCATCGAGGGCCCACGTCCCCTATGCTTCAGAGGTCTCCGACGGAAGGCGTCACGGAACCAGGGCGAGAGCCCTGAGCCCCCATCGTCTAGCGGCCTAGGACACCGCCCTTTCAAGGCGGCGGCACGGGTTCGAATCCCGTTGGGGGCACGCGTGAGCTGACGCTCACCAGTAAGACGGAAGGTCGAAGATCTCCGGAGAGCTGGTAGGCTAAGCGAGCGCAAAGGCCGAGAGTCATAGACTCCCGGCAAGCAAGGTCCTGTAGAGCAGTTTGGAGTGCTCGCCACCCTGTCAAGGTGGAGGTCGCGGGTTCAAGTCCCGTCAGGACCGCTCTGGTGGATGTCTCATCACCACCGGGTCAGGTAGCTCAGTCGGTACGAGCGTCCGCCTGAAAAGCGGAAGGTCGGCGGTTCGACCCCGCCCCTGACCACACCACCTGAACAGCCAAAACGCCCCGAGCACACTGTGCGCGGGGCGTTCTTGTTTAGGTTTGACGACAACGCTGACGACAACCGTTAGAGGCGCATGATCCCTGCTAGGGACCTGTATGTGTCGCTGTCTGCCAGTTGGCGACGATCCCGTTCCCGGAAGAACCAGGTCAGATCGTCACTCACGAGATACTTCATGTAGCCCCTCACGCACTCATGGCCACGGCTCCTGCCTGGACCCACACCTTTGCGTGAGCGATCAGCAAGTTGCTCCGCGGCGGCAAGTAGCATCCCCTCCAGAACGTGTTCATCTTCATGCTGCAGGTCATCAAGACGTAGACGCCGTGCGTGAGTGTGTGTCCCGAGAGCTAGCAACGCTTGAATCAGTGCCTCGCGGTCTGGCGTATCTGCCTGGGACTGAGCCGACATAACAAACGTCCTTTCGTTTCCTTCAAAAAGGGCTGGGTCTAGTTCCATTCCACTAGGGCTAGAACTGCTTCCTATATCATAGGATCATAGGATGAATATGTAGACCATAGGAGTCGAGTGGCGGCTACGCAAGCGGTTCGGCCGAAAGTGACAGAAGCGCCCCCGCACGGTTAGGTCCGGGGGCGCTTGGTAGGGCGCTGTGAGTGGCTATCCGAGGGCATCGCCCAGTTTGCCGAGGGCCGTGCGCTTGTCATCGAGAGATGAGTGGGCGTAGATCGTCATCGTGACCTCGATGTCGGAGTGTCCGACGATCTCCCGAACGATGTGGGGAGGTACGCCGAGGTCGAGCAGGAGGCTCACGCAGGTGTGACGGAGGTCGTGAAGCCGTACGGCTCCGAGCCCGGCCGCGGTGCGGATCTCTCCCCAGCTTCGCCGTAGGTTGTCCGGTTCCATGGGTGTGCCGCGCCGAGAGGGGAACACGAGCCCGTGATCCTCCCAGTCCGGCCAGCACTGGGAGCGCTCCGCGAACTGCCGCCTGCGGTGCTCCTTCAGAGCGTTGAGGCAGATCGGCGGAAGCGGGATGGTGCGCTCGGAGTCTTCCGTCTTGGGTTTCACGAACTGGAGTCGGCCGCCGACGCGCTGGAGGGTCTGGATCACTTCTAGCGTTCCGGTTTCTAGGTCGATGTCCTCCCAGCGAAGCCCGAGGAGTTCCCCACGCCGGAGGCCGAGGCAGACCGCGAGCACGTACAGGGCGCCGAGGCGGTGATCCTTTGCCGCCTTGAGAATGGCCTTGGCCTGAGCGACCGTCAGACCTCGATTGACCTTGTACTTGGGCGGCGAGATCTTTACCAGCTTCGCGACGTTCCGGTGAATCACCTCCTCACGGACGGCGTTCTCCAGAGCGTTCCGCAGGACTGCGTGAATGAACTGCACCATGCGAGCCTGAATCGTGTACTGGCAGCAGGTGCCGCCCCTTTTGGCGCAGCACTCGGCCAGCGTACGAGCCTTGTCCCATCCTCGCTGGCAGCACTGGCAGCCGTTCCGTAGGGACGTGACGAACTGGCGGACTTCGGCCGCGTTGAGCTTGTCGAGTCGCTTCCGGCCGAGAGAAGGGACGAGGTAACGCCGGATCACCCCCTCGTATCCCTGCACCGTCTTAGGACGTCGTTCGGCCCGGACTACGTGCTCCAGCCAGTAGGCCAGGTAGTCACCGACCGTCCAACTCTCGGCAGCTACGGGGATGCCCCGGTCAGACTGTGCCTTGAGTTCGATGAACTTGGCGTGGCACTCCTCGCGAGTCTTGCCGTAGACGCTGACCCTCTTGACCGTGCCTGCCGTGGTGGGGACGAAGACTTTCGCCTCGTACCGACCGTCCTTGCGTTGGGCAATCGTTCCCTCACCATTGGACCGCTTCCCGGACGCGCGATTCTTCCGGCTCTTGGGTCCTTCCTCGGGGGTACTGAGCTTGGTCTTGGTCATCACGCCACCGCCTTGAGGGAGTCGATGCATTCGGCCAGGGAGTCGATGGGGACGAGGCGACGACGGCCGATCTTGATGGTCTTGAGCTGGTTGGAGTGGATCAGGGTGTAGAGGGTCCATCGGCTGATTCGAAGTCGTTTGGCGGCCTCTTCGACGGTGAGCACGAGGTCATCCATGTGAGGCCTCCAGACGGGTGGAGTGATCGGGCGCGGGCGATCTGGTGAGGGCAGCGGCGAGGACGGCGTCGCCGGCGGACAGGCCCTTTCCGGCGTAGGACCAGCGGGCGATGACGAGGACGGTGTCCTCGTCGAAGAGGGGGAGTCGGCCGGTTGAGACGGCCTCGTCGCGTTGGTGGTCGACGCGTTCGGCGCGCATCTTGCCGAAGGTGGTGGAGTAGTGGCGGGATTTGGTGGAGAAGTGCCCGCGGAAGCCGAGCATGTGTGCCCATTCGGCGAGCCGGAGGTCTCCCAGCTCGTCAAGGGAACCGAGGCGGAAGCACTCGGAGATCAGGCGCCGGGGGTGCTCGCGGATGGGGAGCGCGGCCAGGTCTTCGGTGGCGTTGATGCGTCGGTCGAGGGTGCCGACGCATTCGGCGGCTTTGGTGGCGTACTTGGCGATGTAGCCGGCGACGGCCTGGTCGGTGAGGTCACCGCCGAGGGTGATGGGGCGGACGTCGAGCTGAGCGCCCCAGCGCAGGACGACGGACGGTTTGCTGTCGACTGCGGGGGCGGTCACGGTGATGGCCTGGTGTGCGTGCTGTACGGCCGCGGTCAGTACGTCGGAAGTCGCCCAGGCGGGAGGTGGGGCGTCCGGCCCCTCTGGTCCGTCGAGGCGGATCACCGCGTGGAAGTGGACGACGCCCCGCCGTTGGTATTCGGCGACCTTGGCGAAGGAGATCGTCAGTTCCTCGCGTAACCCCTTGAGGCTGTAGCCGGTGAGCTTGGCGACGTGTCTACGAAGGGCCAGGGTGAAGCGCCGCCACAGCTCGGGAGCGAGAGCGTTGAAGTAGACGGAGCCTGTGTAGTCGTAGCAGTCCGGGCACAGCGGTTCGCCGAGGCGTTCCTCGTCGGCGCCGTGCCGGGCGGTGCAGGACATCACCCGCCCGTGCGGGCAGGTCTGCGCGTTTCGTCGAGGGTGGCAGGGCAGGAGCTTGCCGTCCCGTTCCCGCCGAGCGTGGACGGTCCCGAACGAGGGAGCGGTGAGGGTGACGAACAGGCACGGGTGCGCGCTGACGGAGGAGGGGACACCCTTGCCGCCGGCCAGGCCTGCCCGGATCAGGTGGTAAGTGTCGGCCCGGTAGGTCTCGGCGCACGAGGGGCAACGGGAGGCCCGCCGCGTCTTGCACGGCACTCGCAGAACGCCGTCAGGTTCGGTGGCGGTGGAGTAGCGGTGCAGGAGTCGACCGGTGGCCTGGTCGACGTGCAGGACGTGGCCGCGCAGGTGGATCGGCTGGCGGCATCCGCCGGTGGCTCTGATCTGGGCGGCCCAGCGGGGGTATTGGGGGTCGTGGAGTCGGGCGATCATCCCGGCTACCGCGTGTGAGTTGGTGGTGTTGGGCATGATGGGGCGTGTCCCTTCCGGGTCTTCCGAGGTTCGGTGTGGGGATGGCCCCCGACGTGGCGTGTGACTTGGCGGTTGTGCGGTCACGCCGGGGGTGCCGGGGCTATGCCCCGTGGTTGTCTGCTCCGGTTCCGTCGCAGTCGGCGCAGGTGCCGGCCAGGCTGTCGACGCCGGTCCCGCCGCAGGTGGCGCAGCGGTAGCGGATCACAGTGAATTCGTCCACGCCCTTACCTCCAGGCCCGCGTGTCGCGAGGGTTGATCTGGGCGTAGAGCCGGTAGTCCGACCGTCGCCCGCGGTTGGGGTGCGGGTTGGAGATCGAGGTGACCCGGAAGATCTTGCGGAGCTGGTAGAGCGCGTAAGAGATCTCGGAGCGGGTGCCGTCGAGGCGGATGCGCATGGGGGTTCTCCGTTCAGGCGCCGGGGGCGGCGTTGGTGGGGTCGGTGTCGAGGGTGATGGAGTCCTCGTAGCTCCTGCGGGCGGCCCATCGGGCTCGGGAGGAGGCGAGCAGGCCCACCGCCTTGTACTCGGCGATGCCGAACGTGATCCCCGTCGAGTAGTGGTCCACCGCGAGCTCGTCGGCGTCCACGTCGGAGCCGAGCAGCCGGGCGACGTGGTCGACTTGGGCGCGGATCTCCTCGTCGGTACCGAGGGGGTAGAAGTAGATGGAGATCGGCCCCCAAGGGGCGGGGACATCGGGGTTGGTGTCCAGGAAATCGGCCAGGTCGCGCAGGCCGTTGATGACGGCCAGGCGGTCGGGGGTGCGAACCATCACGAGAGGTCCCTTCGGGTCATGCGGGGTCGGGGATGTTGCGCAGTTGCCGCAATAGCTCGGTGGCGAGTTGGTTGGAGACACCGAGTCGGGCGCGCAGGGTGTCGCGAGTGATCGGTCTGCCGTGCCGGGCGTGATGTTCGGCCGCGACGCGCCGGGCGTAGTCGAGCAGCCCGCCAGAGGCCGGAGAGGTGTCGTCCTGCCCTGCGGTGTCGCCGTACTGGACGGGGACGGACGCAGCAGTCACGGGGACGGGCGGGACGGCGGTGGGGACGAGCGCCGTCGAAGGGATCGGATCGGGGACGGGGCGCGGGGACGAGCCGGGGACGGGGGTCGGTGCGGGTACGGTGGCCGGGGACGAGGACGGTCCTGGGACGGCGCGGCGTTCGAGCATGGAGACCGCGACCAGGAACGCCACGGCCGGGGTTGCCGCGGTGACCCACCCCCAGACCGAGGTGTCGGCCTGTGCCAGGTTCGCGGCCAGGGACAACACGATCCCGCCGACCAGGACGAGGGTGGGCCAGGACACCAGGCCGGACCGTACGCGGCCGGTCTTCTTGTCGCGCTGTCGCTCGCGGGCGGCCATGACGCAGGTGAGATCGACGCAGACCGCCACGGCCCAGGCCATCCAGCCGGTTTGCCCGTACTGGGTGGCGGTGTCGCGGATGTGGGTGAAGGAGCCCGCGCCGGCGATCAGGGCGACCACGGCCACCGGCCCGGAGTCCAGCAACCACCCGGCCAGATCGGCCGCACGTCCGCGAGGTGTGCTCATCGGAACCTCTCCTTTCAGGCCGCGATCTCGGGATGTGCGTTGCTGTCCAGCTCGTGACCCAGGCCGCTGGCCTTGACCTGCTCCCAGGACGGAGCCCGATCGGCGAAGGTCTGGGCCGCCTGTTCGGCCGCTAGGGTGGAGACGTAGCCGGACCGGGCACGGGTCCAGCGGCCATCGGCGCCGGTCACCACCGCCACCCCGGGCATCTCCGGCGGGATCGACCGGGCGGCGACCAGCGCGTCAGGGTCGAGGTCGCCCAGGGTCATCACGGCGGTTTCGGGATCGTTGACCCGGTGGCAGACCCTCCCGCCGATCTGGGCGCGCAGCGCGGTCACACCGGGGCCGAGGTCAGAGCCGATCCGCTGACCGGACAGCACCAGGTGGATACCGAAGGCCCGCCCGAGCTGGGCGATCCGCAGCAGCGCGGTAGCGGTCTTGGTGACCTCGTCCTTCTCGGCCTTGTCGGCGGTCAGGAACAGCTCGGCCAGCTCGTCGACCAGGAGCAGGATGGGAATCGGCCGCAGCGCGTCGGGAAGCTGCCAGATGTCGCGGGTGCCGTGCCGGCGACAGGCCAGCATCCGGGCGCCCATCACCCCGATCAGCTCAGCCAGGAGCCTCACCGCGTCGGCTCTGGTCGTCACCAGGGCCGACAGCCGCGGCGCGTACGGTGACAACTCGACCCCGCCTTTGAGGTCAAACCCGATGATCGCGACCGGTTGGCGGGCGAGCGCCACGAGCAGCGCGTTGATCAGGTTGGATTTGCCCGATTGGGTCGCACCCACATTCATCCAGTGCGGGATGAGCCGGAAGTCCAGATGCCAGGGGGCGCCGGTCTCCAGCACGCCGACCACCGGCCGCAGCAGGTCGGCAGCCGTCCAGCCCGACTCCGGCTCATCGGCAGGCATGGCCGGCATCACGTGGGCTAAAGGGTCGCGCGTGGTCGCCTGTAAGGTGACGCGGCCAGGCCGCGAGCCGACCACCCGGACCGCTTCGACCCGCCAGGCGTGCGCGAGCCGCTCGCACACCTTGGCGTAGTCGTCGGGGATCTGGCCGTCGAGCAGGTGGAAGGTGACGCGCCACCCGTGCCGTACCGGCCGGGGCAGCTTCATCCACGGTTTGGTGTCGACCGCGACCCGCTGAAAGCGCCGCTTGACCCGTACGACGCCGGTCGAGGCGACCATGTTGGGGATGACGGTGAACCACCAGCGGTGACGCTTCTTGGTGAGCCCGCACCCGGAGGCGACGTGCCGCCAGGTCCAGCGCAGCCGTACCGCCTTGAGCGGAAACCCGACCAGGTACCAGAACGACACCGGCCCCAAGCGCTTCCACAGGCGCAGGGCGACCATGACGCCGAGGGCGATGAGCAGCGGAGGGGGGATGACGTCGAGGATGCTCATCACGCCACCCCCTCGGGCATGCCCGAGGTGGCACGGACGAACGATGTGGCCTTGTAGGAGATGCCCCAGCGGTTCGCCCCCTGGATGGTCTGCTCCCACACGTAGCCGATGAGGCCGACCGGGGTGATCTCGTCGCCCGGGGCGATGTCCGGCTCGGCCGAGATGCCGATCTTGAGGAGTTCCAGGCGGCCGAAGTCGTCTTCGACCGTCACCGTGACCTCGTAGACGATGTTGCCGTTCTTGTCCTTCTTGATCTCGCCGGTCTCCTTGTTGACCAGGCGGGGCCGTGCGGCCTTGACGCAGGTGAACTGAAGCCTGTTGGTGTCGACGGGGATCGGGATGGTGCGCATGGTCGGGGTTCCTCTCGGATGGGATTCTTAGGCCTCATGGAACACTTGGAATTCTAAGATGTCAAGGAGTTCTATGGGCGCTTGGTTGGCAGGAGATTCGTGGCGTGGTGAACTTGGGAGGAGCGAAGGAGCGAGCGATGGTGCAGAACACCGGCCGGCCCGGCTACTTGCAGATAGCCGACGAGCTACGCGGGCAGATCCGATCCGGCGCCTTGCCGCCGGGGCAGGCGTTGCCGTCGATCGCCCAGCTCTGCCAGCGCTACGAGGTCTCGGCCAGCGTGGTGAAGTCAGCGATCAGCGTGCTGCGAACCGAAGGGTTCGTGATCGGCCAGCAAGGCAAGGGCGTGTTCGTCCGCGACCCGGCAGAGGTCGATGCTCAGCCGGCAGCCGGCAACGGTCAGATCATGGATCAGCTTGCCGAGATCCGGGCCGCTCTCGGCGACCTGGGAAACCGGCTTGCCGATCTTGAGGCGGCTGTCTTCCAAGAGCCGAAGCGATCTGGCCGGCGCGACACGTAAGCTCGTCCAGCTCAGCGCGTATCGCGGCCAGCTCATCGGCGATCTGCTGCTCTGCTCTGATGTTCACGGTGGCCTCCCTGCCCTGCGGGTTTGCGTCCCTGGGGGATGACCTAAGTTCACCGTGATCACGGGCTTTTCTGTATCACGCGGCTCTAGTTAAGCTTCTTCACGCCGTCTCATCAGCGGTTTACACGAGCGTTTTCACATGCACCGCCGAAACTGCCCGCTTCCCCCGAGCGTGAACGTGAAGGGACGCACTTGAAGACGACCCAGCGCCAAGGCTGGACCCCCGCCAAGCTTCGGGAGCATCGCGAGGCTCACGGCCTGACCCTCGAAGGAGCAGGCGACAAGCTACGCCAGACGGCCGAGCGCCACGGCCTCACCGTGCCGGCGGCTAACTTCCAGACCATCTGGGGACATGAGAACGGGTCGATTTACCCCGGCCCGCACTACCGCCGCGCGTACTGCCTGCTGTATCAGGCCACCGAACCCGAGCTTGGATTTCGTCTGCCGTTGCCCGGTGAATCACAGAAAGCGGAAATCGTGATTTCCGAATTGCCTGCGCCCGTCGACCCTGCCGCCGACAACGCCGCCGCCCTGGTCATCGAGGAGGCGTTCACCAAAGTCTCTGTCGACGGCATCCAGAGCGACAGCTCTCCCCAGGCCGCTCTACGCGCCCGCGTGGTCGACGCGTGGCGCCGGCGCCACGGGGGAGGAAGCCCCAAGCCCATCCTCGTTCTGGTGGGCGGATATGCCGGATCGGGCAAGACCGAGTTCTCGCGGTTCCTGTCCGACATCACCGGCTGGGCGTTCCTGGACAAGGACTCCCTCACCCGGTCCATGGCCGAACGGCTGCTCATCTCCCTTGGCAGCGACGCCAACGACCGGCACACCGAGCTGTACCTGGCCGAGGTACGGCCGCTGGAGTACCGGTGCCTGATGGAATCGGCGTGGGACAACCTCAACTGCGGGACCTCGGCGATCCTCTCGGCGCCGTTCATCACCGAACTGCGCGACGAGGCGTGGTTCACCCGGCTGGAGAACCGGTGCGCGGCCAAGGGCATCGACGTCGCCGCGATCTGGGTTCGCTGCGATCCGGAGTCCATGCGCGAGTACATCGAGTTCCGGGGCGCCGCGCGGGACGCGTGGAAGCTGGCCAACTGGGAGCAGTACGTCGCCGGCCTGGACACCGACAAGGCCCCGTCCACCGCACACCTCACCGTCGACAACCGGCTAGGTTCGGCCATCAGCCTTGCCGACCAGACCCGCGACGCGCTCAAGCGCATCCTCGCGTGACGCCACCAACAGGGGTCGTCTTGTACGGCCCGCCCACCAGCGGCAAGAGCACCACCACTCAGGCCCTTCACCGGCTCGACCCCCGGTTTCGGCTGCTGCGTAAGCTCAAGGTCGGCACCGGGCGAGCCGAGGAGTACCACCTCGTCACCGCCGCCCGACTCGACGAGCTGCGCCAGGCCGGCCGCACCGTCGCCGAGAACCACCGGTACGGCAACACCTACGCCATCGACCGCGCGGAGGTCGACGACATGGGCCAGGCCGGGCTCATCCCGGTCGCCCATATCGGGAACGTCGCCGATCTGCGCCGCCTCGTCGGGCGAGACCCCTGGTTGCGCGTCCTGCTGTGGGTTCCACGGGAGGTCTGCGAGCAACGGTCGCGCCACCGCGGGGACGTCGACACCGCCCAGCGCCTGGCCGCGTGGGACGAGACGCTCACCGACCTGGAGACCGGTAGCGACGAGGATTTCTTTCATCTTCGACTCCATACCGACCACATCGGCCCCGACCAGGCAGCCCGCGAGATCGCCGACGCGTTCCAAGCCCTCACCGCCCCGTCTCCTCACGCGGCGCGCCCGCTGCCGGAAGACACTCAAGCACGGCCGGCGGGATGAGGTCCAGTCGCCACCAGGTGCCGCAGTCCCCGCAGGTGGCGCCGCCCGGCAGGTGGCCGACGTAGGGCCAGATCCAGGTCCAGCGCACCCGCAGGTGCGCACAGTCGCCGCCCTCTCGGCCACCGGGGCCACTCAACGGCAACGGCCGTCGAGAAGCGTTCATCGCGGCATGGTCCCGGTAGGCGATCGGCGCGGTCATGGCCCGCCTTGCGTCGAGGCGGCCGCCGGAAGTGGCTGGCCGAACAGTTCGAGGAACTCGGCGACCTTGTCACGCGCCCGCGCGTAGGCGGCTTCCTCGCTGGCGAACCTCTCGATCTCCTGGGCACCCTTGGGACCGGGCAGCTTGCAGTGCAGCTCGTAAGGCCGGCAGATCATGTCCAAGGTGAAGGCCCGCACCCCGCCGACCATCCCATGTCTCAAAGCGTGCACCTTGCCCGACGTCACCCAGACGATCTCCACCTCAGCCACGACCAGACCCGCTCTCAGCGTTGAGCCCCCGCAGTTCCCGGTAGCGCATGGCTACGCGCCGCGCCGCGGATTCGGGGGCATGCGTGGAACACCAGGTGTAGACCCACCGCCCGGTACGCTCGGATACGCGGCCGGTCCACCAGCGGTAACGCAGGCCACCAGGACCGCTCTCGCACCAGATGACCAAGCCCGCGCAGACCGACAGCGCCGCCACACGATCACCCTCGTGCGGGTCAGCGGTGATCCCGAAAGACTCCAACTCCCGGCTCAACCGCAGCGCGGCCACGGTGGCCGGGGAACGCCGCGCCGAGGAGCCTCCGACGACCGGAATCTGTGCGCCCGCCGGCCCAGGAGCGGTCACGGCTTGCGCCCTATCCCGCCGTAGGCCCGTACGCGGTTGTCCTCGAAGAACAGCGGCCCGTCCGGCCGCCACAACGGCAGATAGACCACCCCCGGCGCAACCAGTTGCAAGCCGTCGAAGAACTCGGCGATCTCCACACAGGAACGCAGCACCGCCGGAGCGCTCGCACCGCGGTAGGAATCGGTTGCCCCGCTCAGCTCCCTGTGCCGCTCCGCGTGCGAGATCACCAGGTACGAACCCGGCGCCATCGCCTCGATCAGCGTCGAGACGATCCCATACGGGTCTTCCTTGTCGGCGACGAAATGCAGGATGGCGCACAGCAGGACCGCCACCGGCTCCGCGAAGTCGATCACACCACGGACGTGCGGATCGCCCAGGATCTCCCAGGGCCGACGCAAGTCGCCGGGCATCACGTGCGTGTTCGGGTTATCGGCCAGCAACGCGCGAGCGTGCACCAGCACGATCGGGTCGTTGTCGACGTAGACCACCCGCGAACGAGGATCGGTGCGTTGAGCCACCTGGTGAACGTTCTCTCGCGTGGGCAGCCCTGTCCCGATGTCGACGAACTGTCGGATACCGGCCTCACCGGCCAGGAACCGCACTGCACGGCCCAGGAACTCCCGATTGGCCCGAGCCATCAACGGCACATGCGGAGACTGCCGGATCACCTCCTCGGCACGCTCCCGATCAACCGCGAAGTTGTCCTTACCGCCCAAGTAGTAGTCGTACATCCGCGCCACGCTGGGCGTACTCACATCCAACTGGCCAGGCAGAACCCGCTCCGACCCCTCGCGGGGGTCCCGGTCCGGTGCTTCCATGCGGGCATCATAAGCACGACAAGCCATAGCGCGCTATAGCGTGCCGTCCATCGCCAGGCGCGTCATAGCTTCCTACGGTTGCCTCATGATCGAGCTGAAGCCGAATCAGCCCAGGTGGCGACAGGTCCATGCGATCATGCGCGAGCGCATCCGCTCCGGCCAGTACAAGCCAGGCGAACGCATCCCCTCCCTCATCGACCTTGTCGAAGAGTTCAGTATCGCCAACGCCACCGCCCAGAAGGTCATGCGCGCCCTACGAGCAGACGGCCTCATCCACACCGAGCCCGGCATGGGCTCATTCGTCACCGAGCCAGACGAGCATGCGCCCTCGACAGCCGAGTAATCCGCCAGCTAGGCGGAGCACTCCAGCGACAGCGAACCAGACTCGCCCGCTTTACCGGATGAGAACTTTCTTCCCGTCATTAAAGGCGGTCCGCTGCGCGGTCCGCCGCGCGTCGGGCGGTCGCTGGCCGCGCTGCGGCTCTTCGGCCGGTCGCGGCCCGCACCGCCCACGCGCTCAGGACGGCTGAGTCGGCCTAGTTGACGGTAGGTCTGTCATCTCCGCTGTCTGTAGCTCACCTCCGAGCCAATTGATCGCGACAGCGAGAAGGATTGGCGGAGGCCGTGACGATCGCTGACTTCGGTGCCGCTGGATTGATGGCGGGGCGATCGACTGCCGCAGCCCTCCTTCGTCGGGCCTTGCCATCGCTAGGCGTGGTACCGCTTTTCGATCCATTCTGGGACGATTCGCCGCACTGACTATTCGCCAATGGTTGTGAATTGGCGGCATGTAGCCGTCCCCAGAATGTGACTATCGCCGACATGCGATGATCACACTGCTCGTGGCGTTGCGGACGAAGGGGAGATGAGGGGGGTCTCCAGTACTCAAGCTCCAGCTGCCGCTTGCCGTCTCGCCAACCCCACACCCTTCGCATACCAGGAGTGTTGCGACAAATACTGGAACCCGCCCGCCGCCACGGGGTCACGGTTCGAGCGACGTCAACACCCCGCGTGCGCGGGAGCACAGCGTCTTGGACACGATCGCGAGCTCGATCCCGGGACAATCCCCGCGTGCGCGGAGGAGCACAACCATGGCGCTCACCAAGGCACCCAAACGCAGGGACCAATCCCCGCGTGCGCGGGGAGCACTACGACGTGTGGCCGGCCGACCCCGATCCGGCGGGACCATCCCCGCGTGCGCGGGGAGCACGGTTTCCTGTCCGGGCACGAGAGCCCGGAGCTGGGACCATCCCCGCATGCGCGGGGAGCACAGCGCGCATGAGTTCAAGACGGCGCAGGAGATGGGACCATCCCCGCGTGCGCGGGGAGCGCAGGCCGTTCGTAATCGGCGTCCAGTCGGTGGAGGGACCATCCCCGCGTGCGCGGGGAGCACAGCCCCGAGGGTCTGGGCATTCTGGCCGAGGTGGGACCAACCCCGCGTGCGCGGGGAGCACCCCCGGAAGCTGATCGTCGCCTCATACAACCCGGGACCATCCCCGCGTGCGCGGGGAGCACCCTGCGATGCCCCGATTCGCCCCCGTCGCGCAGGGACCATCCCCGCGTGCGCGGGGAGCACTCGATGGACGCGGCGATGGCCTGCTGGAGCTGGGGACCATCCCCGCGTGCGCGGGGAGCACCGACGTATGGACGGCCGTGATGGAAAGGGCCGGGGACCATCCCCGCGTGCGCGGGGAGCACCCATGCACCGCGCGTCAAGTGCGATCACCTTGGGGACCATCCCCGCGTGCGCGGGGAGCACAATCTCCCACTCCTCGTAGGTAACCTCGGCTGGGGACCATCCCCGCGTGCGCGGGGAGCACTCAACCAACTGCCTACGATCCTGATCCTGAAGGGGACCATCCCCGCGTGCGCGGGGAGCACATGGAGACGATGCGCCCACGGTTGAGGATCCAGGGACCATCCCCGCGTGCGCGGGGAGCACATCCTCGGGCAGATCGGCGAGCTCCGGTCCCGGGGACCATCCCCGCGTGCGCGGGGAGCACTACCTGCCCGTCTACCGCAACGGCACCGACCCGGGACCATCCCCGCGTGCGCGGGGAGCACAACCGGGGCGACACGTGTCAGCGCCACCGCCTGGGACCATCCCCGCGTGCGCGGGGAGCACCTGTTGACGGACCGCGAGGTCGCAGACGTCGAGGGACCATCCCCGCGTGCGCGGGGAGCACCTGGAGCTGGAGCCGGCCGTGGCGGCCCAGATGGGACCATCCCCGCGTGCGCGGGGAGCACGTGAGCGTCCGCAGCAGAGCCAACGGATCGCTGGGACCATCCCCGCGTGCGCGGGGAGCACAGGTCCGGGGCTCTAAGTTATCGACTGTCTAGGGGACCATCCCCGCGTGCGCGGGGAGCACAACACTCCCAACTTTCCGCAGGTCGGCGCCAGGGGACCATCCCCGCGTGCGCGGGGAGCACCGGAGGTCGCCCTGCTGGTCAGTAGTCACGGAGGGACCATCCCCGCGTGCGCGGGGAGCACGCGAGGAGTGTTCCGAGTCGGCCTCATGATCGTGGACCATCCCCGCGTGCGCGGGGAGCACGCCGAGGCCCCGGCCAGCGTGGTCACCGGCTGGGGACCATCCCCGCGTGCGCGGGGAGCACCCTTGCGGAGACGAGCTAGCAGAGTTCCAGTGGGGACCATCCCCGCGTGCGCGGGGAGCACATTGAAGGCATCACTGACAGGACCAATGGAGAGGGGACCATCCCCGCGTGCGCGGGGAGCACGCAGCCAGGCCGAACTTGTCGCGCGGCGACACGGGACCATCCCCGCGTGCGCGGGGAGCACTCGGGCGGGGTGCCGAAGAACCACATCTGGTGGGGACCATCCCCGCGTGCGCGGGGAGCACCACGCCGAGCGCTTTGGCCCATGCGGTCATGAGGGACCATCCCCGCGTGCGCGGGGAGCACACTCACCGACCTGCGCTTCTTCCTGCCGCAGGGGCGTGTTTTCATCACTTTCAAGAACCGAGATTATTGCCCGTGAATGCGAAAAATGCCTGAATGAACTCATAACTACACAGACCAGGTAAAACTGGAAGAATCGCGTTTGAGGCTGGTACCGGTGGGACGGCTGTGTGGCAAACAAGGTGTTCAGCGTTGCCGGTATCGGCGGCGCTTGGAGACGTTGCTCCAACCGCTGGGAGAAGGCGCCGCAGTCACCGCAGGTGTCTCCTTCGGCCGGCGGATCAGGATGAGTCCCTCGTGGTCTACGGGTTGCCATTTGTGATCGTGGGTCTCGAAGGTGAAGCCCTGCTCGTTGTTGGTGGTGTAGGCCAGCAGGGCTCGCCCAGTGTCCGCGTACTGCTGCACCTCGGTCCAGAGCGCCTCGCGGATGCGCGCGGACGGGCTGCCGATGAACACTCCGGGTGAGATCTCCATCAGCCAGCGGGTCAGGAAGCCGCGCAATCCGGCGGGGCAGCGGGTGAGGACGACGATGGTCACCAGTCCACCTCGTACACGTTGTCGTCGCCGTAGTTACGACCCGATTCCACTTCAGCGCCGTGGTCGCTCTGTAGGGTGACGTGGTCGATGTCGTCGCCGGCGGCGAAACCGGCGGCGGCAGCCTCGGCGAGGATGAGGTGCTTGATGTCCTCCACGCATCGACGCAACAGCCCAACGCTGTTGACGTGATCACGTATGGCTCGACGGGTACGCGAGCCGACGTCATCCGGGCTTTGGGCCGCCACGTCGAAAGCAATCGGCAACGCGATCTCGGTCTTGTACAGGTCCGCGATGTCCAGCACGAAAGCCAGTTCGTGCCCAGAATGGATGAAGCCGAGCCCGGGAGCGCAGCCCAGCGCGGTGACGGTGGTCTGAGCGATGCCGTACATGCACTGGGCGGCTGCGGTCACCGCCTGGTTGGCCGGGTCGCCGGAGTTGAAGTCGCCGGGCTGGTAGACGCGGCCGCTCCAGGATAGGCCGACCCGTTCAGCTTGAGTGCGGTAGCAGTCCTTGACCCGACGGCCCTCCCGGCCCAGAAGTTCCTGTCGGGACAGGCCGGTCACATCCTCGCCGGGGAAGCGCATGCGGTACATCTCGCGGGCGACCTCCAGACGGGTGCGGCGGTTAGCCCACTTGGTGGCCTGTGCTTGGACCAAGGCGGAGGAGCGGTTGAGGGATCGCCCGCCCGAGTAGAACCGCACGCCTTGCTCTCCGACCCAGACCACACCCGCTCCGCTGTCACCCAGCACACTCATCGCCTGATGGGTGACACGAGTGCCGGGGCCGAGCAGCAGGGTGCCGATGGTGGCGGAGGGGATGTGGGTGATGCCGTTGGCGTCTTCGGCGGTGATGGCGTTGTCCTCACGATGCAGGGTGCACCGCTCCAGGTAGACAAACGAGATCCGGTCGCCCATGCGAGTGAGCTCGCGCGGTGAAGATGCGCCGCGTCGGCCAACCGTGCTCAACGGGCTACGCCTCGGCCAAGGTCATGAGGCCGCAGCCGTATGCCTTGGCCTTTCCCAGCCCGCGGACGAGAGTGCGCCGGAACGCCTCGACATCGGTGATCTCCAGGCGCCCATCGTAGGTCACCGTGACCAGCGTCACCTGCTGCCGCTGCCCGCTCTTCCTGAAGGCGAGTTGGCGACGGTCGTGCACGATCAGCTCATGTTCGTCCTGGGGAGCCAGACGCCGCTCCGGTGGCTTCTCCACCACTTTGAAGCCGGCGTTCTCTTGGCGTTTCAGCAGCCAGTCGCGTTGGTGGCGTAGGCCGACGTGTGCGGTGAGCTTGGTGGGCTCGTCATCCCTGCGGCGCGCGGTGTGGACTGGGTTGGCCGTGAGCCGGAATGCCCACCGCTGCCCGGTGGCGAGCCGCGACAGGAATGACCCGTAGTCGTAGGTCTGCCAGCCTCCGGTCTTAGGCCAGCCGGCTTGCTCCACCAGATGGGTGAGATCGGGTTTGTCTGGGCTGACCAGGTACAGGTACGTCTCCGCCTTGCTGTTGTGGTCGATCCGCCAAAGTACTCGCTCACCGTCCTCACCGGGCTCGGGGATCTCAGCGAAAGAGGACATGACTGCGGCGTGCAGCATCTGCGGCGAGGACAACACCCGGCGGGCCCCGATGCGCGCGGTGTTGAACCGGAATCGGGTCATATGCATTACGCGCCTCCCAGGACGGATGTCGGGTCATGGTTGGGGATCGCAGCTCGCACGGCGCGGCATGCGGGGTTGGCCACGGTGCACGATCTGTTGCGTACGCCGCGTAGCGCATATTGGCGGTGCAGCGGGTCGAAGCTGATGGGCTGGTCCCGCAGGGTGTCCACCGGCCCGTCCGCCGACGTGGCCTCCTCTAAGAGCGTCAGGGTGACGGAGGCCTCGTTGCGGTGACGGCGCTGGTACCAGGGGGCGGCCCGCCATGGTTCCTGCTGCAGTGCCTCACTTAGCGTGCGATCGTGATGGAAGCCGAGATCCACTCGCCGCGCCGGCGGGCAGGACCGGCGGCCCAGGTAGGGCAGGAAGCCCGGCTCGCGTACCGCCCGATGCAGATCCTCGATCAGGTCGCCGTCATCGCTTTCAACCGCCGCCACGAAGACGGCGTCGGCCAAGTAGAAGCGGTCCGAGACCGGCAGCGCCTCACCAGTGGTGAACCGGTGGGCGGTTTGGAAGTCGCGCAGCGGGGTGCCGGGCTGGTCGATGCGCACGCCGAAGCGCAGCGTCACCAGGCCATGCAACTCCTCAGTGCGGGAGCGTCCCTGTGCGGCGGCCAGCAGCCCGATCACCCCACTCTTGGTGGGAGCGGGCTCGGTGGTGCGCCGGGCGAAGCGCGATGATGCCCCCCAGGACTGCAACGGCCCGGCGAGTTGGAGCACCAGGACGCTCATGCGCCGTCCTGTCGCCGGGCGATCTCCGCTCCGATCGTCGTCACCAGCTCCGGCAGTGGCAGTTCCGTGCCGAAACCGGCCAGCGCCTGGGTGTTCTTGCCCACCCGCATGATCCAGCAGGGGGTGTCCAGAGAGACGCCGTATGTCTGCTCCATGTCGGGCAGGTAGTCGGCGAGCCGTTCGCAAGCCTCTCGCATGTACCCCCCGACTTGCGGATCGGTGCGGCACGGCTCCTCGAAAGCTCCCACGAAGTTGATCGGTCGAGTGGAACGCAGCTTCACCACAACCGCTTCCGGCAGTGTGTGGTTTCCGAAGGTGTTGATCTTTCCGGTGGGCAGCGAAGTCAGGAAGCACTCAACGAAGGCCTCGGCGGCCCGCCGGACGGGCTCGGTCAGCGGCTCTTCTTCCCGCAGCCCTTTGCCCAGGTTTCGGCTGAGCAGGTCGATGTCCACGGCGGCGTAGCGGTACAGGGTGGCGGAGTTGAACTCGACCGTGCCGATCATCCCGGCACCCAGGTCGTCGGTCTCGCGAGTCTTGTAGTCGTCCACGGCGGTGTAGTAGTCGGCCTCGTTCTCTGCCCGGTGCACACTGATGGCGTGGGCGACCTGCGCGGCGGCGTCGACGTTGATGTCCGCGCCGTCGGCCACCATACGGCCGAACAGGGCGATGTCGACGGAGTGGCGGCTGTTGGCGAGCTGCTTGGCCAGGTCCTTGGTGGCCTTGTCCTTGAAGAAGTCCTTGCCGGCGCCATGGGCCTTGACGGCGAGTTCCGCCAACCCGTCCAACTGGTGGGCGCTCAGAAACATGAGGTATTTGGACTCCGGCGCCGGCGTTGGGCCCTGCTTGTCCTTGGAGGTGTCTGCCTTACGCTTGGGTGGCTCGATCTTGGAGCCGGTCGCGGTCTGGATAGCCTCGGCGGCCAGGGCCCACGCCTGCGCCTGCTCAATTGAGCCGTCCAGGCGCGTGATCCGCTCGGCCAGCAGTTCGGCGACCCGGCGGGTTCGGACGCCGAGTTCGCTGGGATCCAGCAGTTCGTGGAAGCCGCGCCTGGTGGCCCGCTTCCATGCCTGGCTGGAGACTCGCGCCCGCGGCACGCCTCCGTAAGTCGCACTCTTGGGCGAACCGGTTGCGTCGCGGTTCAGACAGCTGGGCGGGACGGTCTGGAGCGCGTGGACTTCGAGAATCGTTCGAGTGCGGATCATCACACGTCCTTTTCGGGGGATCCGGCGTCACCGGGCGTGGCGGGGGTGCTGGGCCGGTAAGCGTGGAAACTGCGGCCCCAGCGGTGGCGTACCTTGCGTATTCCGTCCGGGAGCTGAGCTTGGTAGAGCTGCCCTGCCAGGAGCGCGTAATCGAGCGGGATGGACTTGCCGCGGAGCAACGAGACGATCTCACGCAGTCGATCGGCAAGCGCCTCAGAGGTGGAAGCGGTCCCCACCCGGACGAACCGCCGTCGGATTCCGTCGTCGATCTCCCCGTTGGACATCAACTGGCGCACGGCGGCCCCGAGTTCGGCGTCACGGTGTCGCCGGTGCATGCCTTTATCAGGCCGGGACTGCTGGTGCAGGGCGTAGAGGGTCACCGCCAGGAAGTGAGCGGCCTCGGCCCTCTCCCATTCGTGTTCGGGCACCTCGTTATTGGTGAACAGGCCCTCGGTGCCGGTCATACCCCATAGGTCGGGCATTTCTTCCGGAACCTTGCCGGCGCCTCGCCTGAGCTGGGCCAACGCCGCAACTGCGGCCGATCGGTCTTGGAGGTAGCCGCGCTGCAATCCGGCGATGTATGCCCCGGTGATCTCACCGATCACCTCGGCGACGGGCCGGCGGTCGGTGGTGGGGGGTGTTGAGGTCATGACGGTGCCTCCACATGGTTTTGCTCGCTCTCATTGAGCTGTGGCTCGGCCGTTGTTCCGTCCACAGCGGCTGCGGGCAGTGCCTTGCTTAGCCGAGCACGGAACATCAGATCGGCTCGGGAGTTGTTCAGCCACACCTTCTGGCCGGCGCGGGTTTCGATGACGCGCCCCTCCCACACGGCGTCGCCCGCGTCCCGTACAAGATCGGCACCCAGCCGGCCGATGATCCGGTGAATCTGCCTCTGCCACATGGTGCGCTGCTCCTGAGGGTCATCGTCGCGGCGAAGCCCGGCGAGCCAGACACGGAACGGCTCATCGAGGGCGGCGAAGCCGACGTAACGCGCGCTCTCCTTGGCGGAAGCCTGCTCGGCGCCGGCGGCCTGGGCCAGGTCGGCGGCGAAGTCACCGAGTGCGGTCACCGCGTCCTCGGCATCCCTGACCGCGCCAATGGCGGCCTCCCCGAGGCCGGTATCGCGGTGGCGTAGCAGCACCAGGGGCATCGTCACGGCGTCATCGATCACCTCGTCGATGACCGACTGCTGGGTGCCATAGACGGCGCCGAACAGCCGGGCCCGGATCAAGAAGTCCGGAGGCAGATCGCCCTCGATGGTCGTGCGGGCAACCCAGTCCAGGATCCGGGGCCGTACGATCTGCGCGGCCTCACCCCGCTGCGCGCTCCACTGTGTGCGTCCGGCGACCAGCGCCCCCAGCCCGCGCCAAGCACTACGGCTGGGATCGTGCTCACGCGGCAGGTACACCTGCGCCTGGCCGAGCTTCTTTTCCTGGGCCTCGCTGCGCCGCCAACCGGTCATCGGCTCGCGATCATGCCGGTTATGCGGGGTCAGAGGATCGCCGTAGGCGAGAATGACCCCGTACACGCCATCGGCGTCGTACACATAGCGCACCCGCCGGGACTGCCAGGTGTACAAATCCCGCACCCCGGCCGGGCGGCGGCTCAGCGCCACCGGATCCATCTGCCCAGCACCCGCCGGTGGCCTCCGCCAGGCCGGAAGGTCAGGGTCGGGGCCGATGCGCAGGGTGTCGGTATCGAAGGCGATTAGGTTGAGCAGCAATGTCTCGCGTAGGTTCTCGCCCTCGACGCACACGCCACCCAGGGAACCGGCCCAGGCGACACCCTGCGGGTAGACCTTGCCGCCTTTGACCCGAGGGTCGCCCACGGCGCCGGTCTTGATCCCGGAAGTGTCGAAGGCATGCGCGTGCACGAGCCAGCGGGCGGCCTCGGCGAAACTGAGCCGCGGGGTGCCGTGGGCCCGCATCGTGAAGAACCGTGCTCCGTTGGGCACGTCGGCGACGATGCGATCCAGCGAGGTGAACTCGCCCGTGGCCGTGCGCAGGCCAGCGGTCTGGAAGAACGGCGTCTGAGGGTGGAGCAGATCGAAGCGCTCCCGGTGGTCGGCCAAGTACTTCGTGATGCGCCCGATCGGCAGCCCACCATCCCAAAGCTCCTGCCACTCCTCAACATCCCCCGGCCCGTCGATTGCATCGTGCAGGACCGCCAGGAGCAGCCTCAGCAGTGCAAACTCCTGGGTGGGCACGTCGCCCACCAGTCGCCGCAACTCGCCGGCCTGCTCGAAGACCTCCCTCAGGGACAACACATCCCCTGTTCCGTCCTCGCGCAGCACCGGCAGCCACTTGACGCTGGTCAGATCGAATGACCCGGTGGCTTGTTCACGCGGCATGAGTCACCTTCAGCCCATCGTCGGGGGTGTAATGCAAGTCGTAGCCTGCCAACCGGGTCCGACATTCTTCGTCGAACATCAAGATCAGCTCGCCGGCCAGCCAATGGCTCTCCTTTGCCTGCCACGCCGGAACGCATTCGGCCTCCAGCTCTTCGATGGCACGGTCCATGATCTGTGGGATCGAGAACTGGAACGGCAACCGGAGACCGGACGCCGCCACGATGCGCGCCAGACGCGGTTCCGGCACTGAGTCGGTGGGCAATGCCAGCCCGCCGCGTCCTTCGCTCAGGTGCGGCATGCTGACCAGCGTTCCGTCTGCTCGGCGCTGTATGACGAGCACCTCCAAGGTCTCCCTGCTGTCGCGGACCTGCGCCTGCCCCTTACGGCTATCGTCGGCGTCCCCCACCCCGGCATCCACCCAGCCGATCAGCGCCCGGCCAGCCTTTCCCACACCGTTGAGCCGGAACCCCTCCGCCCTCTCCACCTGATCGGCGCGATGCAGCTCCTGGTCGGCCCACGCTCGATCCATCGCCTCCTGCCACGCCTCAGGACCGATCCGCTCGTTCCCATACGCGCGCTGGACGAGCGTGCTGATGTCCTGGGGAAGGCGTACCACTTGCCCCGTCTCTGATGTTCCCGAAAGGAACGGCTCCAGCACGGCCGCCGACCGCAGCAACGGATGCATCCGGTAGATCCGGCGCGATCCGCGTACAGGCTCAACCGGGACTGCCTCCCAATCAGCGCCGGTCAACAGACAGCGGGCCGTACGCAACCGCAGCGGGCGCTCACACTGCCCTTCCCCTCGTCGGTGCCGGTGCAGCCGGCCCATGCGCTGCAACAGCAGGTCAACAGGACAGAGATCCGAAACAAGGAGGTCGAAGTCGATGTCAAGGGACTGCTCCGCCACCTGACTCGCCACCACGATGTGAAGGCCAGGGGGCCTGTGCCCGGAACTCTTGTCTGGTGGGCCGAAACGCTTCAACAGGTCGGCGTCCTTTTCTGCGCGGTCAAGATCCAGAAAGCGAGCGTGAGCCACGGTGACCCGTTCAGCGCCGAAGCGTTCGCGCAGGTACTCGGCCGTCTCAAGAACGCGGTCCACAGTGTTCAGGATCACCAGGGCGCACCCGCCCTCGGAGAGTTCCTCGGCCAGGCGGCCGCTCAGAACACCAAGATCGTCCTGTATCCGCTCAAGGCGCACCTCCACACTGCGACCAGACGCCTTGACGGTCTCGGTGACCGGGGGGCGACCCGGCTGGACGGCCGTCAACAGAGGGTAGCCATCCGCGCGCTCCACCTCATCGAAGTGAGCGTCGCCTGCGGACGTCCCCGCGTATGCCTCGGCCAGCTCGCGGCGGCGTCGCGCCGGCAACGTGGCAGATAGCACCACGACCGGCACCCGGTAGGCACCCAGCCACGACAGCGCCCGGTCCAGGTAAGAGTTCATGTACGTGTCGTAGGCGTGCGCCTCGTCGATGATGACGACCTTGCCTGCTAAGGCGAGGTGACGTAGCGCCAGGTGCCGGCTCTTCAGCCCCATGAACAGCAACTGGTCGATCGTGCCCACCACGAACGAGGCCAGCATGCCCTTCTTCTTGCCACGCAGCCACTGGTGCGCCACGAGCTCAGCGGACGAGACCCTGCGGTCACCCCGGTGACTCCAGTGATCCTCCCTGCCGTCGGACTCCACCCCGCGTACGCCCCGATGACCAGCGCGTACTAACTCGGCGTAGTGGTCATTCAACGCCGCTTTGGAATGCGCTAGGAGCACTGACCTCGGCCCGTGCTCCCCCTCCGTGTCAAGAACCCTATGCAGCCAGTCGGTCATCCGAGGGAACATGGCGTTTCCCGTAGCCATCGTGGGCAGCGCGAGAAAGCAGCCACCCGCCCCGGAACGCGACGCGAAGATCTCGGCGACCGCCAACGCAGCCTCTGTCTTACCCTCACCCATGGGCGCCTCTATCACCAGCAGGCCTGGCGACGCCATGGCCCGCGTCATCTCGACTGCACGCTCCTGGACGGGACGGATTCGTGAGCCAGGTGGCAGCTGAAAGCGGGAGGTGAACAGGGCGGACGGCTCTCCCGTGAACTCCGATGCTCGCCACGGTAGCGGCAGATCGAGACCACGCCAGGCCGCTTCCACCCGCTTCTCATGACCACGATGCGGAGCATCCGGAAAGTACGGGAAAAGGTCCGGATTACTGGCGATCCAGTCCGCGACGATCACAAGCCCAGTCAGCAGTACTTGTGCCGGCTGTGTGAGCTTGACCTCCTGCCAATCGGCTAGGCGGTCCCGAACCGCGCATGTCTGTGTGCATAGGTCGAGGATCTCCCACTGCACGGAGTGCCACAGCGACGCACAGTTGGGTGCGCGCAGTAGCTCCGGGTGAACATTGAGCTGCCGAATATCCTCATAAGCCGGTGGAACACCATGGTGCCCCCCAGCGATGATCGTGAACTGCATAGCAGCGGACCGCGCCCAGCCGCATCGCTCGATCAGCCATTCTTGAAGTAGTACTTGGCCGGCCAAGCCGTGCGGCCCGAGTATGCGGTCTGGCATCTGCTTGTATAGCGGCATATCCAGCCCCGCCGCACGCATGACAGCAGCCAGTGATTCTACCTGACAGGCGAACGCCGGCGTGGCCTTACCAATGTCGTGAGTGGTCGCCAGCCAGATCGCAAGCTGGCGTGCATCTTCCACCCCGCCGGGAAGACAAGCAGCGATCACGCGGTGAACTTGGGGAGGAAGCCAGTGGTCCCACAGCAACTCGGCTACCGCGCCGCTATCAGCCATGTGCCGCCACAACGGCAACCAGCCATCTGAGTCCCGATCGTGCTTGGCCCAGACCGCACACGCTACTGCCGACAACCCATCAGCGAACTGCCGGAACGTCGGCTCGTCATTGAGCATGGAGGTCATTAAAGAGCACAACTCGCGGCAATATCCCGAGAGCTGTAGAGAACGTCCTAATAAGGACACCGAAGGAGCAAGATCCCCCCTCCGGGGGGAGAGATCTTGCCTCCGGCTGGCCCCCAAGCGAACGTATCCCCGCGTGCGCGGGGAGCACTTACATGTTGCGCTAGCCACGGGGCCATCCCCGCCTCGCGCGGGGAGTAGGCCGTTGCGCCCAAAAGGACACCTCGGCTGACTGACGATACCGGGGCGCGGCTTCCGGGCTGTACGGCACGGTGGGCGTGATGATCAGGGCAAACCTACTTTTTCGGCGGCTTGGTGATCGATCTGGCCCATAGGAACGCAGCTCCGAAGCCGGCTCCTCCTGCTAGCAGCGCTTGCGGAAGGGAAGCCCCCGACAGGTAGGTGAGTGTGCCTGCCAGGCCACCCACTATGGCTGCGAACAGCAGCAAGACGAATGTCCCGAGGTCTAACGGAGGCCAATCTGAGTTCACATGCGAGCCCTTCATGTTGCACTTGCCACGTTCGCTGATCTGACGGACGAAGATAGCATGATCAGGGTCGCGACTGAAGAGGAGAGGCCACGACTCCTGCGGGTCTGTCCAAGAGTGATGGGCTATCCCGGGTGCGGGGAGCACAGGGCGACGGCGGGCACACGGTCACACTGGACGGGACCATCCCCGCGTGCGCGGGGAGCACGGTTCCCAGGTCGCCAACCAGGGCGCATACGTGGGACCATCCCCGCGCGAGGGGAGCACTCCCACCAGATTTCAGGCAGGTTGATCACGTAGGGACCATCCCCGCGTGCGCGGGGAGCACGGGCCGATCTGGAGTTGCCCCCCAGTGATGCGGGGACCATCCCCGCGTGCGCGGGGAGCACGGCAGGGCCTTGCGTACGGCTCCGGCCGACAGGGGACCATCCCCGCGTGCGCGGGGAGCACCGCTCCGCCGGGGTCACCACGCGGGGGACGTCGGGACCATCCCCGCGTGCGCGGGGAGCACACCACCGCCGAAGGGTTCCGCGCCATGGGCAAGCAGGACCATCCCCGCGTGCGCGGGGAGCACTGGATCGGTGGCCGGCCGCCGGACGCCCCGAGGACCATCCCCGCGTGCGCGGGGAGCACTGCGCCAAAGGCCGACCCTTCAGATCGCTGACGGGACCATCCCCGCGTGCGCGGGGAGCACGCCGCCACTTTGAACGCCACAGGAATCGCGGCGGGACCATCCCCGCGTGCGCGGGGAGCACAACCGTGGGGTACCACGGAAGCACGACCTTCAGGGACCATCCCCGCGTGCGCGGGGAGCACGGCGGCGTGTCCGCGGCGCACCGGATGAGATGGGGACCATCCCCGCGTGCGCGGGGAGCACAACGCACCGTGAGGAAGATCATGCGTTGACCAGGACCATCCCCGCGTGCGCGGGGAGCACCAACCCGGCGAGACCGACTTGTACATTGAGACGGGACCATCCCCGCGTGCGCGGGGAGCACTGCCACGCCTGCCGGTTCATCGGCCGGTGGCCGGGACCATCCCCGCGTGCGCTGGGAGCACGTCGCGCGGGATCGCACCGGTCACGATCTCCTGGGACCATCCCCGCGTGCGCGGGGAGCACCTGCACGACCGCGAGCTCCCCGGCGGCACCTGGGGACCATCCCCGCGTGCGCGGGGAGCACATACCCGTGAGGGGCAACGGGTAGAAAGCTGTAGGACCATCCCCGCGTGCGCGGGGAGCACGCAAGGGACTCCACGGTCTCTCCTGTAACAGTGGACCATCCCCGCGTGCGCGGGGAGCACTACGACGACCGGGGAAAGCTCATCTCCCGCGAAGGACCATCCCCGCGTGCGCGGGGAGCACAAGGGAGCCGGTAGAGGCTGCCGTACCGGACAGGGACCATCCCCGCGTGCGCGGGGAGCACTGGTGGGCCCGCCGCGAGGTCAAGCCCGGCAAGGGACCATCCCCGCGTGCGCGGGGAGCACTTGTTGCGGACCGCGAAGTTGCTGCCGGGCGAGGGACCATCCCCGCGTGCGCGGGGAGCACGCCCGCAAGGGCGGCGACGACGCCGGCCGCGAGGGACCATCCCCGCGTGCGCGGGGAGCACAGCCCGAGCACGAGCGAGGCAATCGCCAGCCCGGGACCATCCCCGCGTGCGCGGGGAGCACAAGCTGTTCGACGTCACCGACGACTGGGGGGTGGGACCATCCCCGCGTGCGCGGGGAGCACCTCGGCGCCGCACAGCTCACCCTCGGCATCCTGGGACCATCCCCGCGTGCGCGGGGAGCACAACGCCCCCGGCTTCAAGGAGCGCGGCAAGGCGGGACCATCCCCGCGTGCGCGGGGAGCACGGCCCGCAGGGATTCGCGGGAGTCCCGGCCGTGGGACCATCCCCGCGTGCGCGGGGAGCACAAGTTGCCCGCCACCACCTGATCGGCCGCCGCGGGACCATCCCCGCGTGCGCGGGGAGCACGGTCGCCCTTTCAGTTCGCAGGGTCCAGGACCAGGACCATCCCCGCGTGCGCGGGGAGCACCGTTCCTCCCTACCGCGAGCACGCTTCAGTCGGGGACCATCCCCGCGTGCGCGGGGAGCACTCGACGTCGCCGGCCGAAACGCGCGCCGGACGGGGACCATCCCCGCGTGCGCGGGGAGCACGCCGCCTCGAATGAGGTGACGCTGGGGGAGCCGGGACCATCCCCGCGTGCGCGGGGAGCACCGGGACCAGTACGCCTCCAGGCGGATCCACTGGGGACCATCCCCGCGTGCGCGGGGAGCACAGCCCGGTCTTCGCCTGCAGGCGGGTGCGCCGGGGACCATCCCCGCGTGCGCGGGGAGCACAAGGCCGCCACGGCCGCGCAGGACGTCGGCCTGGGACCATCCCCGCGTGCGCGGGGAGCACATCGCATCGGTGTAGGTGCCGAGGCTGATGCCGGGACCATCCCCGCGTGCGCGGGGAGCACACCGCCAGCTCGGCCGCCGGCCACTCCAGCGGGGGACCATCCCCGCGTGCGCGGGGAGCACCTGTCCGCGGTCGAACTGCTGGTGTGCGCGGTGGGACCATCCCCGCGTGCGCGGGGAGCACCACTCCAGATGAGACGATTTCTCTCACTGGATGGGACCATCCCCGCGTGCGCGGGGAGCACACTGCCTGACCTGCAGGGTTGTCGGCGACGAG
Source organism: Sphaerisporangium viridialbum (assembly GCF_049674955.1). Lineage (GTDB taxonomy): Bacteria > Actinomycetota > Actinomycetes > Streptosporangiales > Streptosporangiaceae > Sphaerisporangium > Sphaerisporangium viridialbum. Next base: position 9,672,442 of record NZ_CP187232.1, on the reverse strand, counting down.
CGCGGAATTCGAGCACTTTCGAGGGGCCGGACATTTCGGACGCTGCCAGACTGCTTATGCTGAGACATCAAGTCGTCCCAGGGTGTATCACTGGCCCCCCGTGAGCAAGCCACATCGTTCGGTGCGCCAGTTCAGTGAAGTAGCCGGCACTCGCAGCGTTGACCTAGGACGGACGGCTCTGCATTCGAACCGTTTTCGTAGAGTGAGTTGCCATGCAGCCGCTCGCGCTCTTCGACCTAGACAACACCCTCGTCAACTTGGATGAGGCTTTCGAGGCGTGGGCTGGAGAGTTCGTCGAGGAACACGGCTTGGGCAGTGAGGCGGCTCGTTGGTTGATCGCTCTTGACCGTGCGGGCTATCCGCATCGTGAGGTCTTCTTCGCCCAGGTGCGAAATCGCTTCGCGCTGTCGGAGTCGGTTGATGAGCTATGGAGCCGCTACCGCCGGCGCATGCCCTGCCTCGTCCGCTGTCGGCCTGAGGTGAAGTATGGGCTGTCGCGGCTTCGTGAGTCGGGTTGGCGTGTGGCGATCGTCACCAATGGGACGGCGGACAACCAGCTTGGCAAGATCCAGAAGACGGGATTAGCCGATGTCGTGGATGCTTACGCGCTCTCGGGGATCGAAGGTATCCGGAAGCCCGCCATGGGCCTGTTTGAGGTCGCCGCGCGACGCTGCGGTATGACCCTTGCCGGTGGGGGATGGATGGTGGGTGACCATCCCGTGGCCGACATCGCCGGGGGGCAAGCCGCTGGGCTTCGTACAGTCTGGATCGATCGAGGTTCCTGGCCGGGCCATGAACATGGTGCCGATCACGTAGTGGCCGATGTGCTTGATGCGATGGAAATCCTGCACGCAAGGTGGTAGCCAGAATCCGGCTATCGGTCGGGCCGATCTTGCTAACGCGCGTGCTAACAGCGTGCCTGGATAGCCCTGGACGCTCGGAGAAGTTGATCAGGTGTATAGGCGCTCTCACCAGGGGTGAAGAGGCGCCCAGAGATGTTGGTAGACGATCTTCTTCCGGCTTGTAAACAGCAGGTCATGGCTGTGTGGGCCAGAACTGTAGCCGGTACGTTTCCAATCCTTCGGGAGGCCGCTCTTCGGCTTTGCGTGCACCAGGTCCGGGGCGAACGCTTGCGCGCACGAGCCAGTTGCGATCTTGATCATGCAGGTTCATGATCTGCTCGGAGGGGCCGCCACAGGTTTCGACCAGGCGCAGTTTGCCTGAGCTGGAGTAGAGCTCTGCTGTCTCGTTCCTGGTCCACTTGCTGTCATCGGCGGGCGGTTGCCCGTCCCAGAGTTCGAGTGCCACATCGACGACGTGCCAGTTGGACCCCTGGCTAATGAGGATGGCGAGATTCGCGGTCGTGACGAACCAGTTGGTCACGTTCGCCCGTCCCGCGAGTTCGGGCAGATCCTGGGCTCCTTCCGGTTGTCCGTTGGCACCATCAAGGTCCATAAGCATGAACTCACCAAAGTTGACGGTGACCGTGTCCAGAAGACGTTCGATCAGACGGGGCATCTGCGTCCTTTGGGTCCAAGCGTCAGAGGCGAGCCGATGGTATCCCGGGTGATCACATGGTGTGGTCGGCTACGACGGGGGCCGTGCCAGCTTGCCGATTTGGGCCTGCATTAGCAGCAGGATGCCGCCGACTGATGTCCGCCGATCGGCACCTGATCGGCATGCCAACCATCCGCCGGCGGGCTCGTCCGAGTTGGTGTAAGAGCCTGCTGACGAAGGGATTTGGTGTTGGGGTTCGAGTCAGGAAGCGCCGGGGCGTGATCAATCATTGGGCTATCGACCTGTGGGGCTTCACCCCTTAACGTCAGCGCGAGCGCGCCGTACGTGAAGACGCTTCCATACTATGATGATCTACTGATGAGGGGAATAATCGCGATATTTGCGGTCTTGCTGCTGACGGGGTGTTCGACGGAGGAGCCGAAGGAGTGGCTGCTCAAGGATCCGAGCCGCTGGCCACTGGCGGCGTTGCCGGATTCGGCATCCAGGTCGGGGGTGCCGAACGGGGCGGACAAGGTGCTGGCGCGGATCCAGGTCGCGAAGTACGACATGGTCCCCTGGATCCACAGCAAGGGTGTGTGTGGGCTCGCCGACCAGGGGTCCTCCAGCGGCACCTTCAACATGAGCGTAGACCTGACGAAGTCCGAGGGGAACATCACCACTGCAGAGGAGGGTTTCGCGGGGCCCACGGAACCCATGACCGGAGTCAACTCGGAGAGCACGGTGACGCTATGGTGCACGCCCACCCGGATGTTCGTCACCGTCGAGGCCAAGGACCTGGGAAAGGCGCGGGTTTACGGGAACGCGGCGGCTAAGAAGACCAAGGGGAAGTTGACGGTCGTGGTAGGCACGCCGGAGGCGGTCAAGCAGGCACTCCCCGACGCGACCATGATCGGTCGCTAGCCCCGTTTCCGCATGTGAAAGCCGTGCACTTAAGCTTTTGTTAGCAGGGTCTAAGACCCTCGTTGAATTGGACTTCCCTCCTCGGTAGTCCGAACCGCGGCTGCGTCGATGGTCCGGCAGCCGATCTGCTGTACAGCAGTCCGTACAGCAACACTGCCTTACGCGATCACACGGCATCACACCGCATCCACTGTCTGAGCAGCGCGGGATGCCATCGACGAGGCATCTGCCTTTCCCTACGGATTAGATGGTGCCTCATCGGAAGGCGAATGTTCGGCATTGAGCTCTTGAAGCCCGCGTTGGCAGACTGCCCACTGGATATTGTCGCTACCAGCATCGGCGAGAACCACGCTCGCGACGATGTCATCGTGACACGGGGGAGTTCCGTGCTGGCTGCAACCACCCTGGGCGCCCGTACTGGTCGGGTACTTGTACCACCCCGAAGGTTGAGGGGCGAGGATCTGTACGACGCGTGACTTCACGTCTCCGAATCTAAGAAGTTGCAGCGCCGGCAGCAACCCACTGGACGCAAGACCGGTAGATCGAAGGGTCGAGCAGACGCGGGACCTTGCTAACGCGGGTGCTAACAGCGTCCCGAGATGGCGGTAGATGGCCAGAGATGCTGATCATGGTCAAAGGTGCCCTCACCAGGTACGACGAGACGTTAAGGCACGTCGGTAGACGATCTATAGTTTTGACTCGTAATGCGTAGGCCAGGGTGCCAGCCATCGTAGCTATAGCTTATCCGCCTAAAATCAGCCGGTCAGCGTGAGAACCATATCCATTTGAATCGCTTAGGTCTCGCGCCGACTTCGGACATGTATCCGTCCGTACCATCGGCCGGTGGGGGATTCATAAGTTTTGCAAGCTCGGGGGCGCATACGTCCCAGGTAATCTCCCGGGTTTCGAACGGAGGAATTCCCGCGCTCTGAGTCAGCGTCTTGAGTGGGCCGTTCTTACTGTCAGGGTACTGTCCGGCCTGATGCTTTGGCGTGTAGTCAGTCAGGAAGGTCTGAGTGATCGTCTTGATTGCCGTGTTTGAGCGATTTTCGTAGAACGTCTGAACTTCGACACACTTGTTATTGGCGCTTTGATTGTGCCATTCGACTAACTCGACCGTGCCCTGAGGGCGAGGCTTGGGCTTCCATGTCGGAGAGGGTTTTGGTGAGGGCGTCGGAGAAGGCCTGGGCTTCTTGGTCGGAGAAGATTCTGTCGTGGGTGTCGGTGTTGCCGAGGTAACGCCAGACGATACCAATTCAGCAGACTGACGAGATGTCGTGACAGTAACCGTCACAGGTGGTGTCGGCAGCGCTGAAGAATTCTTGCTCAGCCATATCTGCGCGCCTACAAGGCTCGCGGCGATGGGCAGGGAAATGGAAAGCCCTAGCACGGCAAACTTCCCAAAATAATTCTTGTTCGACGCGTTCATGAATCAGCCCTTGATACGTCTCCGCGGTCCGTCCCGACTGGGATAGATCGTAGGTATGCCTCATCACACTTCCGTCACGCTGTCCACTGTCCACAAGGACGGTGAGTCGGTCGGCCAAACGGAGCCTGCTGGTGGATGGGCGTCCGGCGGAGGAACCCACGATGCTGTGCGCCAGTGCAGTCGCAGCGCGGCGCTGTCGCTGGGCACCTCGACAAGCGGTGCATGGAGCCGACGGGATGCCTGTTCTGACTTCCGTTGGTCGATGTCGCAGATGCGTGGGCGCTTTCGAGTGCGGGCGGAATCACCAAGCCCGAGGGCGGTCTGTTCGAAATCACAGCTGAGCGCCGCAGTGTGGCCCTCCATGGGGAGCTGCTGGGTGATTCGAGACGGCCTCACCGCCGAGGCCGCCGGCGGATGCGCCCCGGGTCTGTGCACGACTTGGATTGGCCGCGGCCCGGTAACGCGCACCGCGCCGATCACGTTGTCTCGGCCGTCATCCACGCTATGGCGATGTTGCAGGGAGATCGATAGGTGTGTGCCTGCCGTGCCCGCTCCAAATCGGCCTCTATCTCCGCATCTGTAGGGACAAGGTGACGACAGCGCTGACGACAACGTCCGCCACCACGGGCGCGCAGCGACAGCCGTACACGCCCACTGACCTCGTCTCCCTCGGGCCGAGCAGGGAGATTGGTCTGCCTGAAAAGCGGAAGGTCGGCGGTTCGACCCCGCCCCTGACCACATTCTGACCAGCGAGACCCCGAACCATCATTTTGGTTCGGGGTTTTTACATCAACGGGTACATCAACCCGCTAAGCGATCTCTTTCCCGAGTCGCTTGAGTGCCTTTGTCTTCTCTTCCTATGACGCGTGCGCGTACACGTCCATTGTGACCTCTATGGCGCTGTGTCCGACGATCTCGCGGACCACATGCGGAGGCACGCCCAGATCGAGGAGGAGCGAGACGGCCGTGTGCCGGATGTCGTGAAATCGGTACGTCTCCAGCCCGGCACGCTTCCGGACCGCGTAGAAGTGCCGCAACAGGTTACGCGGATCGATCGGCCTGCCCGATGCCTGTTCCTGGACCCCCAAAGGCGAAGCCATCAAAGCCCGCGAACGGGAAGAAGGGCAGACGCCCAACACCCTGGTCCATCTCACCGCGTTGAACATCAACGTGCTCAGCCGCCTCAGATCCCAGCTCGCCCCCGAGGTTGCCAAGCGATTTGAGCTCGCGGTTTACGATGAGACAATCCGGTACAACATTCTCATCGTGGACCAAATGACGTGCGTAGTTCAGCCGTACCTGCCCCAAGCACGCGGATTGGACTCACCCACCCTCGTCATCCGCGACAACGGCACCGTCTTCGACCAGGTCTTCACCTCACTGTGGGAGCGAAGCAGAGCAGTATGACCAACGACGCACGAGCACTCCTGCCCACCGCCCTGCAAGCCGTAGCCATCGCCAGCGAACTGATCACCACACGCCTCCCAGGGGTCATCACCGCCAAGGGCGACCGCGACATGGCCACAGAAGTGGACTACGCCGTAGAGAGAGCCGTCCGCGACCACCTCAGCGAGCGCACGCCCGCGATCGGGTTCCTCGGCGAGGAGGAAGGCACCAACGGCCACGCCACAGGCGGCCTGCAATGGGTGCTCGACCCCGTCGACGGCACCGTCAACTTCCTCCATGGCCTGCCGCTGTGCGGCGTCTCCCTCGCGCTCGTCCGCGGAGACACTCCCATCCTCGGCGTCATCGACCTGCCCTTCCTCGGCTCCCTCTACGCAGCCGCCGAGGGCGACGGAGCAACCGTCAACAACGAACCCATCAAAGCCAGCACCACCGGCACACTCGACAGTGCCATCGTTTCCATCGGCGACTACGCCGTAGGCGACCACGCCCAAGAACGCAACCGCGACCGCCTCGCCATCACCCAACTACTGGCCGCCCGAGCCCAACGCGTCCGCATGTTCGGCTCCGCGGCCATCGACCTCGTATGGGTTGCTGAAGGCAAAACCGACGCCTGCATCATGCTCGCCAACAAGCCGTGGGACACGGCGGCCGGAGTCCTCATCGCCAGAGAAGCCGGCGCCCTCGTCACCGACATCGACGGAACCCCGCACACCACCAACTCAAAAGCGACCGTCTCCGCCGCACCCGGCATCCTCGCGGAAATCGTCGCACTCGCACACGAGGCACAGTCCGCAAACCCGTAACGCGGATCTTGCCGAATTGTTCTGTTATGTATGTATCAAGGGGCGGCGGCGCTGCGCGCCGTCGCCCGGCCCTGCGCCTGCCGGCGTGCGCCGGGCGTGCGCCTGGGGGCCGGTCCCGGCGACGCACAGGACTCCGGGCCGTCGCCGCACGCGCGCCGCGCCGTACCTAGGCGATCCGCCGGCCTCTGGTCGCACCGCCGCCCCAATGCAGCCCGACGATCGCCACGAGGTGGCCGATGTCCGTCGTGGTCGGGGGCGATCGAGGATCCAGGGTTCGTTCCTCACCCTGGCTCACCGGGCATCGGGGCTTGTCACCGTCGCATTTTGCGCGATGGAGTTCGGGGCCGACAGAACAGCCGAGTTCTCACGGGCTCGTAAGATCGAGTGGCGGAAGCATGTGCGGTTCTCACCCATGGCATGGCCTCTGTCCGGCCGATGAATTAGACATTCGTTGCCCTGGATAATCAGGAAGGCCGTCTTACGCCCCTTCGGAAGCGAACCATCGAGAGGTTTCTGTGCCGGAATTCTCGGACAAGGCCGTGCAAGCGGTCGCTCGGGTCGATGCCCTCCACCAGTTGGGCGTCATCGCCCAGTGGCGTCCTTGCTCTCGCCATGTCACGCGCAGTCGATATCCCCGCGGCTGCGATGACTGCACATTCGATGACGTAAGGACGTGTCCCAACTGTCGTATGTGGCCGTGTCCCACGCACTTGGCCTTGTACGACGAGACGGAAGAAGGCTGCAGTCACCGAATTCCTGTGGATCCGGTCACCGATGGGGTGAACTGGCATTCTGAAACGGTGAGCACAGTGAGCGTTGGCGGCTCTTCGATCTTGAGGGGGAAGTTCCTGTGCGTGCCCTGACAGGCGAGAGCCCGTAGCCCCGCAACACTGGCTGTTGATCAAGGACAGTTAGTGACGGGGGCCACGGGCTGTGAACGACAGTACTTCGATCCTGTTCGGCATGCCGGGAATAGCGGTGGTGGAGGTCGAACGCGTCGCCGATGACGACGGGAAAACGGGACGGTTGGTGCATATCGAACGCCCCGAGGATTGGGCCGCCTGCCCCGAATGCGGGGTCATCTCGACCTTGGTTCGGCAACGGCGTACGACCCGTCCGCGAGACGTCCCCCATGGCGAGGAGCCGATCGAGGTGCGCTGGCACAAACGGCAGTTCGCCTGCACCGAGCAGTTGTGCCCCCGCAAGGCGTTCACCGAATCCACCGCGGAGATCCCGCCCAGGGCTCGGGTGACCGGCCGATTGTGCCGGGCGGTCGCACGCCAGGTCGCCACGGGCCGGTCGGTCGCGGCGGTGAGCCGGGAGTATCGGCTGGGCTGGCCGCTGGTGCACCGCCACTTCAGCGTTCACGCCGATGCGGTCCTGATCGAGCCCGAACCACCCCGAGTGCTGGGCATCGACGAGACCCGCCGGGGCAGGCCCAAGTGGTTCAAGGACCAGGTAAGCGGGACATGGACGCGCACCGAGCCCTTCGAGACCAACTTCGTCGACCTGTCTGGGGCCGGTGGGCTGCTCGGCCAGGCGGCCGGCCGCACCGGCAAGGCCGTGCTGGACTGGCTGAACACCCGCGGCCGGGACTGGAAGAGCCACGTGCAGATCGTGGCGATCGACCCGGCCGCCTGCTACCGCACCGCGGTCAAGCAGGCTCTGCCGCACGCCACGATCGTTGTCGATCACTTCCACCTGGTCGCGCTGGCCAACAAGGCGCTGACCGCGGTGCGCCAGCGGGTCACCCGCGAGGAACGCGGACGCCGGGGCCGTGCCACCGATCCGGAATGGGCCAACCGGCGCAGGCTGCTACGCGCCCGCGAGCACCTGTCGGAACGCACCTTCACGGCGATGTGGAACACCTTGATCGACCACGAACCCACCGGGCAGATCCTCACCGCCTGGATCGCCAAGGAAGAACTGCGTGCCCTGCTGGCCTGCGCCCGCACCCAGGCGCCCCGGTCGGTGATCTCTCACCGGCTGTTCCGGTTCTTCTCCTGGTGCGCCGACTCGGGCATCCCCGAGCTGACCACACTCGCTGAGACGATCGCAGAATGGTGGCCAGAGACGCTGGCGTTCATTACTACGCGTGTCACCAACGCCCGAACCGAGGGAACGAACCGGCTTATCAAGGACGCCGCCCGCGTGGCGTTCGGCTTCCGAAACCTGGACAACCAACGCCGCCGCGTACGGTTGGCGTGCACATGATCAACCCAGCGGCGTGAGGGTGAGCACCCCCTCAAAGTTGAAGAGCCGCGTTGGCGGCGACCGCAGAGCAACCACGGACGTTTACGCATGGTGGGATCAGTCTCGATGGGCACCAGCATCCTTCTGCTTCACCTTCATAGCCGACCTCACGCCTGAAGCCGTGCTACGTCGTCTGGCATTGACCGAGGACCCCGAACAGGAAGGTTTCGCCACCATCGAAGTCGGCCGCGCTACCGGTGGATCGATCATGGTGGAGTGGGATGGCTATGCCGGGATCTTGCGTGACGTGGTACGCGCCCTGTCGCCTGGTACGTCGATCGCCAGCGTTGAGCGCAATGTCAACCACCACTCCCACTTCATCCATGCAGTAGATGGCTACATCGTCGCGCGACTGGACCCGGCGTTCGCCCACTGGAGCGATAGCACCGACCCTGAACGACTGCGGGAGGACCTCGATGAACTGGGCATGATTGTGGACATCGACCCGGAACGCGAGGTCTTCCCGCCGTACATCGAGGGGGCGTTGGCACTCGCCGAACGACGCACCGGGGTCCGCATGGAGCCCCGCCACCTCCAGCGCGGCGCCTTGCCGCACCGCGCCTCGATCGCCCGCTACTACGAAAGCCCCGAAGGGGCATTTCCAGAGCTGGCTTGACAACCGAATTGGTTGGCGTGTTCAACCGTAGAACTACTTCAGCTAGGGACAAACGCGAGGTCGGGGGCCACGAACTGGCGAAATCATCGGTTCCCTGTAAAGCAGACCAGGGCCAGGGCGCGCACGTCGTTCGTCCGGTGGGGCGCTCCACCTTGGCGCCCTGGCCCCGGGCCGCTCCCCCGGAGGGTGGGACGACGGCGACGCGGAAGATCCGGCGGGAGAGGTACGCGCGTCCGCGCAGGTCATGAGCCCGCCCGGATTGCAGGTTGGGTTGCAGTTCACCGCCTTACCAGCGCGTTCCAGGCATTCCAGGGAGGGACGTTGGTCCAGGTAGGACTGTCCTGAACGATGACCTCCCGAGCTGCTAATGCGGAGTGGGCAGCCGTGGTCTCAGCCGCCGCCTTTGGAGAAGTGCTGGTAGTCCGTAGCGGCCACTCTCCAGGGTCGTGACGTGCAGCTCTTAGCATCGCCCCTCCTCGGAGGGGTAGGACGCCGGTTGTCTCCCTCTTTCGATCCACGCCTTCATGATTTCGGCGGCGAGCCAGTGGCCGCGGATTTCAGCCTCGACTACAACCGGCATGCCATTGCACGGGCGTAATGGATCGGCTCCTCGCGTCAGCAGGAAAGCAGTGACGTCGGCGTGCAAAGGCTCGCCCGTTTGGACGTGGCCGTCGTATTCGGTATCGATGGCGTGGCGGAGCAGCGTCCATCCATCGCCGTTGTCGTCTTCGACGTCGTGGCCCGCGTCGAGTAATTCGCACAGCCGTGGCAGGTCCTCGTGTTCAACGGCCAGGTGGGCCGGTGACCACTGCATAACGGGCTCCTGCGTGTTCAGCTCCGGGAAGACGCCAAGGGCCAAATGATACCGGTGGGCAGAGGCGCCGGATCTATGCATGGCGGTGGATCAGCAGCCGGCCGACCAGCGTCGCCTCGTGCAGCTCGTACCACGGGCGTGCCAGTCCGGTGAAAAGCTGACCACACTCTCCATGGCGTCATGGAAGGTACGCATGTCGAGATACAAGACGTTGGTAAGTTGGGTTGAAGAATTCGTCGATGAGCGCGACCTCGGGAGGGCGGCGGGCGAGTAGTTGATCGATCTGGACCGGGCAGGTCATCCGCATCGTGAAGTCTTCTTCACCAAAGTTCGCGAATACTTCGCTCTGCCGGATGCGGTCAATGAACCGCGCCGGGATTGATGGAGACTCTGATGTACCCCGGCGCGGTTCAAGCGACAAAGTGAGGCGTCACAGCCCGACGGTGGTGAGGGCGCCTGCTCGTGGTTTTTCGATACCCGTTTCGGTGGTGCTCAATTGTGGGTAGGTTGGGGCTGCCTCAGTGTGCGGCCACGGGGGCTTCGTCAGGTGGCCGGTCTTGGGTGGCGCTGAGCGGACAGGGGAGACCCTTCGGATGAAGATCGTTGCGTTGTCCTGCACGCAGAAGCGTCTCCCGTCGCTGACCGACGCGCTGCTCGAGGCGGCGATTACCGGCGTCGTCCGGGAGGTCGGTGACGCGGAGATCCAGCGGATTCGTTTGATCGACCATCGCATCGCGATGTGCGAAGGCGAGGACACCTGCCTTGATCCCGAGGTGGGCCGGTGCACGCTCGACGACGACTTCGAGCATGTCGTCGATCTGGCCGAGGGTGCGCAGGCGATGCTGCTCGCCATGCCGGTGTACGCGGGGAACGTACCCGCGGTGCTGAAGATCTTCCAGGAACGCTTGAAGAGCTTCATGAACGCCAGGCAACGCCCGTTCGGCAACCTGCTGGTGGGGACGATCGTGCATTCGCGCACGATGCTGACCGAGCCTGCACTGGGATCGTTGTTCCCGTGGTACCTGCGCCTACGGAACAAGAACGTGGCGTCGGCGTGCTTCACCCAGAACGATCATCAGGACCTGACCCGCACCGCGGCGCTCGACATGTGTGTGGCCGTGGGCCGGCAACTCGGCATGACGCTCGACGGCAGCCGGTCGCCGGCCAACGACCGCACGGCACTGCCGTTGGTTCAATCACCGGCTCGTCCGCGGTGCGGTGACCCGGCCGCGTCCTCTCCTGGAGCGTGAGGAGATTCCGCGCGCCAGGTGCACCCGTCGCCCGCCTGTTCGCACGACACCGTGACGTCCGGTTCCACGTAGCGGGCGGCGATGGCGGTGTTGAGTTCCTGACAGTACGGGCACGGCGACGAGAACGTCAGTACGACGCCGGCGCGGGCGGCCCGTTTGCGGTACCGGAGGATCCCACAGTCGGCGTTGCGCAGGACGGTGCCCGAGGGCTGGGGCTCACTGGTCACTGCCGAGTCGTACAGCAACAGCTGACGCTGCAGCCGGGTCATGAAGTGATCGGTGGCGGATACCCCGGCGGGCCGTTGCGCTTGCAGTAGCTCCGCGGTGATGCGGGAGTTTGCCTGGATCCACGCAGCCAGGCCTTCTTCGCCGTGCTCTCCCAGGATGAACTCCTCTGCGGCCGCCTGGGCCTCGAAGAACCGCTGGCGCCACAGGTCGACCTTCTCGGCCGGGTCGAGCGGAGACGGTTCACTGGTCATGGTCCGGCGTCCCTCCCGGTGGCGCCGTCCAGCTCGGCGAAGACCTCCTGGGCGACGCGCAGCCCGTTGTTGGCGACCGGCCAGCCACCGTAGTAGGCGAGCTGAATGATGACTTCGACGATCTTCTCTCGCGACATCCCGAGGTGCAGGGCGGCACCGATGTGGCCGCGCAACTCCCAATCGGTCCGCGCCAGCGTGACCGCGGTCAGCGCGACCAGTTCGCGCTCCTCGACGCTCAGGTGCGGGCGGGTCCAGATCTCACCGAACAAGTGGTCGACGGTGATCTGCAGGAACTCCGGGTAGGAACCCGGGCGCGGTTCGCGGCCGAAGACCTGCTGGAACATGGCCTCACCCCGCTCATGTCGGGCAGACGGCTGATTCATCGATCAACTCCTTTGTGTTGGCCGAACAGTTGTCAACGTCCACGACGCCACGAAGGCGACGACCAGCAGCGCGGCGCCGCTGCCGAAGGCGGCCGGAACACTCACCCGCTCGGCGATGAGCCCAACGACGACCGGTCCGACTACGGCGCCGACATCGGTGCACATCGAGAAGACGGCGACGCCACTGCCGGCCCGGCCGGCGACGACGTCACCGATCAGCGCGGCCGGTGCGGCGTTGAGCAGCGCTGATCCCGCCGCGTACACACTGAGCAGGACGACGAGCCAGGCGTACCTGTCCACGAACACCAAGGCTGTGATCGCCGCCGCAGCCACACCGGTGCCGGCGATCATGGCGGGCCGGCGGCCGGCCCGATCGACAACCCGGCCGGCCGGCATGATCAGCAGTGCCTGAACGACGGCGGATATCGTGAACGCCCACCCGACCCACGTCACGTCATGTCGCCACGCCACAACCACCGTGGGGACCAGTGCGCTGCGCAGCCCGAACAAGACCCATCCCTGCGCCAACGCTGCGAGGCAAGCCACCAAGTAGCGTCGATCCCGCAGCAGGACCGGTAGCCGGACCACGTCACGGCCAGGCTCTGCGCCGGCAGTTCGGCCGGTGCGGAGCACTGCCAGTGTCAGTACCGCGGCGGCCAGCAACAGCACGGCGTACGCCACGAACGGCGCGGACAGGGCGATGAGAGCGAGGAGCCCGCCCAGTGCTGGTCCGCAGATCCCGCCGAGCAGGAAGCCTGCTTCGAACACGGCGCTGGCCCGGCCCCGCTGGTCGGCCGGCGCGATCGCCAGGAGTGTCGCCAGTGCGGACACCGAGAACAGCACTGAGCCGACGCCGCCGAGGCTGCGGAACACGAGCAACTGCCCGTAGGACCCGGCGAACGCCGTCAGGGCCGAGGAGACCGCACATAGCAGGAGGCCGGCGACCAGGACTCGCCGCTCCCCGAAACGAACTCCGAGCCGGCCGCAGAACGGACTGGTGGCCAGCCGCATCAACGCGAACAGGGCGACGAGCGCTCCGATCTGGGTGGGCCCGGCCCCGAACGTCGCCGCGTACACCGGGAGCACCGGGAGCACCAGTCCCAGGCCCAGCATGACGCAGCCACCAACGACACTGAGGACGTAGACCTCGCGAGGGAGACTCGGCTGGGCGGCGGCAACGGGTGGGACGCTGCCAGTGCCGGCCGCCGTCACTGTCCGATCACAGGATGATGCTGAGCTTTCCGTGCTCGTACAACGTCTCGTGGTCGAGCACCACGACCCGTCTCCGGACCCGGAACGACTCGCCCTCGACGACGAGCTCGAACCGGCATTTTCCGACGTAGGCGTCAGAGCGCCCGTGCCCGAACCGGTACACGATGACATTCGCCGCCACGTCGAGGTGCGTGCCCCGATCGGTCAGGATCTCCACGTTGCTGATCATCCGATTCGTCCGCGACCGAGGGTTCTCGCACCACACCTCACCGTTGAGGAGTTGTTCGATCCGCTGGCGTAGCCGGGCAGCATCATCGTCGATGAGCCCGAGCGCATCGGCCGTCTCGCCGCGGACGTCGGTGGCCGGCACCGAGTAGCGGATGTCGTCGGTCAGCATCTCGTCGTACCACTCGAGCAGGCGCCACTCGTCGAGCAGTCGCGCCTCACGGAAAAGGAACTGGCTCACCCGGTGCCACAACCGCACCTGGGCCGCTTCGTCGACCGTCAGCTCGGTGGTCATCGTGGTTCTGCCCCTTGCATCTCGGCCCGGTGAGCGACCTCGGGGTGACCGTCGTCGCCGTGCATCAGCCGGTCCCACTGCCGCCAGAACTCGCGGGCGGGAAGCTCGTCGGTCGTCTCCGGGACCTTCTTGTTCATACCGCGTGACAGATCCGAGTAGCGGACCGTGCGGTTGAGATAACCCCGCTGGCACGACTCGACGATCTCGATGTCGTCGGGAGTGGCGAAGCCGGCGGGGCCGAGGAACGTCAGGTAGTGACTCTTGCGGAGTTCCCGGATGTCCGGATCCTCGTCCTTGGGGGCCAGGGCGACCGAGGTGATGGCCATCTGGCCGGCGCCGATCGGGTCGATCTTGCGGATCGTGATCGCGATCGCGTCGATGATCATCAAGTTGGGGAAGATCAGCACCGCACGATTGGTGCCGGTGATCCGTTCGGCGCGTTCGGCGCCGAACCGGTCGACGAACCGTGCGGCCGTCGCCTCGATCCGCGGCCGGACCTCGGCGCCGAACATCGGCGTCCAGTAGGCGAGCGGGCGGGCTGCCGCCGGTGGCAGCTCGTTGGCTCCATGCCCCAGTCCGAGGGCGCAGCCGAAGCCGCCTCGTCGTCGTGGTGGCACCGACCCCAGCGACTCCATGTAGCCGACGTAACGCTTGTGCAGGGCCCGGAAGTGGTAGATGTCGACGCTGTTCTCCATCATGAGCTTCCAGTTGGCCCGAGCCCCGTGGAGTTGCGCACCTTGGATCACCTCCATCCCGACCTCGGACTGGTCGTCGATCAGATCGAGGTACTCCGTCGCACCCGCCAGGTACTCGGTCAAGGTGCGCGGCTGCTCCGGATCGAAGGTGACGAACACGAAACCGCGGTAACTGTCACTACGGTGCTGCGCCAGGCCGAAGTCCGCCTTCCGAAAGCCTGGCCCGTACCCGTCCGGGATCGGGACCCCGACCAGGTCGCCCTGGTTGGAGAACGTCCAGTCGTGATACGGGCACCGGAACGATCTGGCCTGCCCGGCCGGCTGCGAGCAGATCAGAGCCCCGCGGTGAGTGCAGCTGTTCGCAAACACCCGGATCACCCCGTCGGACCCGCGCGCCATGACCACCGGGCGCCCGCCGACGTCGCGTGCCACGTAGGAGCCCGGCCCGGGCACCTCCGATTCGTGCCCGACGTACAACCAGCAGCGATCGAAGATCCTGGTCATCTCCCGTGCGGCCAGGTCGTCGTCGGTGTAGGCGCGGCGATCCACCCGGAACGAGAGGCGCTCAAGATCATCGACCACGATCGGGTCGCCCACCGGCCGCTGCAGTTCGATCGTCACTGCTCCCTCTTTCGCTGTAGCGTCTCGATCGTGCTGATGACCAGCTCGGCCGTGCGCACGGCAGAATCGCCGCACTCCGGCTGCGCAGCGCGCAGCCGGGCCCGGTAGTCCCGGGCGGGATCGAGCAGATCGGTGACAGCGTCAGCGACCGCCTGCTCGGTGACGCCGGCCGGCTCCAACGCCGTCCCGAAGCCCGCGCTACCCACGAAGTACGCCTGGACAGGCTGATCCACAGCCAGCGGGATCACCAGCATCGGTGTCGCCGCCCGGATCGACTCCGCCACGGAGTTGTAGCCGCCATGGGTGATGAACACGTCGGCGCGCTCGAGCACCTCACGTTGCGGCAGATATGGGGCGGTGAGCACTTCGTCGGGCAGCGCGAGCTCCTCGGCGAGATCTCCTACCGCAGCGATCACCTGTGCACCGGTCGCCGCCGCCCCGGTGATCACCGTGCGCAGCAGGTCCGGCCGCCGGTAGAAGATCGTGCCGAAGGAGACGTACACCACCGGGCGGTCGGGGTCGATCCGATCCAGGCCCGAGAAGGCGACCTCGTCGCCGCGGGTCCCCGCCGCACCCGGCAACCCGACCAGCTGCACACCGTCGTCGGTGACCGCGTCGTCCCCGACGAGAGCAGGAATCGTCGGCATCAAATTGAGAATCGGCGAACGCGCCGAATGAGTCCGGGTCGACCACAACACCCCGTGCCTGGTCAGATAGTCGCCGACCTGCTCGTCGTACGGCCAGCGACCTCGTCGATGCTCGCTCGGGCATACTCCACCCAGGTTGGCCCAGATCATCCCGTACGGCACGCCGGACGCCTGTGCGCCGACCATGGCCGACGCCGTGACCGGCAGCGAATCGACGAGCACGAAGTCCGGCGCCGTCGCACGGAGCGCGTCAGCTGTCTGGTCTGCCACCGGCGACGACTGGAGCATCGGGCCGATCTTCGCCGGGGCGCCGCTCCATGGCGCCATCTCGACCTGCCCGATCGCGTGGACCTGCGCCTTGCCCAAGGCCTGGCGACGCTGCTCGTCGAGCGCGCCACCGTCCGCAGACAACAGCAGTAGCGCAACCTCACTGCCGGCAGTTCGGAGCGCATTGACCACCGGAACATACGGGTTCAGGTGACCATGCTGAGTCGTGGTGAGGAGGGCGACACGCATCAGATCTCCGATCCATCGAAAGAAGACGATCAGGCCGACTCAAGATCTGGCTATGGATGCACCACAGCAGCCACGACCGCGACACCTCCCTGCCTTCAGAAACGAGTCGAGACGGCGACGCACGAACGGCAGAATTCCGCCCCCCGGACAGGCGAGAACGCCCGGCAGGCGAAAGGGACCCTCGACGTCCAGGTACTGCTACGAGGCTCTACGCATTCCCCACCATCGCTGAGGGGACACATCGATCGACGCTATTCGGAACAACCTCGAAACAACCGGGTTCACCACCTGACCCCCAGGCGGTTTCGCAAAGCCTGCCGGGATGTGCAATCGATGTCAATGCCTCGCAACTGGCAGCTACCGCCACTCTGCTGGACGCAACTTCGTCAAGGACGGCTATGGGACGTCTTACGCGACAGATGAGCGTCCCGCGACAGAGTCAGTGCCCGCTCAGTAGGCGAGACCGAGGTCACCCGATTTCCTGTCCGTGAAGCATTTTCGAAATGATCAAGAACGGTTCAAGCACGGTCTCAGCCATAGCCGCAGATCAACAGACCTAAGCGGCCCTGATCGCAACCGCTCTCCTAACGCGGGTGTCTTTGTCGAGTCCTATGGCAGGGCCGTGACGATCGCTGATTTCGGTAGCAGTCGTTGACTGCTGGGGCGATCGGTGGCAAGCCCATCCTTCGTCGGAGCTTGCCACCGGCGGCCATGGTTAAGGTGACAGCAGCGCTGACAGCAACGGCCGCGCCGAGATACGCAGTCTCCCTGATGCAGAGATCTAACTGCTGCACCTCGAACTGGCGCACATCCCTTCCCCTCCTGGCAAGCTCGATGACATGTGGTTTCTCCCGTGGCCGGCCGCGAAGGACGGGGATTCAGAGGCGCGGCTTCCCAGGCCGGCCCGAACGGTCCGTGCGGCCGATACGCCCACCGTGATCGAGATGCTCCGGGAAGGTCCTCGTAGCAGGTCGAAACCGGAGGCTGTCGAATACCTGGCAGCGCATTTGGCTCCAAAGGGAACGCATTACTTTGTCCCGCGACCGGCTAGATCCTGGGATGTGCTGCCTCCGGAGACGGCTGAAGAGACCTGGTTCATGTATGTGCTGCTCAGGATGAACGATGGAGCACAGGTCGTGGAGAGCCTGGGTAGGTCCTTGCCATCGTCGCGTTTCCTGGCTTTGCCCCGGAGGCTGGCGGGCTGGGAGGAGTATCGCATTGCGCGGCTTGCGAGTCAGATCCGTCGTGACACCTACCTTTGGGAACGGGATCACAGACACGATCACACCTGTGAGTACGCGGCGTGCATTGAGAAGCGCGAAGGGCACTGTGACTGCTACGACGTCAAGCAGTGGTTGCGGCACCTGAAGAAGGAGCACAGGCCCGCCCCGCTTGAGCGGGGATCGGCTCAAGAAGCTGTACGCCTGCTCATGGCCCGGGGCTTCATTGAGATCCGTGCGACAAGCCACCTCGTCCGCAAAGCTTTGGAAGAGGGCAAGCCTGAGAAGGCTCTCCACCATGTCGACCACATGGGGATGATCGCTGATATCTGCCATAACTTGCCGGGCGATTTCTTTCCGAAGCGGGGAAGGGAACGCGAGCGGCGAGCCGTGGAGAGCCTCAAGTTCCACCTACGAGAGCTCAAACCAGACGATGATGCTGCGCAGTGGGTTCGTGCTGAGCTGGACGAACAAGGCTACGACTATGCTCCGCTCCTCCCCGGACAAGCCAGATGGAGGCGTGGGTAAGCCGAACGCCCGGCGATGATGCCGGGCGCACGTCCTTGTGCTCCTACCCGAGTGCTTGGCCGAGTTTTCCGAGCGCGACGCTTGTCGTCCAGGGAGGCACTCCCACGCCATGTCCGTCGACTTTCACGGCGAGGTCGTGGGACCACGAGGTAGGGTTCCGGACCGCACTCAACAGATGCACTCAGAAGACTTGAGGGCCATCGTGGCGAGGTGGCGGGCGATGCCGTTGGTATCGGTGTCCTGCACGTTGCTGAGCACGACTACCGCGATGTCGTCATCGGGCAGGTACATGTTGCTCGCCGCGTAGCCCTGGAGAAGACCTGGGTGGTAGCGGAGTCGGTGCCCGTCGAGCCGGTCGACGAGCCAGCCGAAGGCGTACGCGGTCGACGGCAAGTTGAGGCAGCCATTGGAGGGGCACGTTGCCTGTGGCGTGAACGCCTTCTTGACGGTGGCGGGTGGCGCGACCAGGTGCGCGCCGAACGACCGGTCCCAGCGGACGATGTCGTCGGCATTGGAGTAGATGCCGGTCGCGGAGAACGCCTGGGAGCCGTTGATGGGCGGGGCCGGTGATCCGAGCGTGAAGTAGCCCTTTGCGTACCCGTCGGGCGGATTTCCCCTGCTGTAGCCGGTGTGCTGGAGGTTCAGCGGGCCGGTGATCTCGTTGTGCAGCACGGTGCCGTACGGCTTGTGCGTCACCCTCTGGATGATCGCCCCGGCCAGGATGTAGCCGGAGTTGCTGTACTTCCAGCAGGTGCCGGGCTTGAAGTCCAGTGGCTTGTTCACGAACCGCTGGATGATTTCCCGGGTCGTGGTCGGTTGCGAGAGCTTGGGAAAGAAGTCGGGCATTTCCTGGATGTCGGGGATGCCGGAGGTGTGCGTGAGGATCTCGCGGATCGTGATGGGCCGCCACGCCTTCGGGCAGGCCTTGATGTATGACGGGACGAGATACGGGCAGACCGGGTCGTTCAGGCCGAGCAGCCCACGGTCGCGCAGCTTCAGCACGAGCATCGAGGTGAACTGCTTGGTTACCGAGGCGATCCGGAAGACCGTGTCCGGCCGGACGGGGATGTGCTGCTCCTCGTCGGCCTCGCCGGCGGCGAAACGCACCAGCACCTCCCCACCTCGTACCACCAGCGCCGAGCCGGTGAACTCCTTCTTCGCGGCCAGATCCTGCAGGTACTCCCGCATCGCTGCAGCGGTCTGATCATCCTGAGGTGCCGGCTCGGTACCCAGCGGGTCCGATTTCTGGGGATCCGCGCGATCGACACCGAGGCCGGTCACGACGGTGCCCCCGGCGGATACGGCGATGGCAGGAGTGGCCAAGGGTATGGCCCCGCCGGCTAGTGCGGCGCTGATCGCGAGGAACCCGAAAACATTAGGACACTTGGGCATTTTCTCCCCCTTGAACGTACCACTGTCCCGAAATTCCGACATTTCTCCGAATCGAGTGAGTCCCGTTCGAGAACGCCCCGGCGGACCATTCTTATGGGGGCTTGCTTTTCCGCTCCTTGGAGTCACAAACGGCGATCGACGTCTTTTTCCTTCCACATATCCACTTGTTCACGCTGCTCGATGGTCGCTGGCCACCTCAGCAAAAATGACAGCCATTTCCGGACTCGATCGCAGCCGTCCGGAATTACACGCCACGGAAGGTGCCATAGAGGGGACATCGCGGGCCCGGGATGCCGCCACCGTGTCTCAGCCGATGGGCTTCCGCACCCTTCAGAGGATGTCCGGGCGGATGCCGGGCGCTCCCGCGAGCATGGGGGTGGCCTCGTAGGATCGCACCGTGCTCTTTGACCTGGACAACACTCTTGTGAACCTCGACGAGGCGTTCCGGAGGTGGGTCGAGGAGTTCGCTGATGAGCATGGCTTGGGGGCCTGACGCGGTTGATTGGCTGGCCGCTCTCGACTGGGACGGCTTTCCCCACCGTGAGGTGTTTTCGCTGTGGCCGGCTATCACACGGGATCGGGGGCGATCGGAGGTCCATGACTTCGTCCCTCAGCCACGGCCCACCGGGAAAACTGGTTACTGTCGTGCCTGCTGCTGATGCCTTGGGGTACGTCAACCGCTACATCACCCCGGGCTCACACCGTCCCATGCGCCCACATGCCAGAAATGACCCAGGGCTGTGGTCAGGCGTCGAGGCGTACGATGATCATGCTGCAGCGCCGAGGATGGGGAGCCGCCATGGGGCACGTGCTAGTCACCGGAGCCACCGGCGGGATTGGGGTGGCGCTGGTCGGCGCGCTGGTAGAGGCCGGGCATCGGGTGACTGCCGTGGGGCGCGACGTCGGGCGGCTGAACGTGCCGGGGATCGAGGTGGATCTAGCCGAGCCCGGAACGCTGGCCGCCGCGATGGGAGCGCTGGAGGATGCGAGGGGGTTGGGGGATGTTCAGGCGCTGGTGCATTGCGCCGGTATCTCGCCCGTTGCAGCCGTCGCCGACGCCGACCCCGAAACGTGGCGACGGACGCTCGCGGTAAACGTGGCCTCCGCCGCCGAACTGGCCCGGCTGACGTTACCCGCGTTACGGCGCTCCCACGGTCACGTAATCTTCGTCAACGCCGCGCCTGGAATGACCGGGGTCGCGCGCTGGTCGGCCTTCGTCGCCAGCAAGGCAGCGCTACACGAGCTGGCCGATTCACTGCGCGAGGAAGAAGCAGCCCACGGAGTACGCGTTACCACGATCTATCCCGGCCCGACTGCGACCGACCTGCTGGGCGAGGTCAGGAACGCCTTTGGTCGCCCGTACGATCCTGAACTGTGCATCCGACCGCAGACGCTCGCCGCAATGATCGTCTGGGTGCTGAGCGCACCCGCCGACGCCTACGCCTGCGAATTGTCCGTACTGCCGTCGCACTGACCTCTCAGTCGCCGAAGAGGGCGCTTGAAAGTAGAAGGTCAACAGCTTTCGTACGCCCCCAAGGGTTGCAGTTCAAGGTGGCCCACAGCCGTTCAGGTTGGACCGCGTATACCCGCTGACCTGCATTGAACTGTCTGGAACCAGGATCGTCCGAGCTTTTAATCGGTAGGTTCAGGGTTCGAGTCCCTGGCCGCCCACCCATAATGACCTGGGCAGACTCCCAGATCTCGTGATGGGATGGCGTGCAGTTGTCAGCAGCGGGTTGGGGCCGGCGGAATCAGCACCGTCCGCTTTGCTTGCCCTTCGGCTTCACGAACGCCCAGCCGCCAATGCCGCATCAGGCACGTGAATCAACAACACCGCCCATCAGGGGCCCGCTAAAGACGTCCTGTGTCAGGACGACGCCGGTCAGCCGAGCCGCGAGCAGTAGAGCTCCGTCTATCGTCGGGCGATGGGCGTTGCCGTCCTCCTCGTCGTCTCCCCGGTGTTCGGGACCGAAGCCCGCCTCCATCATCGTGGCCACCAGACGATCCGGATCACTGCCGTACCGTCGTGCAGGGTGCATATAGTTGAAATACGTCACCAACTCTCCATCAATGGCATACATGAAGTCGTTGGCGTAGTAGTCGTGTCGTAAGACGGACACGACCTCTGTCCCGGCCGACAGCGCCCGCAGAACATCAGGTTCTGTTGCCTGCCAGCCGTACACCTCGATGAGCACGGTCCAGTCATCCAGACGCCCGGCAAGGACCATGTCCTCGAACAGTCCCTCATCCATCAGCGCCTTGTAGGTCAGCGGCCGGATGCTCTCCTCCTTGGCGCCCATGCGCCGAAGTGCCTCAGCCTCATCGAGCCCCCTTACGAAGGCCAGACACCACAGATCGCCCAACTCGTCTTCCTCGACCAGCCAAGCGATGTCCGCGTAAGTGGTCTCCACCCGCAACATCCCCCGTCTCTGCGCTCCTCAGGAATACCGCCAAGGTAACGATCAGAACCGAGAGGCGTGCCCTCCACCTGCCCTACAGCTTCGGCCGACTTGTAAGCAGCAGGTCATGGCTGTGTGGGCCAGAACTGTAGCCGGTACGTTTCCAATCCTTCGGGAGGCCGCTCTTCGGCGTTGCGTGCACCAGGTCCGGGGCGAACGCTTGCGCGCACGAGCCAGTTGCGATCTTGATCATGCAGGTTCATGACCTGCTCGGAGGAGCGGCCACAGGTTTCGACCAGGCGCAGGCGGGCTCTGCCGAACAGGGAATGTGATCAGCGGGTCAGTGTGAGAAGCGGCTGAGGAGCAGTGCCAGCCGCCGCTCGTGGTCCTTGCGCCGGAGCCTGCCGTTGCGCATGAGCGTGAGGAGCCCGTGCAACCCGCTCCAGAAGGTCTCGGTGAGCGTCTCCAGGTCGTCGTCTCGCGCCAAAGGCCGTAGGACCTCGCGTAGCTCGCCGAAGGCTTCCTGCAGGGCCGGCGGCGCCTCGGCGGTGGCGAACGGCAGGTCGACAGCGTGCGTGAACATCGCGTCGTACAGCGCGGGCCGCTGCTCGGCGAATACGGCGTACGCGGCGCCGACGTCGGCGAGGGCCTGGTGAGGGTCGGCCACCGCCATACGGGCCGCGCGGAGTTCGGCGGCGAGGTCGGCGAAGCCCTCGACCGCGACCGCGGCCATGATGGCGTCCTTGCCCTTGAAGTGGCTATAGAGCACCGGCTGGCTGTACTCGATCTCCTCGGCGAGCCGCCGCGTGGTCACCGCTTCCCAGCCTTCGGATTCGGCCAGTTCTCGCGCGGCCGTGACGATCAGCCGTTCCCGCTCTGCTCGCTCGCGCTCCCGGCGCGCCTGAATGGACATGACCACCATCCTAGCGCCGCTAGCGTTTCTGTCGATGATTGGTTAGTGTTGCTCTTGTACCTAGCACTGCTAGCAAGGAGAAGGTCGTGCTCACCCCCATCGCGTACGGACTGGCGATCCTGCTCAACGTCTTCGTCATCATCATCGGCGCCCGGTTCCTCCTGGCGCCCCGCGCCGCGGCCGCCGGCTACGGCGTCCCCGCCAAGAAAGACGGAGACCCGGCCTACCTCACCATCAAGGGCCTGCGCGACTTCAGTTACGGCGTGCTCGGCCTCGCCCTGCTCGCCTTCGCAGGCGCCCGCGCCGAAGCCTGGTTCATGCTGATCGTCGCCCTGCTACCCCTCGGCGACACCGTCATCGTGCTGCGCCACGGCGGCACCAAGGCGATCGCCTTCGGCGTCCACTTCGCCACCGCCGTGATCGTCCTACTCAGCGCCGCCCTGCTGTTCGCCGTCTGAACGCGAATCGATCCCCACAAGCAAGGAGTCACACCCAATGTCGCTGATCGTGCCGAACTTCGACGAGTCCGTGATCGTCCGTTCCGCGGAGGCGGAAGTGATCGGCCGGGCCCCGACCACCATCCGGCTGCTGGCCGACAGCAGCTCGACCGGCGGCGCCCTGTCGACCCAGCGGGTCAGCCTGGTCGACGGTGCGGACGGTGCCAGACCGCACCGGCACGACGGCTCCGCCGAGCTGTTCTACATGCTCGGCGGCACCGCGCAACTGCTGTCCGGCGAGCAGGTCGTGACCGCGGAACGCGGTGACCTGGTCATCGTTCCGCCCGGTCTCGCGCACGCCTTCGCCGCCGCCCCAGGAGAAGACGCCGACATCCTCATCGTCATCACCCCGGGCGTCGAACGATTCGAGTATTTCCGCCATCTGGAGCGCATCGCCTACGGGAAGGTGCCGCCGGAAAGCCTGCTGGAGGTCCAGGAGCTCTACGACACCTACTTCCTCAACAGCACGAGCTGGAACGACGCCAGGTCCTGAAGCCGCCGGCCGACTGACGCCGGATCAGGCATAAGGATTGAACGGGATGCCTGCCGGCTTGGCCTTTGCGAGTTCTCCTTCGAAGTAGCCGTCCTTGAGGCCGAAATGGGCGCTGCCGAAATCGTGGTCGACCAGGAGATCACGGAAGCCGGGTGGGTGGTTGTCCCAGCCGATCAACGGCGGCCACTGCCACCATCCCTGGTGGTTCTCCGGCTGCTCGCCGAAATTGGCGGGGTCGTGTGGTCACGTGCCGGCGGTGTGCAGAAACAGAGGTTGGCC
This sequence comes from Sphaerisporangium viridialbum, assembly GCF_049674955.1. GTDB lineage: Bacteria > Actinomycetota > Actinomycetes > Streptosporangiales > Streptosporangiaceae > Sphaerisporangium > Sphaerisporangium viridialbum. The sequence continues at coordinate 9,648,658 of NZ_CP187232.1, read as the reverse complement.
TGCCTCGGCTGCGGGCGCCTCTGTTCCTGGTTCCAGTCTCGAGGAGCCCTGCTTGCGATTGAGGCGCGTGTCCAGCCGCCCTGAAGTGCTCCCGGATAGGACACCTTGTCGTAGAGGGAGTGGCGCCGGTCATGCCTCAGTCCCGGTTGTTCCGAAACTGCCTGGTGATCCCCGCATCATGAGAACATCACTCTGAGGGGTCAGCGCCACACGTGAGGGAGCCGAAACGTGTTTCTGGGCGGAGCGGTCGCGATGTATGGTCCCCCGCTGCTCCTGGCCATCGGGGCGCTTCTGATTCATTCATCCCGCGCCTTGCGTAAGATCGTCTACCTCACTGTGTTCATCGGCTTATCGATCTTGCTGACGCTTCTGATCAGCGTCTTTGGGCCTAACGCACTTGGCCCATGGATCTTCATGATCGGTCCTGCGATTGTCATCACAGTGGTACGACTCGTGATGGCACTCGTCATTGATCCGCGCTCCAGGCGGTCTGTCGGTGAGTAAGCATCGCCCTTGCGAGGCCGAAGGCCGGCACGCCGATTTCCAGCTAGCCTAAGTGGTGCTCAAGTGGGAATTGTTCGCCGGTTGACGATTCCACGCAACTGGACCCGGGGAGTCGTTCTCGGCGAAGTCGATTCCGAAGCGCGCACTGAGGAATTCGAGTCCCGCGAACATGGGTTCGGGCATAAGGGGGCGATGCCCCGGGGGCTCCGGGGCATCGCTCTCTGGGTGACGTTCTCGCACTTCAGCCGTACGTACGCAACAGCCTCACCGTCTACGGCCGGTGTGGCGGGTCAGATGTTGAATCCTCCGTCGACGTTGAGCATCGCGCCTGTTACGTACTGGCCGTCGTTGCCGGTGAGGTAGGCGACGGCGGCGGCGATTTCGGCGGGGGTGCCGTAGCGGCCGAGGGCGGTGAAGTCTCTGATCATGCCGGCGTGGGGGCCGTCGGCCGGGTTCAGGTCGGTGTCGGTCGGGCCGGGGTTCACCATGTTGACGGTGATCCCACGCGGGCCGAGTTCGCGGGCCAGACCCTTGGTCAGCCCGATGAGGGCGGTCTTGCTCATCGAGTAAAGGGCGAAGCCCGGGAACACCACCCGCTCGGCGGTGTTGCTGCCGATGTTGACGATCCGGCCGCCGCCGGCCATGTGGTCGACGGCGGCCTTCGACGCGGCGAACGGAGCTCGTACGTTGACCGCGACGGTGGACTCGAATTCCTCCAACCCGAGTTCTGCCAGCGGGCCGGTCAGGTAGACCCCCGCGTTGTTGACGAGGATGTCGAGCCGGCCGAACTCGGTGGCGGCCCGGTCCACCGCCGCGGTCACGGCCGCGATGTCCGCGCTGTCCGCCTGTATGGCCAGCGCACGCCGTCCGATGGATTTGATCTGGTCGACCACCGCGTCGGCCCGTTCGGTGTTCTGCTGATAGGTGAACGCCACGTCGGCGCCGTCCTCGGCCAGGCGCAATGCCACGGCCGCGCCGATACCGCGGCTGCCGCCTGTCACCAGCGCTACTTTGCCGTCAAGGTTGTTGTTCATGACGCTCATCGTGGTCGTTTCACCCACTGCGGATCCGGCGGCATTCGGACCTCTGATTGGCATGAATACCTTGATGGCAAAGGCTGCCGTGGGTGTGGTTCAGGTCTCGATCCCCGCCAGGATCACCTCGTCGAGTACCACCGAGGCGGTCGGCTGGTTGGGCAAGTCGTACTGTCCCGCGGTGATGGCGACCGCGAGGTCCAGCCCGGGCGCCACGTAGAGCCGCTGGCCGCCGTTGCCGAACCCGCCCACCCACGTGTCGCCCATGTACCAGTGGTAGCCGTACGAGGAGCCGTCGCCGAGCCGCACGTGAGGGCGCAGCGCCGTCGCCAGCCAGGACGCGGGAACGATGCCGCGACCCCCGTCGAGCACCAGCCGTCCGATCGCGAGGAGGCCGCGAGGGGTCAGCCGCAGCCCCGAGGCGGCCAGAGCCGTCCCGTCCTCGCCGGTCGACCAGGCGAAGTCCGCGATCCCCAGGGGCTCGAACAGCTTGGCACGGCCGTAGTCCTCCAGCGCCAGCCCGGTGCCCTCCTCTATGAGCCGCGCCACCAGCGCCGAGGCGCCTCCGCAGTAGGACCATCGGACGCCGGGCTCGTCCACGATCGGCTGTCGCAGGATGTAGCGGAAGCGGTCGGGAGCGAGTTCCATCGCGATCTCGCTGTTGGCGGGGCTCGTGTAGGGGACGTTCTCGTTCCACTTCAGGCCGAGCGTCATCGTGAGCGCGTGCTCGACCGTCAGCACGGCCCGTCGGGGGTCCTCCGCGAGGTCCGGATACTCGGGGAAGTGCGCCAGCAATGACTCGTGCGGCTCCGGGACATGGCCGTCGGCCAGGGCGATGCCGTACAGGAGGCCGACGACGCTCTTGGTGACCGAGCGGATGTCGTGAAGCGTGCCGGGTGTGAAGCGCACGTGGCCGAGGGGCTCGTTCAGGATGAAGTCCTCGCCTTCGCCATAGTGCTCCAGGACCACCTCGCCGTCCCGGACGGCGACGACGGCGTGGAGATCGGGCACCCGGTCCTGCTCGATGGCCAGGGTGAGGCGGTCGGCCGGTGTGTGGCTGCTCATGATCCCGTTCTATGCCATACCCCCGTGGCAGAGCCGACCCGGCCGTACCGGCTGAACCTATGCCTCGGACGTGCCTGCCTGGCCTGGGGCGGTGGTCAGGAGGAACGCGGGGTTTGAGGCGGCCCAGTTCGGCTCGTTCAGCGAGTTGAGGGCCGTGACGATGCGCTTTTCCTCGTATCGCCGTGGCCGTCGAGGTAGGAGTCGACGTTCTCACGGAGCCGGGCCAGCTCTTCGCGGAGCCAGAGGTGGACTTCGATCAACTGATTACCGAATGCCGCGAGGCGGCCAGAGTGTTCCATGGTTGTCCCATGATTCGGCGCCTCCATGCCCTCGGCGGTCTGTATAGGTGCCGGGCCGTCAAAAGGTGCCGGGCCGGCGAGCGGTGTCGTACCGGAGATGACGCAACTGGCAAAGGTTCGGAGTTCTCGTGGTGGCGCCGGGTGGAGGCCGGGCCATGGAGCCGGATATTTTCTTGCTCAGCGGCGTGAATCCCATCGGCACGGGGTGATCCTTTCCAGTGCCTTTTCATGACGTCGGGTCGCCACCTGATTCGGCGGAACAGTAAGGCGTATGATCACGGCAGGCCGAGGAGGGGGACTCGCGTGGTCGTAACCCGTGGTGGCCCGCCCGGAGAACGACGGATCGGCACGATTGTGGATCCGGATGTGCCGTGGGATGTGGCCAACATGTTGCGCGGTAACGAGCGGCTTCTATCCCGTATCCGCGCCGGATGGACCCCCGAGCACCAGGCGGACTTCGGCGGTCCGCGAATTCCGCGTCGCATTCGCGTCGTCAGCGCGGGCCTGGCCTCATTCGCCATCGTGCTCATGCTGTTCAGCCGCCTGATCGGCACGGCCGTGTTCGTGCTTCTCATGGGCGGCGTGCTGGTGGCCTATCTGCTCATGGGTGGCGGGTCGAACGCACAGGAGGAGGACGAAATACCGGAGCGGATCGTGTACGGGCACGCCCGCCGGTACCAGGGCCGTTTTCTCCTTCCCGAGGATTTCGACGCGGCGAGCAGGGAGCTTCTCGCCCGTTCCAGGACGGCGGTCGATTCGGTCCTGCGGTCGCGGGTGAATCAGGAGGGCCTGATGGACGATCTCGGCAACGCGGTGATCCTCCCCGCCCACGAGTGGGAGATAGCACGCCTGCTGGCCAAGCTTTCCGCTCTGCGTTCCGAACACGCCGAGATCGTCGGTACGGACGTCTCGCACGAGGTGTCGGCGGTGGTGAGCCCGCTGGAACGGGTGCTCGCGGCGAGCGAGGCCGCGGTCACGGCCCGGGTCGAGGCGCTGGAGCGATACTCCCGTCATATCGCGCAGGCCGAGCGCGCGTATCACGCCCGCAACCAGATCGAGGCATTGCGCGAACGGCTGCCCCGTTACGAGGAACTGCTGGCGGAAGCCGGATCAGACAGGCTGGCCATGCCCGAGATCGCGATACTCGCCGAGGACGCCGACCGTTTGGAACAGGCGTTGAAGGACAGCGTGAAATCCGCCCACGAGGCGTTCCGCTACCTCGACGACCCTGGATATGAAGACAGCTCCGCGCGCTGAATTGGATGACTCTCGGACCCGTTTCACCGCCTTCGGGCCGCCCAGGGCGAGGTTCTGCCCGTCGCCGAATACCAGGAGGAGTTCGACCGGGTCTACGAAGCCTCCCGCGACACCGTCTGGAAACTCGAACGAGCGTAGGAGCAGAGAGGTCAGCGGGCCGACTGGAAGGCGCGGCCCGTCAGCGTCGCGGCCCCGTCGTGCCGGAAGAGCCCGCTGTTCGGTTCGGTGGGCGAGGACGGCAGGCCGAACCACCCCCAGCGTCGCACGTACGGCAGGGAGGACAGCATCTTGGTCGAGGCGGTGAGGAAGGCGGCCTGCCGCGCGTCGCCGGGGTAGCGGGTGCCGTTCGAGAAGTCGACCAGCGCGTACTCGGTGAGCCAGATCGGCTTGTGGTAGCGCTTGTAGATGGCCCGCAGGTAGGACTTGAGCTGGGCGACCGCGTTATCCGTACGGAAGTCGGAGCCGTACCAGTGCACCGCGACGAAGTCCACGCGGTACCCGCGGGCGGCCGCTCCCGACATGAAGCGGTCGAGCCACCCACCGGGTTTGTCCCCGCCGAACGCCACGGACGGACTGCCCAGCACGCGCCCGGCGGCCATGAGCTTGGGCCACAGGGACAGCGCCTTCTCCACGCTCATGTTGGCCTGGGCGGGCAGGTCGGGCTCGTTGAATCCGAGCAGGTACGGGCCGGCCCGCTTGGCCTCGGCGAGCTTCGCGGGCGTGACGCTGGCGGCTCCCCACACCATGGGGACGAACTCCACCGAATTGGACGTGCTGACGCCGTCGTGGTTCGTGTTCCAGGTGTAGTACCAGCTCGCGCCCGACTTGGCGAGCGCCGTGCTGACGCCGGGCATCTTCCACACTCCCACCCCCTTCTTGGCCGACACCCCCACGGGAGCCGGCTCGCGGGGGGCTTCGCGCCGGCTCGGGGACGGGGAGGGGGAGGGGGTCGCGGACGGCGAGCGCGACGGCAGCACCTTCGAGGTCGTCCGAGGCTCCACGACGGGCTCGGCCACCGGGGCGGGCGTGGTGGCGAGATGCCCGGCCACCACGGCGGCGACGACGACCGCGGCCACGCCGGCCGCCGCGGCCGGACCGTGCGGTATGGAGGACAGCGGCCCCCGCGAGCCGGCGGCGTGGGATGCCCGGTGCGCGCCGCGCCCCGCGAAGAGCTGCGAGGCGACATGCCTGATCGCGTCGGTGGCGGGCGGTATGACCTGGATGTGGTCCAGCAGGAAGCCGGCCGGCACGGGCAGCAGCGGCAGCCCGCTGAGCAGCCGGTCGATGGGCAGCAGCCCGGCGGCGCGCCGCCCGCAGATCGGGCAGCCGCGCACGTGCCGGGCGAAGCGCTTGCGCCACAGCGGGTTCGGCGCACCGTCCCAGTTCGAGGTGAGGGTACGCAGCTCGGGGCACCCGGAGTCCGCACTTAGCGCTCGCACGACCGTACGAGCCGTCTGGACCTGTTCCTTCATGCGCTGCACGCGTACGGCGGCGTGGCGGCCGGACAGGCCGAGCGCGCCGGCGAGGTCCGCGCGGCCGAGCTCGCCGGTCTCCTCCAGCCACCACAGGGCAAGAAGCGACCGGTCGTCGTTGTCGAGCCACCGGGTGGCCTCGGCGACCTCGCGGCGCTGGTCGGTGAGCCCGAGCCGCAGGACGGTCACGGCGGCGAAGTCCGACTCCGGGTCGGGCACCTCGGTCGCGGTGTCCAGGTCGGCCCTGCGGTTCTGCGTGGTCCGCCGGTCCTGCTCGTGGTCGCGTACCTGGCGGACGGCGATCGCCACCAGCCAGGAGCGGTACGCCTTCGGGTCCCGCAGGTCGGGAAGGGCGCGGACCACCCGCAGCAGGGTCTCCTGGACCACGTCGTCGACGTCGTTGTGCCCGTTCAGGGCCCTGCCGACGATGTTGTAGACGAGCGGGAGCGAATCGGCCACCAGAGCGTCCAGTGCCTGCTGGTCTCCGTCGCGGGCGGCCGACACCATCGCCGTGTCAGGTCCGCCCCTACCGGTTCCGGGCATCGCGCTCCGCTCCCTGTCAGTCGTCCCTGCGTCGGGTCGGGCAATTCTCTCGACAAGGGACGATCCTCTCCACCTACGAGGAGTCCCTCCTGAGAGGAGACCCGGCGAGCCACCCTCGGACAACGAAAATTCGGGGTTCTTGTCAAGGTTTCTGTTGTCGCCCGCCCGCCCCCCGGTCTCCTGTGCAGGAGCGAACGCGTCCGGCCGCCGGACGTGACGGCTCCCCATTCCGACTCCCTGTACGAAGGACCTGATCAGCATGGGTAAGACCATTCCGCGCGGTACTTCGCCAGGTCGCCGAGCAGGCCGCCGAGCCACGCTCCTGAGCGCCCTGGCCGCCGTCCTGAGCGCCTGCCTGATGAACGTCACGGTCCCGGCCGGCGCGGCCGAGGCTCCGCTCTCGCAGGGGCGCACCGCCACCGCGTCTTCGAGCGAGAGGGGCGATCTGTCGCCGTCGGCCGCAGTCGACGGCAAGGCCGGCACCCGCTGGTCGAGCAAGTTCAGCGACCCCCAGTGGCTCCAGGTCGACCTGGGCGCGACCAGCACGATCAGCAAGATCGTGCTGAACTGGGAGCACGCCTACGCCACCGCCTTCACCATCCAGGTCTCCAACGGGGGCGGGCAGTGGAAGACGATCCGGTCCACGACGGCCGGCGTCGACGGCGTGCAGACCCTGAACGTGTCGGGCAGCGGCCGGTACGTACGGCTCTACGCCACCAAGCGGTCCAGCCAGTACGGCGTCTCGTTGTGGGAGTTCCAGGTCTTCGGGACCGGCTCGGCCAAGCCCGAGCCGAGCGCCTCGCCGACCAAGCCGGTTCCGAGCGGCAGCCCCACCAAGCCCGTCCCCAGCGCCTCGCCGACCAAGCCCGCCCCGAGCGCCTCGCCGACCAAGCCGGCCCCGAGCGGCGACCCGAGCAAGGGCCCGGTGCCGCCCGGCGCCTTGCGGGTGGCCGAGTTCGTTGCCGAGTGCCCGTTCACCCATCGCCTTGCCGACGACCCGATCGTGCTTCCCGGCCTCGCGGGCGCTTCGCACATGCACAGTTTCTTCGGCAACACCTCCACTGACGCCGACTCCACGCTGACGACCCTGCTGAAGGGCAACAGCACCTGCAGCCCGAAGGCCGACCTGTCGTCGTACTGGGTGCCCACCCTCTACAACGGGGACAAAGCGGTCGAGCCCACCGGCACCACGTTCTACTACCTGGGCGAGGGCGTCAGCGACAGCGCGATGGCGAAGACCCGCGCGCTCCCGCAGGGGCTGAGGATCGTGGCCGGCAACGCCAAGGCCACCGGCGCGGACAGCACCAGCAGCGCGCGCTGGTCGTGCCTGCACGCCGGGGAGGTCGGCTCGTCCAAGAACTTCGTCAACTGCCCGGCGGGCAAGATGCTGGAGAGCTACCTGGACTTCCCGCACTGCTGGGACGGCAAGAACCTGGACTCCGCCGACCACAAGAGCCACATGTCGTACCCGGTGGGGAACGCCTGCCCGGCGTCGCACCCGGTGATCGTGCCCAAGCTCCGCATGGTGCTGCGCTACCCCGTCAGCGGCAACCCGGCCGCGTTCCGGCTGGCGTCGGGACCGGGCTACACGATGCACGGCGACTTCTTCAACGCCTGGCCCGAGGCGGAGATGGAGCGGCGTGTGCGTGACTGCATCCGCCCGATCGTCAAGTGCGGCGCCGACGGCACCCCCTGACACAGGCGCCCGAGACCAACCGAGACGACCCGAGACCAACCGAGACCAACCGAGCAAGAGGGGGATGCGATGAAGACGGCCGCCATCGGCTTACCCGTGCTCGCGGTACTCACAGGGCTACTGGTGACGCGCTGTGTCGCCGCAGGCCCGACCGCCCATTCGGCCGCGGACCACCTGCCCGCGCAGGCGGTCCGCGCGACGGCGGACACAGCTTCGGGCGTCACGGCGGACACGACGGGCTCGTTCAACGTCACCGACATCGCGTGGTTGCAGCTGATGATCCCGATGACCGAGCAGGCGGTGCGCCTGCTCGAACTGGCCCCGGCGAAGTCCGCCGATCCGGACGTCAGGCGCTTCGCCGCGGAGGCCTGTGGCGACCGCCGTACGACGCTTCATCGGCTGCGCGAGCTGCTGCGGCGGGCGGGCGTGCCGGAGTCCAATGAGCATGACGGGCACGACATGCCGGGCATGGTGACCGCCGCCGACTTCGCGGTCCTGAACAAGGCGAGCGGCGCCGCGTTCGACCGGCTCTTCAGGCAGGACGCGCGTGAGTACCTCAGCCAGTCCGTGGTGGTGGCCCGAGGAGAGCAGGGGTCGGGCGCCGACCGGGAGACCATGGCCTTCGCCGAGTCGATGGAGAAGCTCCACGCGGCCCAGCTCACCCGGCTGAGGCCGTGAGAAGCGCGCGTGCGCGACCTCCAGAAACCGGGAGAAGCGCCCGTCCGGCCGAGGCTACGAGAAGTACCCGCCCGGCCGAGACCGCGAGAAGTGGCGGCTCGGACGGGATGGGGAGAAGTACCCGCCCGGCCGAGACCGCGAGAAGTGGCGGCTCGGACGGGATGGGGAGAGGACCCCGTCCGGCCGGGGCCGTGGGGGGCGCGCGGACGCGGCCGCGCGCCAGGCGCTCCCCGGCCGGACGGCCACCCGCCCGGGGAGCGCATCGGACCCTGGTGCTCGTCCTGATCTACGGGGGAGCGGCCCTGGCGACGGCGGGATGCTGGTCCGGCCTGGCCTCGGTCGCCGGGCTCGCCGGCTGGCTCGGCTGGGCAGGACGGCTCACCGGCCTGCTCGCGGGCTACGCCTGCGCCGTCCTGCTCGGGCTGGTGTCGCGTGTGCCCGTGCTGGACCGCGGGGTAGGCACCGACCGCCTGGCCCGCTGGCACGGGATGGGCGGCCGCTGCACCATCGTCCTGTCAGCGGCGCACATGGCTTTCGCGATCGCGGCCCACGTCGCCCGCTCGGGCACCGGCGTGGCGCGAGTGACGGTCACGCTGATCCTGGACGGCCCCGCCGTGCTGGAAGCGACCGCCGGCCTCCTGCTGCTGGCCGGTGTCGCGATCATCTCGGTACGGGCCGTCCGGCGCGGGATGAGGTATGAGATCTGGCACTACCTGCACTTCGTCACCTACGGCGCCGTCTTCCTGGCGTTCGCCCACCAGCTCACGGGCCCGGACTTCGCCGGGAGCGTCGTCGCGAGCGTGCTCTGGCGAGCCCTGTACGTCTCGGTATCGCTGGCCCTGGTCTGGTATCGCTTCCTCACCCCCGTGCGGCGCGCCCTGCGCCACCGGCTGCGGGTGGCCGGGGTCCGCCTGGAGTCGCCCACCGTGGTGTCGGTCTACCTGACCGGCGAGCGCCTGGACGAGCTCGGCGCGGAGCCCGGCCAGTTCTTCCGCTGGCGCTTCCTGGCCTCCGGCCTGTGGTGGACGGCCAATCCGTACTCGCTGTCGGCCCCCGCGAACGCGAGGTTCCTGCGCATCACCGTCAAGGCGGTCGGGGACCACAGCCGGGCGCTGGCCGCCCTGCGCCCCGGCACCCGCGTGTGGGCCGAGGGGCCGTACGGGGCGCTCACCGCCGCGCGCCGCCGCAGGCCCCAGGTGCTGCTCATAGGCGGTGGGGTAGGCATCAGCCCGCTGCGCACGCTCTTCGAGACGCTGCCCGGCCAGGTGACCCTGGTCTACATGGCACGCCGCGACGAGGATCTGGTGCTGCGCCACGAGCTGGACGCCATCGCCGCCGCGCGCGGGGCCACGGTCCACTACACCGTCGACGAGATGTCGGGCGGACGTACGGTGCCGCTGACCGGGCGTGCCCTGCGGACCCTGATCCCCGGGCTGGCCGTCCACGACGTGTACCTCTGCGGTCCCACCGGGATGACGATGGCGGCGCGTCACGCCCTCCGCCGCGCGGGTGTCCCGAACCGCCGCATCCATCTGGAGTGCTTCGACTTCTGAGCGGTTACTTGGACAGGTAGAGGACCTTCCAGGTGCCCGCGTAGAGGCAGTTCAGCGAGGGCTGGGCGGACTTGGCCTCGGAGCAGACCTTCAGCTCGACCTCGTACACGTCCGGGTAGCTGAAGGTGAAGGCCTTCGGCGAGCCGTACGTGCAGTCGCGGACGGTGTGGTGCTTGAAGGGCAGGTTGCCGGAGCTGTCGCGGTAGGTGATGCGGAAGACCGCGAGGCCGCACGACGAGCCGCGCGTGAGGTCAGTGACCTTGCCGGAGATCTTCACGGTGTCGGCGGTCGGGATGACCTCGTGGTCCTCGCCCGTGGCGGACAGGGAGCCGGAGGTCTTGGCCCGGTGACCGGGGGCGTAGTACGTGCCCCAGAGGGAGGAGGAGGCCGAGGCGGTGGCCGCGTCCGATGCGCCGGTGCCGGCCTGGGCGGCGGCGGGGGCGATCGCGACGAAGGCGGCGGCTACGGCGAGGCCGGTGAGGGTGCGGGTGATCGTCATCGGAGCGGTCCTCTCTGTTTCGTGATGACCGCAGTATGTGATCGGCCGCTTGCAATCGCCTTGACCCCCCGCTGCAAACGGGTATCAACCACCGTCCATCGGACGGCTATCGCCGTCGCGACCGGCCGTCGACTCGTGGCGCGCGTTGATCGTCGTCGATGCTGCCGGTGAGGAAGCGCTCGATGACCTGCCGTTCCTCGTCGGTGAACTGACCGAAGGCCGCCGACAGGTGGCGGGCGATGCCGGGCTCTCCCGGGGACCCGGCCGTCAGGACGAGAGGCCCTCGCGGCCGTGCGGGGCGTTCCAGTCGAGCAGAGGACCGGCCGGCACGATCCGGGTCGGGTTGATCTGCGGGTGGGTGCCGTAGTAGTGCCGCTTGATGTGGTCGAAGTCCGTGGTCCCCCCGAAGGCGGGGCGCTGGTAGAGATCCCTGGCGTACGCCCAGAGGTTCGGGTAGTCCACCAGGCGGCGCAGGTTGGCCTTGAAGTGGGTGACGTAGACCGCGTCGAAACGCGCGAGCGTGACCCACAGCCGTACGTCGGCCTCGGTGAGCCGGTCGCCGAGCAGGTAGCGGCCGGTGCCGAGGCGCTTCTCGAGGTCGTCGAGGGTGGCGAAGAGCTCGGCGACGGCCTCCTCGTAGGCCTCCTGGCTCACGGCGAAGCCGCAGCGGTAGACGCCGTTGTTGACCGTGGCGTAGATCCGGTCGTTCAGCGCGTCGATCTCCGGCCTGAGAGCGGCGGGGTAGAGGTCGACACCGGTGTCGGCCCACCGCTCGAACTGGGTGCCGAGGTCGATCGTGATGTCGGGGAAGTTGTTGCTGACGATGCGCCCGGTCTGACGGTCCCAGAGCACCGGCACGGACACGTGGCCGTCGTAGCCGGGGTCACTGGCCTCGTAGGCCTCGCGCAGCAGCGTGAAGCCGTTGACCGGATCGGCGGTGTACCCAGGGCCCTCGCGGAACGCCCATCCCCGGCCGTCGCGGACCGGGTCCACGACCGACAGCGAGACGACGTTCTCCAGCTTCTTCAGCGCCCTGACGATGATCGACCGGTGAGCCCAGGGGCAGGCTGACGAGACGTACAGGTGGTAGCGGCCCGGCTCGGCGGGGTAGCCGCTGCTCCCGTCCGCGGTCACCCGATCCCTGAAGCTGTACGGCGGCCGGGTGAAGTCGCCCTTGGCCCCGGTGGAGGACTTCAGCCCGTAGTCACCGTGAACGGAGAAGTCCACCGGGCTCGCGACAGCGGATGTGTTGGTCACCGATGTGGTCCTTCCTGTAAAGCGATCAGGCCGGGCGTCGTCCGCCGGAACCTGCCCGGTCTTCACGACTACACCATCGCCGTGAAGCGTGCCGTGGTGGGCCTCCTGCCCGGGCCTGCCGCCGAAGGCGCCTAAAATGGAAATATTCCTAATTAAAGCTCTGACCTGCGACTTTCCGCCCACGGGTGCGCCCGTGAGGGCCCTGCGCCGCGCCCGTGCCGCACGACGACCGGCCAGCGCATAGGCTGACAAGGCGTCGTAGTAGAAATGTCACAGAAGCCTCGAACATGTGATCTAATCCTGCTTGCGGCATCGCACACCCGTGCGGGGTCGCATGCATCTAATTGCATCCAGTAGTCGCGGAGCGAACCTGATCGCTCACCTGCGGCCACGCGCCCGTCCGAGCCACACTGCGCGGACGAGGACGCGGAAGCCGTACGAGCGAGGCCAACGCCGTTCGACACCTCGATTTTCGACCAGGTGGGTGAACCACTTGGCCAGAGTCATCGTGCCGCACTACGCTTTGTCGCAGATCATTCCGCCCTGTGTCCGCGGAGCTTCCTCAAATGGAGGTGGCACCGCCATTGGCACGGGCGTTGACCATGTCAAGCGCGCTGTGGCTCCGCACATCGCCGGCCGCGCTCGTCGATTTCCTCCGTCCGACGGACGGTGTGATCGGCGTTCCTGATTTCGCCCCCCGGATCCTTAGGCGATCCGGGTTGTTCGGGTTGTCACTCCCCGGCGCTCGCGAAAGCGGGACTGTTGTGCCCGATTTCGGGCAGATGCCATGCGATCACGCATGCCTCTCCATGAGCCGGCGCAGGGGTGAGGTTCTCAAGAGGATGGGAAATGACACGTATTGATCCGGAGTCCTTGGTCGCGAGCCTCAGAGGCGTGCAGAAGGCCTCGGAGGCCACCGGGGTCGTACACCACTTGGAACGCATCGTGCGCGTGGTGGACCGGTTGTTCGGCTATGCCGGGGCGGGTCTGATGTTCGCCGATGAGGGCAAGGCGCTGCGTTATCTGGTGACGACCGACGAGGCCGGGCGCAGCCTGGAGCACGCGCAGGCGGCGATCGGACGGGGACCATGCGTGTCGGCGTTCTTCAACAACGCCGCGGTGACCACGCGTGACGTCCAGACCGACGAGCGATGGCCCGACCTGGCCGAGCTGCTGCACCCGAGCGTGCGGGCGGTGGCGGGGGTTCCCGTACGCCTGGGGGACGGGCCGGTCGGCACCCTCAACGTCTACCAGGCAGAGCCCCACGACTGGGAGGAGTCCGACACCCAGGCCCTCCTCGCGTACGCGCACGTCATCGAGGAGGTGCTCGCGGCGGCGGTGAAGGCCGAGGAGAAGAGCGCGCTGGCCGACCAGCTCCAGTACGCACTCGACTACCGCATCGTGATCGAGCGGGCGATCGGGTATCTGATGGGCAAGCATGATCTGACCGCCGCCCAGGCCTTCACCGGCCTGCGCAAGCGGGCACGCGACAGCCGGCGCCGCGTCGCCGACCTGGCCGCGGAGATCCTCGGCGAACAGGCACCCCCGGCCTGAGGGCCAGGCCGATCGTGATAGTGATCACTTCGTACGATCCTCCGCCGCGGATGGCGATGGGGATGACTCTGCACGGCGACCTCGACTTCGAGGGCGCCGCGGAGTTGCGCCGGCACCTTCCCGTACTGCTCGCCCGCCACCGGCCGCTTCACGTGAACCTCGACCTGGCCCACGTGACCTTCCTCGACTGCTCGGGGGTCCGCGCGCTGAAGTGGCTGGACCGGTGCATGCGCGATCACGGTGGCACGCTCACGATCGTCCGGCCCTCGCGGCGGGTACTGCGCCTGCTCCGGCTGCTGGAGTTCGACCATCGGCTGAGCATCAGCCAGGAGGACTGGCATGACATCGTTCCACCGGAGAGCTGGAAGACCATCCGGCTGGCCTCGCCCCGGACGGACCGCGATCCGAGCCTCAACTGATCCCGGCTACCCTGATCGGTGATGTATCGACTGCTCTTCGCGCAGGTGCTCCGGCGGTTCGACGCCGAGACGGTGCACCATCTGACCATTCGCGCGCTCCGGGTCCTCTCGCTCGCCCCCGTCGTGAAGCGCCTGCTCTACCAGAGGCTGGCGCCACACGACGAGGCGCTCCGCATCCAGGCCTTCGGGGTCCACTTCCCGAGCCCCTTCGGGCTCGCGGCGGGCTTCGACAAGGACGCCGGCTGTGTGGAAGCCCTGGCGGCCTTCGGCTTCGGCCATGTCGAGGTGGGGACGATCACCGCCCACGCCCAGCCGGGCAACCCTCGTCCGAGGCTGTTCCGGCTGGTGTCCGACCGGGCGATCGTCAACCGCATGGGCTTCAACAACCGCGGCGCCCAGCAGGCCGCGCGGCGCCTGCGCAGGCCCCGCGGCCTGCCCGTGGTGGTCGGGGTGAACATCGGCAAGACCAAGGTCATCCCCGAGGAGCTGGCCGTGCGCGACTACGTCGCCAGTGCCAGGAAGCTCGCGCCGCTCGCCGACTACCTCGTCGTGAACGTCAGCTCCCCGAACACCCCCGGCCTGCGCAACCTCCAGGCGGTCGAGCTCCTGCGGCCGTTGCTGAAGGAAGTGCGGCAGGTCGCGGGGCGCACGCCACTGCTCGTCAAGATCGCCCCTGACCTCGCTGACGAGGACGTCGACGCCGTCGCCGACCTCGCGGTCGAGCTGGGCCTCGCGGGCATCATCGCCACCAACACCACCGTCGGCAGGGAAGGCGTGTCCAAGGCCGAGGCGGCAGTGGCGGCCGAGACCGGCGGGCTGTCGGGGCGGCCGCTCAAGGCGCGCTCGCTGGAGGTGCTGAGAAGGCTTCGCGCGCGGGTGGGCGACCGCGTCACCCTGGTCTCGGTCGGAGGCGTCGAGGACGTCGACGACGTCTGGGAGCGCCTGCTGGCCGGGGCCACGCTGGTCCAGGGCTACACCGGCATGATCTACGAGGGCCCGCTCTGGGCGTGGCGGATCAACCGCGACCTGTCCCGCAGGCTGCGCCGCCACGGTTACTCGTCGGTCCGCGAGGTGGTGGGCCGGGTCGGCGGCTAGCGCCGCCATGCCATACCCTGGTTGGGTACGCATGTGAGGAGGATGGACCCATGACCACCAGCACATACACCGTCACCGGAATGACCTGCGGCCACTGCGTCAGCTCCGTCAAGGAGGAGGTCGGCGAGGTGCCGGGTGTCACCGGCGTCGAGGTCGACCTCGGGAGCGGGCGGGTCGAGGTGTCGGGAGGCGGCCCCCTCGACGACGCGGCCATCCGCGCGGCGATCGAGGAAGCCGGCTACCAGGTCTCCTAGCCCAGGCTCGGGCGGGTGGAGTCCGCCGCGTGGGTGAGCTCCTCCAGGTGGCGCATCACCTCGGCCACCGCCACCGCGCCCGGCCGGTGCCGCCTGACGCCCGTGCCCCCGCGCTGCCACGGACGGGGCCCCGCCGGCGGCCGGTACTCCACGCCGTAGGCGTCCAGCCGGCCGAGATGCGCGGGCAGCGCCGCGGCGAAGCCCTCGGCGTCGCCCGACCAGGTCACCTGGGCCATGGCGCAGCCGCGCGGCCAGGCCCGGTAGTCCAGGGTGCGCCCGTCGGGGATGCGCTCGGTCCATAGCTGGAACTGCGCCCCCAGCACCCGGCCCGCCTCCGCCGGCGTCCACGACGCGGGCACGGGCTCGAAGGCCGCCACGTCCGCGACGGTGATCGTGTCGCCGATGGCCACCGGCTCCTCGGGCGACGCGGCCTCGGCGTAGTCGAAGTACAGGGGGAACACCGAGGTCGCCACGATGTCGTGCCCGGCGGCGGCCGCCCGCCGCCCGACCTCCACGCCCCGCCACGGCATGACGACCGTGTCCTCGCGGAGCATCCCGCTCACGAACGCCTCATCCCAGACCACGGCGCGCGAACCGAGGCCGGCCAGCACGTCGGCGAGCCCGCGCAGGAACCACGCGTGCAGGTCGCCGGGGGTGGCGAGCCCGAGCGACTCCCGATGGGCCTCGATCTCGGCCGAGGCCGCCCAGTCGTCGAGCACGCACTCGTCGCCGCCGATGTGGAAGTACGGCACGGGGCCGAGGGCCTCGACGATCTCCGCGAACACCGTCGCCAGGAAGTCGATCGTGCCGGGCAGCGGGGACAGGATCGCGGGGGAGATCCCCCAGCGGTCCAGCACGTCGTGCCGACTCGCCGGGTCGGCGCCGAGGTGCGGGTACGCGGCGAGGATCGCGGACGCGTGACCGGGGACGTCGATCTCCGGCACGACGGTCACGGCCCGCGCGCGGGCGTAGGCGGCGATCTCCGACAGGTCGGCCAGGGTGTAGAACCCGCCGTGCGGGGTGTCGTCGTACTCGGTCTCGCCGTGGAAGTGCCTGGTGGTGGTGCGTGCCCGGTGCGATCCGATCTCGTGCAGCAGCGGATGGGCCCGGCTCTCCACCCGCCAGCCCTGGTCGTCCGCCAGGTGCAGGTGGAGGCGGTTGAGCTTGTGGACCGCCAGCAGGTCGATCAGGCGCAGCACTTCACGCTTCGGCATGAAATGTCGGGAAACGTCGAGGTGGGCGCCCCGCCACGAGAAGCGCGGCGCGTCCTCGATCCGCCCGCACGGGACCGGCCACCGCGCGCCGGGCAGCGGCACGGAGCGGAATGCGTCGGCGGGCAACAGTTGCCGGAGCGTCTGGCCCGCGTACAGCGCGCCCGCCGCGCCCCCTGCGGCGATCCGTACGGCCTCAGGATCCACTGTCACGGCGTAGGACTCGGGACCGAGACTCAGATCAGGCTCGACGCTGATCGTGGCCTGGTGCGCCGTCTGAGCCCCGCCCGGAGCCGCGCCGGCCCGCGCGATGCCCGTGTGGTCGCCGTGGTCGCCGGGGCCGAGGTCGAGCACGGCGAGCGCCAGCCGTACGGCGTCGGCCAGATCGGCGGGACCGGACACCGCGGCGCGAGGGGTGAACTCGAACGAGCCTGGCGCGGGGTCGAGGACCTTCGGACGCGGGATCAGGTCAGTCATGCCCTAGATCATGCCAAAACGGCCGCCGTCGTCCAGCGGTGCCACCCACGGGGTCAGCCGAGGTACTTCTGCAGGCCTTCGGCGAGGGACGCGGCGATGCGCTGCCGGAAGGCGGGGTCCTTGAGCTTGGCGGCGTCGGTGGGGTTACGCATGTTGCCGGTCTCGATGAAGACCTTCGGCACCGTGGAGAGGTTGAGCCCGCCGAGGTCGCTGCGGAAGTCGAGCGCGTCCTTGCCGAGATACGTGGAGTAGGGCATGCCCGTGCCGGACTTGTACGCCTCGCGCAGCGCGAGGCCGAGCTTCTTGGAACGCCCCACCACGGGGTCGACCGGCCCGTTGATCTTCTTCGGCATGATGATGTGGAAGCCGCGGCCCGAGGCGGGGGCGCCGTCGGCGTGGATCGAGACGGCGGCGTTCGCGTGGGCCTTGTTGCCGATGGCCGCGCGCTGGGTGATGCACGGGCCGACGCCCGTGTTGCTGTCGCGGGTGAGCTCGACGGTGGCGCCCTTGGCCTTCAGCAGCTTGACCATGCGGTTGGCGACGTCCCAGGTGAAGGCGGCCTCGGAGTAGCCGTCGTTGGTGGCGGTGCCCGTGGTGTCGCAGGGCTTCCACTCGGTGAGGACGTCGACCTTCTTGTTGACGACCTCGGGGTGCCGGTAGTTCCCGCCGTTGTGGCCCGGGTCGATCACGATGACCTTGCCGGCCAGCGGCTTGGCGGGGGACGGCGTGCCCGCCGTCGCCGCCCGTGCCGAGCTGGACGCGGGTTGCGCCGCGACGCTTCTCATGTCGGCGGTCCGGGGCCCGGCGGCCTCGGCGGCGCTGGTGCTCGCCGCTCCGCCACAGGCTGAAGCGCCCAGCCCGCACAGGGCCAGGAACGTTACGGCCAGTGCTCGACTGGTCACGATGATCCCCTTCGAAGACGACCTGTCCGCACTCCAACCTACGCGTATCCGCGTGGTGGACCGGCCGCTATGCGAAACGGGGACGAGCGGGGGCTACCAGGCGGGCTCGCCGAGATTCTGCTTCTGGAGCAGCGCGGCGAGTTCCCTGGCGTCCTCGGCGTCCAGGCCGAGGACGACGCGCGGGCGGCCCCACGGATGGTCGATGGAGTGGGCGACGTAGCTGGCGACCGACTCGGTCGAGCCCTCGTCGTCCTTCCCCCGGGTGGCCCGCCAGTGCGCCCACGCACGCTCTAGCTCGGCCGCCGCGCGCTGCGCGCAGGAGACCAGTTCCGGATCACGCATGTCTACCCCCCGGTCAGACGCCGGCCGCCTGGCCCGGCGGGCACTGCCTGCCCACCCGCTGCCCCCATGACAAGCGAGCGTTCCAGCCCTTTTGGGACCGGTCCGGCACGCCGGGGGGCCGGCGCCTGCTCCGAGTCAACACGGGGACGGCGCCGTTTCCGTGGATGTTGACCTACCCTTGGGGATCACTTGGAGCCGGGCCGGTGCTGTGTCGCACCACCAGGCGCGGCGTGACCTGGCGCAGCCTCGCCAGCTTGCCCGGGTCGGTGATGCGGTCGCTCAGCAGGGCGGCGGCCGACCGTCCCATCGCCCGTCGCGGCTGGTCCAGCGTGGTCAGCGAGATGTGGTGCACGGCGGCCAGGTGGGTGTTGTCGTACCCCACGACCGACAGGTCCTCGGGGACGCGCAGCCCCAGCTCACTCGCCGCGACCAGCACGCCGAGGGCGACGACGTCGTTGGCGGCGAAGATCGCGGTGGGGCGCGGGTCGCGCTCCAGCAGTGCCCTGGCCGCCCGGCGGCCGCCCTCCTCGGTGAAGTCGCCGTGCTCGACCATGATGTGCGGGGCCAGCGCGTGCCTGCGCATCGCGACGAGGTAGCCCTCGCAGCGGAAGCGCGCGGACGACGACGGCGTGCCCTCGATGTGCGCGATGCGCCGGTGGCCGAGCTCGACCAGGTGGTCGACCGCGAGGCGGGCGCCGAGCTGGTCGTCGTCCACGACGATGTCCACGCTGTCGAGCTCGACGTCGCGCTCGCCCACGACGACCGTGGGCGTGTACGCCGCCGCCTCGGCGAGCGTCTCGCTGGACGGCGCGACCCCGAGCAGCACGAGGCCGTCCACCCGGAGCTCCAGGAAGGCCTCGACGGCCTCCTCCTCGAAGGCGGGGTCCCAGCGGCCGCTTCCGATCAGCAGCCGGAGGCCGTCACCGTGGAGGCTCTCCTGCAACCCGTCGAGGAACTCGGCGTAGAACGGGTTGTGGAGATCGGCCACGAGCGCGCCGACCAGGTGGGTGCGCCCCTCGACGAGGCTGCGCGCCACGGCGTTCGGCCGATAGCCGAGCTCTCTGGCCGCCTGTAACACCGCCTCACGCCGGTGTTCGCTGACGTGCGGGGACCCCCTCAGCACCAGGGAGACCAGCGACTTGGAGACGCCCGCGCGTTCTGCAACGTTCCGGATCGTCGGCCGGGGGCGCGGCCCGTGGGCGTCGCCGAGCCCGGACTCGGTCGCGCCGAGATCGGAAGGGTACCGAGCGGTCGTCTGCATGGACGGTCCTGACATGGTTCTCCCCACGCTGAGTGGATGTGCACCTGTCAGACCAAACGATCGAGTCGCGTTGAGGGTACGGGTGTCTTGTGCGCCTCGGCAGATGGTCATCGGGGCTGCGCTTATTGGGCACCGCCTCCGATAGTGTGCGCATTGTGGGTGCGACATCAAGGGCCCCAGGTGAGCGGGATGGCTCCGGCACCGGGGACATGCGTCCAGCACGACGAAGGCTGAGCGTCGACCGCCGCCGCGAAGAGCTGATGGCGGCGGCACTGGAGCTTTTCAGCAAGCACGACGCGGAAGACGTGTCGATAGACGACGTGGCCACGGCCGCGGGGGCCTCACGGGCGCTCGTCTATCACTACTTCGGGGGAAAGCAGGAGCTGTACGTCGCGGCGTTGCGCAGCGCGGCGCAGGAACTGCAGGAGATGCTCCGCCCCGTGAACGGCGGCACCGCCATCGAGGGGCTGGCGGCGGGGCTCACACGCTACTTCGACTTCGTGGAGGACCACGCGGCGGGGTTCGCGGCGCTGCTCCGCGGAGGTCCCGCGAACCGCGCGGGCGAGGTGGGCGAGATCGTCGAGGGCGTGCGCCGGCGCCTCTTCAAGATGATCATGAATCAGATGCAGGTGAGCGAGCCGACCCCGGTGTTGCGCACGACGCTCAGGTCCTGGATCGCCTCGGTCGAGACGGCGGGGCTCGACTGGCTGGAGAACCGCGACATAGAGCGCGCGACCCTCGAACGCCTGCTCGTCGACCAGATGGTGGCCCTGCTGGGGGTCGCCGCCCAGCACGACGGCCTGGCAGGCGGGTCGCTCCCGGAGCTCGGACGAGGGCCCGGGGAGCCGGGTTAGATCTTCTCTGGCGGCGGGCGGGGACCGGTGGATAGGGCTTCCGTGCGGCGGAGGCCCTAGATCCGATTACCCACCGGGACGCACCCGCACCGGCCTGGTGAGGTGGCGCCGGGCGGGCGGCGCCTCCCACACCTGGCCTATGGCCTCGGTCACGGTCACTCGGGCGCGCAGTGGGGGCCGTACGGCCCCCGGAGGCCCAAGTCCGCCTCACGTGGTCATGGGTGTGTGGTTGGACGCGCTCACATACGTGACGCGAGCGCGCCGGTTCTCCCCCCTAGGTCGGTGACGGTCCCCGCCTCACTCCGACCGCTGCTGCGGGATACCCGCGAGCAGCGCACGGACCTCGGTCTCCCGGTAGCGCCGGTGACCGCCAAGGGTGCGGATGGACGTCAACTTGCCCGCCTTCGCCCACCGAGTAACGGTCTTGGGGTCGACGCGGAACATGGTGGCGACCTCCGCCGGGGTGAGCAGTGGCTCGGCCTCGGGTGTACGAGCTGACATTTGTGCGGCCTCTCCTCCGTGGACCGGCGACAGCGATCCTGCGACTTGTGTTGGCGCTTGTCACGGATGTCCCACAATGATCCAATTCATACGGATTTTTCTGGACCATGTGCGGTATCACCCGATGTGACCATACAGCCACGTAGAGCGATTGGCGAGCCCTCTAAGTACAACGCCTTGTCCACGGGTTGATGTCACGCTCGGTGATTCTAGCGACACGTTTCGTGGTATCGCAGTGAAAACGGCAAACTACTCAGTTCGCAGAAGCGAGCTGGTGACTCCCGTTACCTACTTTTGCAGGTCACGTCGAGGATTTGCGGTTCAGTTCGCCGATTCGAGGGCTTGTATTGACTTCCAGCGCACGATCACTCGCTGATACATGGCGAAGGCCAGTTCTTCTTGACCCGTGTCCAACCCTGTGAGGGCGGCGGCGAGCTCCGCGGCGGACTGGTCGCCCTGGAGTGTCGCGTCGTCCATCAGGTGGACGAGACCGCCGTAGTCGAGCTCGACGAGAGAGTGCGGATGGAACTCCTCCAGCCACCGCCCGACCTCCTCGACCTCGGCCAGGGTGCTCACGTCGCCGACGTGGCGGCGGATCACCACGAGGGCCCGCGCGACCCTGCGCCTGGCCTGCGCCATCGAGGTGACGTACAGCAGGTTCCTCGCGGGGGCCGTGGTCGTCGGGGCCGTGGGCTCTGTGGCCGGCTCCTCCGGGCGGCCGAGGACGAGCCAGCGCTCCGCGGAGTCGAAGGGCACGAACCAGGGGGCCGGGATGTGCCAGGTGCTGGTGCGGATGTGCGTGCGCAGGGCCGACGAGTTGCCCTTCTGCTTGAACCTGTCGAAGTCGTCGGCCGTCTGCTCGGCGATCGCCCGGG